>NZ_JAGPYQ010000001.1:4519011-4820279 GCF_018070025.1 Streptomyces liliiviolaceus
GGGCCGCGGCGCGGAGCTTGTTGGGGAACATCTCGCCGAGGAAGACCCACACCACGACACCCCAGGAGAGGGCGAAGAAGAGGACGAAGACGTGGGCGGCGATCAGCGCGACCCAGCCCTGGGTGGCGGGGAGCTTGCCGTCGACGAGGTCGTAGGAGAACGCCCAGGCCTCCAGGCCGAGGCCGATGACCATGCCCACCGAGCCGATGAGGGCGAGGGGGCGGCGGCCGATCCGGTCGACGAAGATCATGGCGATCACGGTGCCGATGATGTTGATGATCGACGTGGTGAACGAGTAGAGGAACGAGTCCGTCGGGTCGACGCCCACCGACTGCCACAGCGTGGAGGAGTAGTAGAACGCCACGTTGATGCCGACGAACTGCTGGAACACCGACAGCCCGATACCGATCCACACGATCGGCTTGAAGAAGAAGGTGCCGCCCAGGAGGTCCTTGAAGGTCGACTTGTGCTCGCTCTTCATCGCCTGCTCGATCTCGGTGACCCGGGCGTCCAGGTCGATGCGGTCGCCCTCGACCTCCCGCAGCACCTCACGGGCGCGCTCGTGCCGCCCCGCGGAGATCAGGAAGCGCGGCGACTCGGGGATCGCGAAGGACAGCAGCCCGTACAGGACGGCCGGGATCACCATCACGCCGAGCATGACCTGCCAGGCCTCCAGGCCCATGACGGTGCCGCGCTGGTCGCCGTCGGCGGCGTTGAGGATGCCCCAGTTGACGAGCTGCGAGACGGCGATGCCGATGACGATCGCGGCCTGCTGGAACGAGCCGAGCCGTCCGCGGTAGGCGGCCGGGGAGACCTCGGCGATGTAGGCCGGGCCGATGACCGAGGCCATACCGATGGCGAAACCGCCGATGACCCGCCAGAACGCCAGGTCCCACAGGGCGAAGGGCAGGGCGGAGCCCACCGCGCTGACGGTGAACAGCACCGCCGAGATCTGCATGCAGCGGATCCGGCCGATGCGGTCGGCGATCCGGCCCGCGGTCGCGGCACCGATCGCACAGCCGATCAGGGCGATGGCGATGACCTGGGCCAGGGCCGCGGAGCCGACCTCGTACCGGTCACGGATGGCCTCGACCGCGCCGTTGATCACGGCACTGTCGTAGCCGAAGAGGAAGCCGCCCATCGCGGCCGCCGCCGCGATGAAGATGACGTGCCCGAGATGCTCGGGATGAGCCGGTCGGGCTCCGGACTGGGGTGGCTGCGCTGTGCTGGTCACGTGTAACTCCTCGGGCCACCGGGTTCACGGTTGCGTCGGGGGACGACGACTCGACGGACAGTGGGGATGCTCACCCGTAGGAGACAGCGTCCGTGCTGTGCTTGTGACACCGTCACACCGTTCTCCGCCGCGGTCGGTTGTCGATGTCACAACTACGGTGCCCGTCCGGTCAGAAGGACGAAGCCGAGAGAACAGAGGACATCGTGCGGGAGATCCTGATCGTGGGTGGCGGTTACGCGGGTTTCTACGCCGCGTGGGGCCTGGAGAAGAAGCTGCGCCGAGGAGAGGCGCGGGTCACCGTCGTCGACCCGCGGCCGTACATGACGTACCAGCCCTTCCTGCCGGAGGTCGTGGCGGGCTCCATCGAGGCACGCCACGCGGCGGTGTCGCTACGGCGGCACCTGCACCGCACACGACTGGTCGCCGGCACGGTGACCGGCATCCGTCACCACGACCGCACCGTCACCGTCCGCCCGGACAGCGGTCCGGACTACGAACTGTCCTACGACGTCCTGGTGGTCACCGCCGGAGCCGTCACCCGGACCTTCGCGATACCCGGACTCGGCGAGGAGGCGTTCGGGCTCAAGCATGTGGAGGAGGCCGTCGCCATCCGCGACCGGCTGCTCACCTCGTTCGACCGCGCGGCGACGCTCCCGCGAGGCCCCGAGCGGCGCAGGCTCCTCACCGTCACGTTCGTCGGCGGTGGCTTCTCCGGGGTGGAGGGGTTCGGGGAATTGCTCTCCCTGGCGACCGCCTTGCTCCGCCACTATCCCGAACTGTCCGCGGACGAGCTGCGGTTCCACTTGGTCGAGGCGCGCGGCCGCATCCTGCCGGAGGTCGGCGACGGGCCGGGCGCCTGGGTGGTGCGCGCACTGCGGGGGCGTGGAGCCCAGGTGCACCTCAACACCCAGCTCGTCTCCGCGGAACACGGCCGCATCGTGCTGTCGAACGGCGAGGAGTTCGACTCCGGGCTCCTCGTGTGGACCGCCGGCAACGCGGCCAACCCGATCATGCACAACCACACGGACCTGCCCGTCGACGAGCGCGGTCTGCTGACCGTGCGCGCCGATCTGCGAGTGGGAACACAGGAGGCTCCGCTGGAGGACGTGTGGGCCGCCGGTGACGACGCCGCGGTCCCCGACCTCGCGGCGGGCCGACCGGGGGCGTACACGGTCCCCAACGCCCAGCACGCGGTGCGCCAGGGCAGGCTGCTCGCGAGGAACATCCTGGCGACGCTGCGAGGACGAACCGCCAAGGACTACGTGCACCACGGCCTGGGGGTGGTCGCCACCCTGGGCCTGGGGCGCGGAATCTTCCAGTACCGGCGTCTGGTCGTCAAGGGCTTCCTGGCCTGGCTCATGCACCGCGGCTACCACGTGCTCGCCGTGCCCACCTGGGAGCGCAAGGTCAGGGTACTCGCCGTGTGGGCGACCGCCGTGCTGTACGGCAGGGACGTCGTGTCCCTGGCCTCGGTGCAGCGGCCACGCGAGGCCTTCGTGACGGGTGGCAACCCCCGTCGCGGGGAGCAGTCGGCCGATGTGCCGGCCCGGTGAAGCCGCCAGAAGCGACGACCAGCCGGGGCTCGTCACTGATCACGCGCTGGAATGCACTGGACCGTCTTCACGGCAGGATCGAGAACTCGGTGGAGCGGCGGCTCCATGAGGACTTCGGGCTGAGCCTGCGCGAGTTCCAAGCGCTGACGGTGCTGCAGGAGGGCACCGCCACCGCGCACGGCTGGTTGTATCTGCAGGACCTGGCCGCCGAGATCGGGCTGAGCCAGTCGGCCACGAGCCGATTGGTGACCCGGCTGGAGAGCCGCGCGCTGATCACCACTTCGACGGCGGCCCATGACCGGCGCAGCGTGGACGTATCCCTCACCCCGGTGGCACGGGAGACGTTGCGGCGAGGGCGCCGACTGGTCGACGAGACCGTTCGGCACGCGGTGCAGGCGCTCGTCGACGGGGGCATCAACGAGGGGGCCGACCACGATCTGCTCCGTTACCTGCGGGAGGGATCGTCCGGCGGGATGGCGCGAGGCGCCCTCCCCCGCCACTCGGATGTCCCGCCGGGTCCGCCGGGTCCTGCGGCTTCCACGGATCCTGCGGGTCACATGGGGCATGCGCGCGAAAGGACGCAGGTTACGCTGAGCGACGACTGAGGCGATCTGCCCGCCGGACTCCGACCCACGCCGAACGGTCGGCGGGCAGCGGGCGGCTGCCGACCGCACCCCGCAGCGACAAGCAGCAACGCCGCGCGATCGCCGCGCTGTGGATGTTTGTTCACCCCACGCATATTGATGCATGATGGGCACGACCTGAGTTGATCAGGCTCGGCACCCTGAACTGCATGGTGGTGGTGGATGACGAGCAGCGCTCCTCGTCGCGGGCTGCGTGGTCGACGTGCCGAGTGCGGAGCGCTTGCCGAGGTGATCGCCGGCGCCAGGTCCGGCCAGGGACAGGTGCTCGTGCTGCGCGGCGAGGCCGGAGTCGGCAAGTCGGTCCTGACGGAGTACCTGGTGGCGAGCGCCACGGGCTGTCAGATCCTGCGGGCTGTCGGCGTCGAATCGGAGATGGAGCTGGCGTACGCCGGGCTGCATCAGCTGTGCGTGCCGCTGATGGGCAGCCTCGACCGCATTCCCGTTCCTCAGCGTGCCGCGCTGGCCGTCGCGTTCGGTCTGAGCGCGGGAAGCGCGCCGGATCGTTTTCTGGTGGGGCTGGCGGTGCTCAGCCTCCTGGCGGAGGCTTCCGAGGAGCAGCCGATCGTGTGCGTCGTGGACGACGCACAGTGGCTCGACCAGGTCTCCGCCCAGACGCTGTCCTTCGTCGCGCGTCGGCTGCTGGCGGAACGGGTGGCGCTGGTATTCGCGGTGCGTGTGCCGACGCCCGACGCATCCGGTGACCACTTCGGTGGGCTGCGCGAGATCGTGGTCCGCGGGCTGCACGACGACGACGCGCGGGCCCTGCTGGAATCGGTGGTCCCCGGGCGGCTGGACGAACACGTCCGGGACCGCATCGTCGCCGAAACCAGGGGCAACCCGCTGGCGCTGCTGGAGCTGACGCGGGGGCTGAGCGCGGCGGAGTTGGCAGGCGGGTTCGGGCGGCCGGACACGCGACCGCTCGCGAGCCAGATCGAGGAGAGTTATCTGCGACGCATCGGCTCGCTGCCGGCAGCGGCGCAACGGCTGCTGCTGGCGGCGGCAGCGGAGCCGCTGGGAGACGCTCCATTGCTGCGGCGGGTGGCCGAGCGGCTCGACATCGCCCCCGACGCCGCGGTGGCGGCGGAAGCGGCGGGGCTGATCGAGTTCGGTACGCGGGTGCGGTTCCGGCATCCACTGGTGCGCTCGGCCGCCTATCGCGGGGCCGATCCGACGGTCCGCCGGGATGTGCACCGTGCGCTGGCCGAGGCGACGGACGCCGTCCTCGACTCCGATCGTCAGGCCTGGCACCGCGCCCATGCGGCCCTCGATCCGGACGAGGAGCTGGCGGCGGAACTGGAGCGCTCCGCCGGCCGGGCCGAGGCCCGCGGCGGTATCGCCGCGGCGGCGGCGTTCCTGAGACGTGCGACGGAGCTGACACCTGATTCCGAGCGGCGCGCGACGCGGGCCGCGGCAGCCGCGCAGGCCGCGTTCGCCGCCGGTTCCCCGGACGCGGCGCTGGAACTTCTCGCCGCCGCGCGGCTGAGCCGGCCGGACGAAGCGCAGCAGGCCCGGCAGACCTGGCTCCGTGCCCAGATCGTGTTCGCGCGCAGACGCGGCGGTCAGGCTCTTCCCCTGTTGCTCGACGCGGCGGGCCGACTGGCGAGGGTCGACGGGGCGCAGGCGCGTGAGGCCTATCTCGATGCCATCGGGGCGGCGGTCTTCGCCGGGCGCCTGCCTGATCATGTCGATGTCCGGGAGGTCGCCGAGGCCGCCCGTACGGCACCGCCCGGGGCGCGACCTCCACGCCCCTCGGATCTGCTGCTCGACGCTCTGGTGACCTGGTTCGCCGACGGCTGCGTCCGAGGGGCACCGCCGTTGAGGGCAGCGCTGAGTGCTTTCCGGCAGGCCTCAGGGGCCGACGGCGACGATGTCATGCGGTGGCTGTGGCTGACGTGGCTGGCCGCCGGCGATCTGTGGGACGACGAGACGTGGTACGAGCTGACCACGCACGCGGTGCGCTCGGCCCGTGACGCCGGAGCGCTCAACTTCCTCCCTCTGGCACTCGGTTACCGCGCCGCCATGCATGTGCACGCCGGTGACTTCGGCCTCGCGGCGATGCTCGTCGGTGAGGCCGACTCCATCATGGAGGTGACCGGCCACTCGCCGATGTCGTACCCCGCGTTGCTGCTCATGGCCTGGAGCGGCGACCCGCGGGCGGAAACGGTGATCCGGAGCGGCATCGAGGAGGCGGTTTCCTGGGGCGAGGGGCGCGCCATCGGTCTCGGACACTACTTGCTCTCGGTCCTGTACAACGGTTTCGGCCGTTACCAGGACGCTCTGGCCCACGGCGAACAGGTCCTGGAGTACGAGGACATGTCGGTCGTCGGGTTCGCTCTGGCCGAGGTCGTCGAGTCGGCCGTTCGCAGCGGCGTCCACGAAACGGCTGCGGTGGCACTGCGCAGGCTGGAGGAGCGCGCCGGCGCGAGCGATACGGATTGGGCGCTCGGCGTGCTGGCCCGCTCGCGAGCCCTGCTGAGTGACGGCCCGGAGGCCGAGCGGTGGTACCGGGAGGCCGTCGATCGGCTCGGCCGCAGCCGGATAGCTGTCCAACTCGCCCGTACGCACCTGCTGTACGGCGAGTGGCTTCGCCGCGAGAACCGTCGTGTCGACGCGCGGCAACACCTGCGCACCGCCCACGAGGCGCTCCGGGGATTCGGGGCGGTCGCCTTCGCCGAGCGCGCCCGGCGCGAGCTTGTGGCAACCGGCGAGACGCTTCGGCCCCGTCAGGTCGACACCGGTGGCGTGCGCGAGGTCCTCACGGCTCAGGAAGGGCAGATCGCCCGGCTGGCAGCCGACGGAATGACGAACTCCGAGATCGGTGCCGCGCTGTTCATCAGTCCTCGCACCGTCGAGTGGCACCTGGGCAAGGTCTTCACCAAGCTCGACGTCAAGTCGCGCAACAAGCTCCGCGCCGCGCTGCCCGACGTCTGACGGCCGCGCTACCGGACGCATTTCGCACGACCGGTCACTCCCAGGGGACACCCGGGGGTGGACCCGGGTTTTCCCGGGCGCCGGGCCGAGGGCCGGGGCGGCACTGTGTGCAGGGCGGCACCGACCGGTGGCGTGCGTGAACGAAAGCTCCCCGTGCGCCGGAACGGATGTGCGCGGACGGCGACCTCCCGGCGGGTACGGCGCCGGGCCGCGGGGACCTGAGGGGGAGGCCTGCCGACGCATGACTCGGGAACTGGTTCTGGGGCGAGGACACGAGTGTGAGGCGCTGGACGGGGTGCTGGACGGCGTGCGCGGCGGTGAGAGCCGGGTGCTGGTCCTGCGCGGTGAACCAGGAGTGGGCAAGACCAGGCTGCTGGAGTACCTGACGGGCCGGGCGCAGGGATTCCGGGTGGCCCACGCCACCAGTGTCCAGTCGGAGATGGAGCTCCCGTACGCGGGGCTGCATCAGCTGTGCGCGCCCATGACGGACCTGCTCGACCGACTCCCGCCCGGGCAGCACGATGCCGTCGGTGGAGCTCTGGGGCTGGGGTCGACACACGCGCCCAACAGCTTCCTGGTCGCCCTCGGCGTCCTCGGGCTGCTGTCCGAGGCCGCCCGCGCCCAGCCCTTGCTGTGTGTCGTGGACGACGCACAGTGGATGGACCGAGCGTCGATGCAGGCCCTGGCGTTCGCGGCGCGACGTTTGCACGCCGAGGCGGTGGCCCTCGTCTTCGCGGTGCGGGTTCCGGAGGAGGACCCTCCGGGCGGCATCGAACCCGTCGGTCTTCCCGAGATGCTCGTCAAGGGGCTGTCCGAGAAGGACGCGCGGACCTTGCTGCGCTCCGTGCTGCCGGGGCTGTGGGACGAGCGGATGATCGGACGGCTCGTCGCCGAGTCACGGGGCAACCCGCTCGCGCTGCGGGAGCTGCCGCGGATGACCGCGTCCGTCGATCTCGCGGGCGGTTTCGGTCTGCCGAGCGCCCAGCCCATCGAGGAGCGCATCGAGCGTGCGTATGCGCGCAGAGTCGGTGGACTGCCGCTCCGGGCACGGGAGTTCCTGCTCGCGGCCGCGGTGGAGCCCACCGGTGACCCGGCGCTCCTCTGGCGTGCCACGGACCGCCTCGGCCTCGGCCACGACGCCGCGACAGAGGCCGAGGCGGCCGGTCTGATCAAGATCGGTGACCGTGTGCGGTTCTTCCATCCGATGGTGCGCTCGGCCGTCTACTGGGCGGCCTCGGCCGAGGAACGGCGCAGGATCCACCGTGTGCTGGCGGAGGTCACCGACCCTGTCGCCGACCCCGACCGCCGGGCTTGGCACGCCGCGCACGGGGCGGCCGGTCCCGACGAATCCGTCGCGGCCGAACTCGAACGCTCGGCGGGGCGGGCGGACGCACGCGGCGGTGTCGCGGCGACAGCGGCGCTGCTGGCCCGGGCCGTGGAGTTGACCGCTGATCCCGTCCGCCGTCAGGACCGGGCGCTGGCCGCCGCCCGTGCCGCCCACGAGTCGGGCAACCCCGACCTGGCGCTGAGACTGCTGTCGGTCGCCGGGGCCGGGGACCTGGACGACCGCCGTCGGGGCGAGGTGGAGCTGGCCCGCGCCCGGATCGCCTTCGTCTCGGACCGGGGCAGTGAGGCTCCCGGGCTTCTCCTCCAAGCCGGCGCCAGGCTCGCGGCGCACGATGCCGCGCTTGCCCGGGACGCCTATCTGGAGGTCGTCAACGCGGCGATCTTCGCCGGTCCCCAGGCCCGTACCGACGGTCAGTACCAGGCGGCGAAGGCGGCGAGCGTCCTCCCGGCCCCGCAGCCGTCCCGCCCCACCGACCTGCTGCTCGACGGCCTGGCGGTCCGCATCCTCGACGGGCACACCACGGCTGTGCCCGGTCTGCGGCGGGCTCTGCGAGCGTTCGCGGAACCCGGCCTCTCCCCGGAGGAGGGACTGCGCTGGCTGTGGCTGATCTGCGTGACCGCGGTGGGGTTGTGGGACCACGAGACGATGTCGTTGCTCGCCGCCCGGCACCTCAGGCTCGCCCGCGACGCCGGGCAGGCGACAGCACTGCCCTTCGCGCTGACGATGCGGTGCGTGGTGCACGTCCTCGACGGTGAACTCGCCGAGGCCGACGCGCTGGCGGAGGAGGTGCAGACCGTCGCCGAAGCGATCGGCACGGCCGCCCCGATCTACGGCGCTCTCTTCGTCGCCGCGTGGCGGGGCCGGGAGCGGGAGTGCGTCGAACTGGGCGCACGGGCCGACGAGGGTGCGGAACTCCGCGGTGAAGGCGTGGGCCCGGTGGTCAGCCGGTGGGCCCGGGCCCTGCTCCACAACGGCCTCGGGAGGCACAGGGAGGCGGCGGAGGCGGCCGACCTGGCCACCCGTGACTACAGCAGTCAGCTGGAGATGGGCATTCCGGTATGGGCCCTTGTGGAGTATGTGGAGGCCACCGCCCGGACCGGATGTCCCGAACGGGCCGCTGGCGCGTTCGCCCGCCTCGCCGAGTTGACCCGGGCGAGCGGTAGCGACTGGGCGTCGGGTGTCGAAGCCCGTTCACGTGCGCTGCTCAGCGACGACGATCAGGCCGAACCCTGCTATCGGCAGGCGATCGAGGCGCTCGGCCGTACCCGTTTGCGCGGGGAATCAGCTCGCGCCCGTCTCGTCTACGGTGAGTGGCTGAGCCGCAGCGGACGCCGTGAGGACGCCCGGGACCAACTGCGCGCCGCCCACGATCTGTTCGCGTCGATGGATATGCGGGGCTTCGCGCAGCGGGCCGCCCGCGAGCTGACCGCTCTGGGAGAAACGGTCACGGAGGACTCCGGCGGTGACAGGAGCGATCTGACCCCGAAAGAACAGCAGATCGTCAGACTCGTACGGGAAGGACTCACCAACCCCGACATAGGCGCGCGTCTCTTCCTCAGCCCGCGCACCGTCGAATGGCACCTACGGAACGTCTTCGGCAAGCTCGGTGTCACCTCCCGCAGACAGCTGTGAGTAGCCTGACCACGTGACATCGCACGGCGCATGACCATCAGATTCCCCGTGCGGGACGCCCCCCCGTTATCTTCTTCGCGGCCCTGCAAGAGGGCCGATGACCTCCGGGCCCGGCCTGATTGTGTCCCCTGTCGAACGGATGACCTGGGGGGTCACCGGGCCCGAGAGGTGTCGTCGGAGACGCTGATGAGAGGTCCGGCCACCGTCCGGTCCGGCGCAATGCCGGACAGCTCGCGGCGGGAGATCTGCATAACGTGGATGCCCGCGTACGACACCGATGCCCGAGGCAAGACAGAGTCAACTCCGCTGAGGGGTGCAATGTTCGACACCGGCAACGTGGGCGTCTTCCTTGGCATGGACGTCGGCAAGAGCGCCCACCACGGGCACGGACTCACCCCGGCCGACAAGAGGGTCTTCGACAAGGCCATGCCCCACAGTGAGCCGAAACTGCGGGCCGTCTTCGACAAACTGATCGCGACGTTCGGCACCGTGCTGGTGATCGTGGACCAGCCTGTTTCGATCGGCGCCCTCCCGCTCACGGTCGCCCGGAACGCCGGTTGCACGGTCGCCTAACTGATCGTTTCAGAATGAAGTTCGGAGTCGCCTCAAGCAGAGGATGCTGCAGTCGAGTTGGAGCAATCCGAGGTGGAGGTCGGCGCGTATCTCGTAGCGGATCCGCAGTCGTTTGAACTGATGCAGCCAGGCGAAGGTCCGCTCCACGACCCAGCGGGTTTTTCCCAGTCCGGATCCGTGGTCGCTGCCTTTGCGGGCGATCTTCGGTGTGATGCCACGGGCCCGGAGAAGGCGGCGGTACTTGTCGTAGTCGTAGCCGCGGTCGGCAAACAGCCGGCCTGGTCGGTGACGTGGTCGGCCGCGCACTCCGCGGATACGGGGTATCGCGTCCAGCAAGGGCATCAACTGAGTGACATCGTGACGATTCCCACTGGTCAACGAGACGATCAGCGGAGTGCCATGCCGGTCGACGATCAAGTGGTGCTTGCTGCCCGGCCGAGCCCGGTCGACCGGCGAAGGTCCGGTGTGAGCCCCCTCTGAGCGCCCGGACGTGCGAACCGTCGATCGCGGCGTCGTCCATGTCCAGTAGACCCGCAGCCCGCAGTTCCGCCAGCAGCACCTCATGCAACTGCGGCCAGACGCCGGCCTCGGTCCAGTCCCGCAGACGCCGCCAGGCCGTCACCGCACTGCAGCCCACTTGTACCTCCGGAACGTCCCGCCAGCTCACGCTCTTGGACAAGACGTAGACGATGCCCCGCAATGCAGCCCGGTCATCTGCGGGCAACCGACCGGGATACCGATGCCGCCTGGGGGGGGACGAGGAGGCAACAGTGGAGCCACTCGCTCCCACAGGTCATCAGGCACAAGATCAGCGGACACACACCGCATCCTGCCGACACAACCTCCGCCCGCCAAGCCCACAACGAACTTCATTCTGAAACGATCAGTTAGCGCTGCGGCAGCAGCGACGCTCGATATGGCGGTCTCATACCGCACGTACCGTCATGTGCGGCCAAAGGTGAAGGCACGGCTGTCGCGCACAGGGGTGGGGACGCGTAGCCGGAAGTCCGGCAACACCGCGGTCGTGACGGTGTCTGCGTTGGTCGAGCGGCGCACCGACCACCGGTCACAGCCCCGAGGTGTCGTGCGGTTCGATGAGGCCGTGGTGGTGGGCGAACCGGACGGTGTGGACGCGGTCCCGGAGTCCGAGCTTGGCGAGGACGCGTGAGACATGGGTCTTGACGGTCTGTTCGCCGACGTACAGCTGGTCGCCGATCTCGGCGTTCGAGAATCCCCTGGCCACGAGCAGGAACACCTCATGTTCGCGCGCAGTGAGACGTTCGAGGCCCGGCGCCCGGTCACGCGCGGGGAGAGCCGGTGCGAGGGCGTCGGCCAGCCGGGGCGCGAGGCGGCTGGTGATGGAGGGATCCAGGTAGGTGTCGCCGCGAGCCGCGACGCGGATCGCGGTCACGAGTTCGTCGGGCGGCAGGCTTTTGAGAACGAAGCCGGCGACCCCCGCCGACAGCGCCGAACGCAGGTAGTCGTCGGTGCCGAACGAGGTGAGCAGGATGATCTTCACGTCCCGGTGTCCCGCGGCCCGGATGCGGCGTGCGGTGGCGAGCCCGTCGAGTCCGGGCATGCGGACGTCCAGGACGGCGAGGTCGGGCGTTAGGGACGTAACGGCCTCGACGGCGCTGTGTCCGTCGCCGACGTCAGCGACGCATTCCATGTCCGGCTGTGCGTCGAGCACGGCCCGGAAGCCGGAGCGGAACATGGCGTGGTCGTCGGCGATCACGATGCGCAGCGTCACCGGGCACCTGCCAGCGGGATCGTCACGCTCGATTGCCAGTAGTCCCCGTCCGGGGTGACGCCGAAGGTCCCTGACCCGCCCAGCGCCTCCGCCCGCTTGCGCATGCCGCGCAGGCCGAGCCCGGACCCCGACGGTGAGGATGCGCGCGGTGCGTCCGCTGCCGGGGAGGCGACACGGTTGCGGGCGGTAAGGGCCACGCAGCCGTCCAGGCAGTCGAGTTCGACCCGCGCTGCCCGCCCGTCCCCGTGCCGGAGAACGTTCGTCATCATCTCCTGTGCCACCCGGTACACCGTGATGTCGACTTCCTTCGTGAGGGGCGGCGGTGAGCAGTACACGACGAACGTGACGTGCAGACCCGAGGCGCGCAGGTTGGTGAACAGCTCCGGCAGCATCGTGACTCCGGGCTGGTCGGTGGAGTCGCCGCCGTCGTGCAGCAGGGACAGCAGCCGCCGAAGGTCCGTCATGGCCGCCTGGCCTGACTGCTGTACCGCGGCGAGCGAGGTGTGCACCGGGCTCTCCTTGGGGACGGCCGTCCCGGTGAGATTCAGCCGGGCCGCCGTCGTGTGGACACCGATCGCGCCGACGTGGTGGGAGATGACGTCGTGCAGCTCGACCGCGATCGTCTCGCGTTCCTTCGTCACCGCGGCGGCGATCTCGGCCTCCGCATCGCGCAGCGTCGCCTCCCGCTGGCGGCGCAGCTCCTCCACATGTTCCTTACGGGCGGTGGTGTAACGGCCCACCAGCCACGGCAGCAGGGTGTTGGCGGCGACGATACCGAGCAACGTCACCGGAGCGGTGAGCCCGGTGATGACCACCGAAGCCAGGATTCCAACGCACACCGTGATCAGCGCGGCGGCGGAGGACCGGCCGCGCAGCCAGGCGCCGGCCCGGTAGGAGCTGACCAGTTGGCCGGCTGTGCTCGGGTTGCGTCCCGGCGGCATCACGAACGCCAGGGCGACACCCACCGCCGCGTGCGTGACGGCGACCCAGCCGGAGAATCTCGGTGCGGTCGCGAGCGCGACGTCGGCGGCGATGATCACGGCCAGCAGGACGGGCGTCCACGGGCCCGGATCAGGGCCCCGCGTAAGGCAGTTCAGGCCGTCGACGGCGGCGCACATCAGCGCGACCGACACGGCCTGGCGGGCCAGCGACCTCTGCGCGTCGCGCGCTGTCGGTCGGGCCGTCCACCGGCGGATCCGTCCAGCCGAGGCCAGGTACACAGTGCGGGACATCCGGCCATTGTGCCGGGGCGGAAGCGGTCCGGCGTCACTCTCCGGAGGGACGGACGATCACCGCCCGGTGTGACGCTTCGACACCCGCGCACCCCTAGCTTGTCCGGCATGCGTTCTTCCCCTCACCGCCGTCGCTCCCTCGTCGCGGCGGGCATCGCCGCCGCGCTGCTCGTGCTGGCCGCCGTCATCGTGTGGCCGGACTCCACCCTCCGCGTCCCGCAGGGCGCCGCGCCGGACTCGCTGACCATGACACCGTGCTCCTACGACACCGAGGACGGCTCCGTGGCCGCCGACTGCGGGACTCTCGTGGTGGCGGAGAACCGGCGCGACTCCGGCTCCCGGCTGATCGCCCTGCCGGTTGTACGGATCCGGGCGGCCTCGAAGCCGGCCGGTGAGCCCGTCTTCCGGTTCGGTGGCGGGCCGGGACAGTCCAACATGGACTTCCCGCAGGCAGGCCGCCTGACAAAGAATCACGACGTCGTGCTGGTGGGCTACCGCGGCGTCGACGGCTCGTCCCGCCTGGACTGCGACGAAGTGACGAACGCGCTCCAGTCGTCGGCGGACATGACCGGCGGGCAGAACCTGCCACACACCCGCCAGGCCTTCGAGCGGTGCGCCGACCGGCTGCAGCGCACCGGCGTCGACCTGACCGGCTACTCGGCGGTCCAGCGCGTCGAGGACATGGAGTCGGCGCGCAAAGCGCTCGGCTACCGGCGGATCAACCTGCTCAGCTCCAGTGCCGGCACCCGGACCGCGATGATCTACGCATGGCGCCACCCCGACGCACTCCGGCGCTCGGCGATGATCTCGGTCAACCCGCCCGGACACCTGTACTGGGACCCCCGCATCACCGACACACAGTTCGAGCAGTACGCCGACCTCTGCCGGGCCGACCGCGCCTGCGACGCGAAGACCTCCGACCTCGCCGCCACCATCCGGTCCCGGGTCGCCGACATGCCCAGCAGGTGGGGGCCCTTCAGGATCAAGAAGACGAACGTCAGCATCCTGAGCCAGTACTCCATGCACATGAACGGTGAGGGCTCGGCACCCGGCAACGCGCCCACGGTGATCGACGCCTACCTCGACGGCGGACCCGGCGCGATGTGGGCCATGTCGGTGCTGGCGGATGTCACACTGCCGAGCTCCACGGTGTGGGGAGAGCTCGCCTCCTTCGCCATGATCGACGCGCCCGCCATGCGGACCTACTACGGCCGGGGCGGTGATCACGGATCGATCCTGGGCAATTCCTCCACCGATTTCCTCTGGGGCGGCCCGGACGGATTCTCCACCGTGTGGCCGGACAGCCCGGACAACGCCGAATACCGCACCGTGCGCCCCAGTTCCGTGGAGACCTTGCTGATCGGCGGCGAACTCGACTTCTCCACACCGCCGGTCAACGCCACTAAGGAGCTACTGCCCTCACTGAGCCGGGGGAGCGAGGTGGTCGTACCCGGCATCGGACACACCGCCGACTTCTGGCAGCAGCAGCCGGAGGCGGGCACGCACCTGCTCACCAGTTTCTACGACTCCGGTCGCGTCGACAGCTCGCGATTCGAGCGCCGTCCGGTCGACTTCACCGCCGTCCCGATGAGCATGTCGCTGATCGCCGGTCTTCTGCTCGCCGGTGTGACCGGTGTGCCGCTGCTCGGTCTGCTTGCGCTGGTGCTGCTGGCCCGCCGACGCCGCGGCCGGGGCGCGCCTGGCCGCCCGGCTGGCCGCTGGATCCGGCTGCTCGGCACGGCACCCCTGGGTCTCGCCGGCTGGCTCCTGGGCGCCCTGTTCGCCTGGATCTGCGCTCCGCAGTGGTTCCTCACCAGCCTCGCGGTGGTGGTGCCCGGCACCGGGCTGCTGGTCGGCCTGGGGGTGTACCTGGCCCGGCCGGACGAAGACCCGGACGGCTCGAAGCGGACCACCACACCGGTGCTCGTCCTTCTCGGCGCCTGGCTGGGCGCACTGCTGGGCGCGCTGGCGGGCAGCGGGCTGCTGATACCCGCGACCGCGGTCCTCGGTGCCGTCGTCGGAGCCAACGCGATCCTCGCGATCCGCACCCTGCGGCGCCGCTCCCCGCTCGCCGCCACAGCTGTCAGCGGATGATACGGCCAGCATCTCCACAGCCTGCCGGACCGGTGTACCGGGACGCGGGTCAGCGACGCCGGCCCCTCCCGTAGGCGCGGCATCCGGACCCGCCGTGGGCCGGGCAGGACACCCTGCCCGGCCCACGCTGCCTTCCCGGCTGTCGGACGGTTCCCGCGACGCGGGTGCCTCGCGCCCCAGGACAGGCTCCCCGAAGTGGAGCGTGCGACATCAGTCGCGTGGTGGTCACGCGACAGGAACAGCGAGAGGTCCGAGCAGTGTGCGATCGCCGCCGGAGCCGTGCTCCAGAGCGGCCACGACGTCCTCATGCGCGATCCCCGTGCAGACTGCACCGACCTGGTCCAGATGTCGACAGTCCTGGTCGCCGAGGTCGAGTCGGAGCGGTTGCAGGTACTCCTCCCCCACTGATTCAGTCGGCGAGGGCCGACCCGCCGCCGTCACGGCGCCCCCCATTACCGTCTTCGTAGCCCCGCAACGGGGTTACCGGCCTTGGGAGTTGACATGACTACCTCCCCTTGTCGAGTGCATGGCCCGGGGGGGTGGTGTCACCAGCTCCGAAGGCACTCACAGAGCGCTGATTAGGGGCATGGCCATCGACGTTTTCCCACGTCGGGAGGCTCTTCGTAATGTGGATGTGGCGATCAGTACCGTGGCAGGCCGGGTGAACAGCACCGAAGGAACCACGACGTGATCGACACCAGCGACATCGACGTCTACCTCGGACTGGACGTCGGCAAGGGCGAACACCACGCCACCGCACTCACCCCGGCCGGGAAGAAGACCTTCGACAAGCAGCTGCCCAACAGCGAACCCAAGCCCCGCGAGGTCTTCACCAGGCTGCAGGCCAAACACGGCACCGTCCTCGTGGTCGTCGACCAGGTGGCCTCGATCGGAGCCCTGCCCCTGGCAGTCGCCCGGGACCTGGGCTGCCACGTCGCCTACCTGCCCGGCCTGACGATGCTGCGGATCGCCGGCCTCTGTCCCGGCGAGGCCAAGACCGACGCGAAAGACGCGTTCGTCATCGCCGACGCTGCCCGGGCGATGCCGCACACGCTTCGCTCGGTCGACCTCGACGACGAGACCATCGCCGAGCTCCAGATGATCGTCGGCTTCGACGACGACCTCGCCGCCGAGGCGAATCGCCTCTCCAACGGGCTGCGGGCCCTGTTCACCCAGATCCACCCGCACCTGGAACGAGTCATCGGCCCGCCATGCAGCACCCGGCCGTCCTCAGAATCCTGGACCAGTTCGGCTCGCCGGCACAGATCCGCAAGGCCGGACGCCGACGACTCATCGCTCTGATCCGCCCGAAGGCACCCCGCATGGCCGAACGTCTGATCAACGACGTCTTCACCGCGCTCGACGAGCAGACCGTCGTCGTCCCGGGCACGAACGCCGCCGCGCTGATCGTCCCCAGTCTCGCCAACTCACACCAGGCGCTGCTCGACCAGCGCAAACTCCTGGCACACCGCATCGAGGAACTGCTGGAGGCCCACCTTCTTTCCAAGGTCCTGACGTCCATGCTGTCGGCGTACACAGTTACGTGGCCCTGGCAAGATTTCCGTGAAACGGGGCCGTGCCTCTATGCGCCGGTGACGCTTCGTCACGGGCGCGGGTGGCGCCGAAGGCCCGGACGGCGCGCCCGAGGTCCAACTGAGCCTCTCGTAGCCCCGGTCCGCAGGCGTCCGGGCGGCCGGCCGGGGTAGACGGCTGACCGGCCCGCCCATCGGCGCGGCCAAACTCAGGAGAGGACACGATCAGCGTGAGCGACGCCGAGCACCGGAAGCAGACCCCCGACGGAGCGGCCGAACTCCTGGTTCGCTGCCTGGAGAACGAGGGCGTCGAGGTGGTGTTCGGCGTACCCGGCGAGGAGAACATCCGTTTCACCAACGCCCTCGCCCGCTCGGAGAAGATCCGCTACGTTCTCACCCGGCACGAGCAGGCCGCGTCTTTCATGGCGGAGATGCACGGCCGGCTCACCGGCTCGGCGGGTGTGATGTCCGCGACGCTGGGGCCCGGCGCGATCAACCTGATGCTGGGCGTCGCCGACGCCATGACGAACAGCACGCCCGTTGTCGCGATCACCGCGCAGGTCGGCAAGGAGCGCAATTACAAGGAGTCCCACCAGTTCGTGGACCTGGTGAGCATGTTCGCCCCGGTCACGAAGTGGTCGGCTGAGGTTCCGGCTACCCAGGCCATCCCCGAGATGGTGCGGCGCGCGTTCAAGACCGCGGAGTCCGAGCGACCCGGCGCCGTCTACCTCGCCGTGCCCGAGGACATCGACGAGGCGACGGACGGCTCGGACCTGCGCCCGCTGCGCAGGAACGTCGTGCAGCCCGAGGCACCGTCCCCGAAGCAGATCAAGCGGGCGGTGGAGCTGCTGCGGCAGGCCCGCCGGCCGGTGATCCTCGCCGGACACGGCGCGGCGCGCGGCGGCGCCGAGGAGTCGCTGGCGGCGTTCGCCACCGCACTCGACGTGTCGACGGCGACCACCTTCCACGGCAAGGGCGTCCTGCCCGACGACCACCCGTGCGCGACCGGCACGTTCGGCTTCATGCGGCGCGACTACACCAACTTCGGGTTCGAGGAGGCCGACGTCGTCATCGCCGTCGGCTACGAGTTGCAGGAGTTCGACCCGTCCCGGATAAACCCGGACGGTGACAAGAAGATCGTCCACATCCACCGCGTCCCGGCAGAGGTGGACGACAGCTACTCGGTCGACGTCGGCATCATCGGCGACATCTCCGCCTCCCTTGATGCCCTCGCCACCGAACTCGACGGCCTGCGCTGGACCATCGACGACGAGGACACCACGGCCACCCGCACGCTGCTGGCCAAGGAACTCGAGCAGGGCGCCGCGGACGAGCGCTACCCGCTCGCCCCGCAGCGCGTCATCGCCGACACCCGCGCCGCGCTCGGTCGCGACGACATCGTGCTGGTCGACACCGGCGCGCTGAAGATGTGGATGGCCCGGCTCTACCCGACGTACGCGCCGAACACCTGTCTCATCTCCAACGGCTTGTCCACCATGGGCTTCTCGCTGCCCGGCGCACTTGCGGTTCAGCTCGCCAGGCCGCAGACGAAGGTGCTGGCGGCGGTCGGCGACGGCTCGTTCCTCATGCACTCCCAGGAGATCGAGACGGCGGTTCGCGAGAATATCCCGCTGACCGTGTTGATCTGGGAGGACAACGGCTACGGGCTCATCAAGTGGAAGATGGACCTGGAGGTCGGGGAACACTCCAACACCGACTTCGGCAACCCGGACATCGTCCAGTACGCCCGCAGCTTCGGCGCGAAGGGCTACGCCATCGAGTCCGCTGGGGACCTGCTGCCGACGCTCCGTGAGGCACTGGCGGACCCGGGCGTGTCGATCATCAACTGCCCGGTGGACTACGCCGAGAACATGAACCTCATCGAGCGCCTCGGGCACCTCGACTCGGCGCTCTGAGCCGCCCGTGGCGCGGCCCGCCCCCGTACGGGCCGCGCGGCGGCCCTCCCGCAGGGGCGGTGCCCTCAGGTCTGCGGCATCGCGTGGCAATTCCGCGGCGCGGGGTAGATGGCCACCGTGAGGTCCGGCCAGTCGAGGAGAGGAACTTTTGTCATGCGTGCTCGGAGCATAGGTGCGGCAGCCGCCACGGGGTTGGGGCTGCTGGCCGCCCGCGACCTCGTGCAGAAGAAGCACGCACTGCTGAGGAACTACCCCCTGGTGGGACACGCCAGGTATGTGCTGGAGACGATCGGCCCCGAGCTTCGGCAGTACATCGTGACGTCCAACGACGAGGAGCGTCCCTTCAGCCGTGACCAGCGCAGCTGGATCTACGCGTCGGCGAAGGGGGAGAACAACTACTTCGGGTTCGGCACCGACAATGACATCGAGCACGTGCAGGGTCATGCATACGTGAAGCAGCGTACGTTCGCCGGTGCGCTGCCCGATCTGAGCGACCCGAAGGCGGCGTTGCCCTCGGCCAAGGTCCTCGGCGGACCGCGCGGCCGCGCGAAGGCATTCCGCCCGGCGAGCGTCATCAACATCTCGGCGATGAGCTTCGGCTCGCTGTCCGGCGCGGCCGTCACTGCACTCAACAAGGGCGCGGCGCTGGCCGGGACGATGCAGAACACCGGCGAGGGCGGCCTGTCGCCCTACCACCTCAACGGCGGGGACCTCGTCCTCCAGATCGGCACGTCGTACTTCGGCTGCCGCAACGAGGACGGGACGTTCAACCTCGACAAGCTCAAGTCCATGGTCGCGGGCGCGCCCGTCAAGGCGATCGAGATCAAACTCTCGCAGGGCGCGAAGCCGGGGCTCGGCGGCATGCTCCCGGGCGCAAAGGTGACCGACGAGATTGCCGGGATCCGCGACATTCCCGCAGGCAAGGACTGCGCTTCGCCGTCGCGACACACCGCGTTCCACGACGTGGACTCGATGCTCGACTTCGTGGAACTCTTGGCCACAGAGACCGGATTGCCGGTCGGGATCAAGAGCGCCATCGGGGAGATGGACTTCTGGGAGGAACTCGCCACCCTGATGGAGCAGGGCGAGCGAGGGGTCGACTTCGTGACCGTCGACGGTGGCGAGGGCGGCACCGGGGCGGCTCCCCTGATCTTCGCCGACTCTGTGTCCCTGCCGTTCCGCATAGGCTTCTCCCGCGTCTACGGCGTGTTCGCCGAGCGGGGCCTGACCGACGACATCACCTTCATCGGCTCCGGCAAGCTCGGCCTGCCCGAGAACGCCATCGTCGCGTTCGCCCTCGGCGTCGACATGATCAACGTGGGCCGTGAGGCGATGCTCTCCATCGGCTGCATCCAGGCCCAGAAGTGCCACACCGACAAGTGCCCCACCGGCATCGCCACCCAGAACCCGCGGCTGGCGCGCGGCATCCACGCGCCCTCGAAGGGCAACCGGGCCGCGATGTACCTGCGCACCCTGCGCAGGGAGTTGCTCAAGGTCTCGGGCGCCGTCGGTGTCCCCCACCCGTCGCTCATCACCCCCACCGACATAGACATCCTGAACGGCCACTACGACGCCCGCAGCCTGGGGAGTGTGTACGGCTACAAGGACGGCTGGGGCTCGCTCGGCCCGAAACTCGCCCATGAGATCGCCGAACTGCTCACCACCTGAGCCAGCTACTCGGCCACCTGACTTCAACCGTCATGCCCTGCGCAGCGGCAGGAGCGCCCCCGGGCGCCCGGGGCCGGGATCAGCACATGGACTACGAGGTCTTCCTCGTCTCCCGTATCCACGAGGAGTGGACACGCACCAAGGACCCTGCGCGATCCGTGCGGGAAGGGCTCGCCTCCACCGGCAAGGTCATCACCGCGGCAGCGGCCATCATGATGTTTCGTCTTCGGCGCGTTCGTCCTCAGCGACGACCGCATGCTTCAGCAGTTCGGCCTCGGCCTGGCCGTCGCCATCCTCCTGGACGCCGTGGTCATCCGATGCCTCATCGTCCCCGCCGTCATGCAGATGCTCGGCACATGGGCCTGGTGGCTCCCTGCCCCGCTGGCCCGAAAACTGCCCAAGGTCTCCATCGAACACCCCGAACACGGCTGACCTCGCCCAGAAGCGGCGCGGGGTCACGCAGCACACCGTGGCCCCGCGCGGGCTGGAGGAACACGTCGGGATGGACCCTGTCCAACTAGGACGGCCACACCGTCACCTTGCGCCACTACCGCCTCGGCTGCCATGAGTCCGTCAAGATCCACAGCGGTGCGTGCGGCATCAAGTCGCCCTTGTGGTGGCGCCATGGCCACTTGTACCCAGCTTCAACGACAGCGGCTGGCAGTAAGACCAGGGACACGGCGCCATCCGGCGATCGGACCGCTCGTGACCACGAACGCCATCACGTCCACCGCCCGGCCGGGCCGAACGCGACCTGGGCCGTGTTCCTGATGTGTGAACTGCGCTGGCCAGCAACGTAATTCGCGCTCGTGAGGAGCGTCGGCGCGACAGGGCCTAGGTCCAGGCGACGGCCACCACGACCGCGGCGGCCGTGAAGGTGCCCACACCGTAGAACGCCCACGCCTTCCGGTTGCGCATGCCCACCAGCGCGACCGCGGCCACCAGAGCGTCCAGGGCCAGCTTCACCCACATCTTCGCGTCGATCACCGGCAGGTCCAGTGACATGCGCGTCCATATCAGCCCGGCACCCGTGACCAGCTGGACACCCGCGCTGGAGACCATGTAGCCGCCTGTCACCGGGTCCTTGCCCCGCAGTTGGTAGAACAGCCCGCCCAGGATCGCGGCGAAGCCGAAGAGGTGAAAGACGAGAAACACATACCGAAGGGTCTCCATGCCAGTGACCTTCCTACAGCGAGCGGACGAGAGGAAGAACCTTGATCAAGGCTTCCGAGCAGGGGACGGGACAGCCGCCCGACCTGTGACATACCTGAGGCAAAAGGCGGGGTGATGTGCGTCACTTCGCACCGTGTCACAGGCGTGGGGCTGCCTCGTCCCAGGGGTTGGCCGCAGACCGACCCCGAGGAGCACACGATGGACGCACGGCTGAACCCCTTCGCCGAGACGAACGCCGGCACGTCCTCAAGCACGTCATGGCGGCAGGACGGGCACTGAAGAAGGAGACGGAACTGCCCGCAGCGGTGCCGGAACTGGTGGCACTGCGGGTGAGCCAGATCAACGGCTGCGCGGCCTGCACCGACATGCACACCAAAAAAAACGCCGCCACAGCCGGAGAGAACACGGTGCGGCTGAACCTGGTCGCGACCTGGCCCGAGGCGACCGTTTTCATCGCGGGCGAACGCGCGGCGCTGGCCCTGGCGGAGCAGGGCACCCGGATCGCCGACGCGGCCACCGGCGTCGACGACGAGCAGCAGCTCACCGCCCTCGTGATGCTGATGCGCAGGTGGCCTGATAGACCTCGGCGAAGTGCAGTTGGTTGGCGTCTGGGAGCCGGTCGGGGGCGGCTGGTCCGGCGGCTTGGGTGATGAGGTGCTGGGTGAGGTGGCCGGCCCAGATGAGGGTGGTGGTGAGGCGGCCGTGGCTCATCGGGCCGGGAGTGGTGCGGTGGCCGGTGAGGACACCAGCGGTGATGAGGCCGATGCCCAGCGGGAACGCGAACATCGCGTGCACGCCCAGGTCCAGGGCGGGGGCGGGCAGGCCGGGCCAGCGGGCCGGATCGAGGGCGGCCAGGTCAGGGACGAGGACTGCGGCCCCGTGCCGGGCCGCGTCCGGGCCGGGGCCCTGCTCCCGGGTCAGCCGCAGGTCCTCCAAGGCGGCGGTGCGTCCACCGAAGGACTGCACCAGATGACCGGTCCCGCCGATGGGGACCGGGAGGAAGGCCAGCCCGTCCAGGCCCAGCAACCGGCAAAGATCCGCCAGGGGCAACGGGGGCAGACCGGGGCCGCGGTGCGCGTCCAGAACACGCAGCAGTGAGACGACGGTCGGATCCGGTACTGGCATCGCAACACCCCATCCCCCTACGGCGAGGGCGGCCGGGCGGTAGCTCAGTGTTCGGGGTCCTCCAGCGTGAGCACGGCGGTGCCGTCCAGGACCTGGCGGGCCACGTCGGCGAGTTCGAGCCCGTACCGGAGGGCGTGAACGCTCATTTTGTCGAACGCCCTGTTCAGGCTGGTGCGGTGACGCTGGGCGAGGTAGCCCTTGGCCTGCTCGATGACGACCCTGGAGTCCACAGCGTCCCGGATATGCGTGAATACTTTGGAAGGCTCGTATACGGCTCGCTGCTGGACGATACCGAGGGTGGCGATGTTCGCCAGCGCCTGCGCCAGACGCAACTGGCTTCCGTCCAGCGCGCCGGAGCGGTCCCGGAAGAGGTTGAGAGCCCCGATCACGCGGCCCCGCCATGGCAGCGGGGCGGCGAACACCGAAATGAAGCCCAGCTGCCGGGCCCGCGGCGCAAAGCGCGGCCAGCGCCGGTCGGTGGCTTCGGTGTCCAGGCGGACATCGCAGATCGGCGCCCGCGTGTAATAGCAGTCGTGGCAGGGACCCTCGTCCCATTCGACGCCGGACAGCTCCAAGTCCCGAGTGCGGCCGTCCGAGGCAGCGACGTCCACGACCTGGCCATGCGGAGTTCCCAGCAGCACCCCGGCCGCCGCCACGTCCAGCAGGTCCACGCAGTGCTCGGTGAGCGTGTACAGGAAACTGATCACATCGAAATCCCGCACCAGGGCGCCGGAAAGTTGAGCGAACACGACAGCGAACCGCTCCTCACGCGGCAGTTCAGACATGTCGGCCACAACGCCCCCTTTCCCCTGAGTGCGCACCGCGTCCGATGTGGGCACCCCACCCCCGTATCGAACCTGTGGAACGGAAGGCGGCACGAAGGGGAAGCGGCCGCTCAGGGCCGGAGCACATCTTTGCTGACGACAAAGCCGCTGCCCCCTTCACAAGTGATCGCCGAACACCGGCATCAAGAGCATGCTCACAGTGCTGAAGACACCCACGGAACTGCCCTCCACGCTAGCGCGAACAGCCGTCACCGAGGGGCAGGGTCGGACACCCCGATGAACTGTCCGGCCATGACCGGCATCAAGGGCGCTTTCCATACTCCGGCTACGCGCGGCCGGGACTGGAACACGAAAGGGGCCCTTTGGCGCCTTAGCGCGCAAAGAGCCCCTCCACCCGGGCTGTCTGCCCAACCCGGACCAGGAGCCCGACACAGGAAAACGCGGCCACCATTGAACGCCACACCACGTGCCTAATACAACAACCTCCCGAGACAGCGTCCACCCCGATCGGCACCCGGCGGACCGGACAGCCGGGACCCCCGCCACTGACGAGCACCGGCCGGCGCGCCCCGGACCGGACAACAGCGATCCGACATCCACACAGGACGTGCACTGGGGTGAACTTGCCCGCGGCGCGGGCCTGTTCCAGCGCCGTTGCCCCGGGCAGGGCGCCGGGCTTGCGCACCAGGGCCTTCAGGTAGTGGTCGCGCTCCAGCCGGACGGCGCCCTTGGCGACCAGGCGCTCGTGGCGGGCGACCTCCATGCGGCCGTCGTAGATGTTCACTTCGCAGGCGTGCAGCAAGACCCGCACCCGCTGTCCGATCAGCCGTACCGGTACCGAGTCTGACGGCCGGCACAGGCTTCCTCGGCCAACTCCACGCTGAGGGGTTCAAAAGCTTGGACACCTGCCGCCCTTTGACCACCGGGGTGGCCGCGAAAGTGGTGCTTGGTGGTGTGCCGCCGCGTTCCGAGGCGGTCTCACGCGTCCGGCCAGCGAGACGCGCGCGTGGGGTGAGGGCCCGGCAATGGGAGGCCGGGCCCTCAGAGACTGCGCAGCCGGTACGGGGGATGCCGGCTGCGCGCTACCTCGTCAACGGCCCGCGCCTCCGACAGACACGTCGTCGCTGAGTGGAATGGTGGAGTCGTGCTGATGCAGGAGATCGCACAACTGCGTACGGCGCTGGAGAGACGGCCCGTCATCGACATGGCCCGGGGCGTGCTGATGGCCCTGTGGTCCTGCTCCGCAGACGACGCCTGGGAGGTCCTGGTGAACGTGTCGCAGCACTCCAACACCAAGCTGTACGACATCGCCGAGGCGTCCTCGCCACCGTTCGCGGCGAGCCGCTGCCCGTACCTCTGCAACCACATCTGGCCACCGCAAGCGACCGGTTGCACGCACACTGACGGGCACGGACCGGGTCGGCCGCCGTGCAGTCACGCTGCCCAGAAACCTTCTGTCAGCGATCGACGTCCGGTGACGCCGACGCTCGACGACCATAGTCGTACCGGCTTGTTGACCCCGTCACTGGGGAGGTTCCCCATGGCCAGGCGGACTGGATCTTCGCCTCGACCAGAACCAGCGTGCGGCCCCGGTGACCAGCTCCTCCTACCGCGGCGCGTTACGGGTGCCGACCTGCGTTTCCTCAAGCGCTTACCCCATCCCACGGACTACCGCAGAGTCTGCTCACTCTCGCCAGCGACATGATCGGGCCGCACCCCGGAAGCGTCGAAACACGGTCAGGTCACCAACAACCACTGGCCAGCACTTACGTGTAAGCACCTTTCAATACAGGTCCTCACTGCGGGTCAAGCAGTTGGACATGCGCCTGACGTACGGCGGGCGGAAGCGCCACGTCCGCCTCGACCCGCGTGCACCACGCTCACGGGCGGCCGCCTCTCGCCCACTCCTGCCAGAAGCGGCGCCCTGGAGGTGTCCACATCGACCAGCACCCTGCTGAACATCGTTGCAGCGTGCTCCCATGAGGGAGACGCCACGGGCCGTCGCTCGTCGAAGCGATATGGTGACGCGCCCTCAGCTCAGAAGAAGTGCTTGCGTCCACCGACGGCGCGGCCGGTCGCACCCAGGATCCACAGGACGGCGCCCACCAGAATGAGGATGCCGCCGATCGTTGTCAGCAGTCCCATGCCAACAAGCAAGCCGATGAGCAGCAGAATAAGCCCAAGAATGATCATTGTAATTTCCTGTCGTCAGGTCCGACTCGGACGCGTTGGTGTATGAGCTGCACAGCGGCTCACGTTCGCGTTGACTGGTCGGTTCCGGCTTCGAATCACACCAGGACCTCGGTGCGATAGCCCTTGTGCCCGGCGACACGGCATCCACGCGCGTCCTCGAAAAATTCGTCAGAGGGATTTTGGTGCGTTCAGTTGTCCGGCGGAGGACGCGCCGCTTTGCCTCTCCCACCGCCTGCGCCTGTGCCCTGGGTGCAACGGAAAAGCTCCCCGTACCCCTGCAGGAGCATCAGGCCGCCGCCGTCGCACAGCTGCGGCACGCGTAGGGCTGGTTCACCAGGACGGCCGACCTACGCTGCGCTCGGCAACCCCTGCCAGGCCGATGACTGTCAGGTCTGTGCCCCATGCCCCGGGCGCGCGGCACGGCTGTGACCGTACTATCGGGTGATCTCGTGGGGGAGGTCGACATGGGCAGGCAGCGTCCCGGCACACCGACGCTGGAGGAAGTCGCAGCGCTCGCCGGAGTCGGACGGGGGACCGTCTCCCGGGTCATCAACAACGCGGCAGGAGTGCGCCGTTCGACCCGCGTGGCCGTGGAGCGCGCCATCACCGAGCTGGGGTACGTACCCAATCTGGCCGCCCGTTCCCTGGCCGGACGGCGTGCAGACGCCGTTGCTCTGGTCATGACGGAGCCGGACTGGCGGCAGTTCGGTGAGCCCTTCTTCTCGGCCGTCGTCGGCGCCGTCGGCGACGCGTTGACCGACACCGGCGTGCAACTCCTGCTCACCCTGGTCCGTACGGACGTCGAGCGGCGGCACTTCGTCGAATACGCGCGCGGCGGCCGTGTCGACGGTGTCCTGCTGATGTCCGTGCACGCCGAGGACCCGTTGCCCGACATGCTGTCCGAAGCGGGCCTGCCCACCGTCCTGTTGGGGCGTCGCTCCGGCGACGAAGCCGTCACCTACGTCGACGCGGACAACGTGGGCGGGGCCCGCAGCGCGGTCGCGCACCTGGTGCGCACAGGCCGCACGGCCATCGGGACCATCACTGGGCCACCCGACATGTACGTCGCCCGGAGCCGCTTGCGCGGTTACCGCGAGGGGCTTGAACGCGCGGGCCTGGAGATCAGGCCGTCCCGGATCATCGAGGGTGACTTTACGCAGGAGAGCGGACGCCGCGCGACCGCCGAACTCATCGCCAGGGCGCCGGAGGTGGACGCCGTGCTCGCCGCGTCGGACACGATGGCCGCGGGCGCGCTGGAGGCGCTGCGTGCGGCGGGGCGCCGGGTGCCGCAGGACGTCGCCGTGATCGGCTTCGACGACTTCCCGCTGGCCCAGCACACCGAGCCCCGGCTGACGACCGTCCGCCAGCCCATGGAGGAGATGGGCCGCACGATGGTCCAGCTGCTGTTCGACGTCATGCGGGACACCTCCGGCGCATGGCGCCACGTGATCCTCCGTACGGAGCTGGTGGAGCGCGCCTCGACCTGACGGAAGGTTCCGGGAGCGCTCCCAGCCGCTGTCCGGTCGTGTGGATCACCGTCGTTGAACTGTTGGTTTCGAGACTTCTCCGAGCAGTCGACGCACACAGGGTTGTCAGGGACATGCACGACTTCTACAGTTCTGTGCCACCAGCGATCTGGGAGCGCTCCCATCCTTGGGCAGAGGTGATCACGCTCCCCCGGCCCGGTCATTCGCACTCTCCCCGAGAGGCCCCCCATGCGACCGACACCGCGTCAGACCCACGCTCGACACAGCCTGTTGCCCACGCTCATCACGGTTCTCGCCTCCCTCACCATGCTGCTTTCCGGGACGGCACAGGCGCACGCGGACACCACGATCTGCGAGCAGTACGGAACGGCCACGATCCAGAACCGATACGTCGTCCAGAACAACCGCTGGGGCACCAGTGCCACCCAGTGCATCAGCGTGAGCGATTCCGGCTTCCGATTCACCCAGGCGGACGGTGCGGTACCGACCAACGGAGCCCCGAAGTCGTACCCCTCGCTCTTCAACGGCTGCCACTACACCAGGTGCTCGCCGGGAACCAGCCTCCCGGCGAGGATCGACACCGTCTCGGCGGCCCCCAGCAGCATCTCGTACGGCTACGTCGACAACGCCACCTACAACGCCTCGTACGACATCTGGCTGGACCCGACGCCCCGCACCGACGGCGTGAACCAGACCGAGATCATGATCTGGTTCAACCGGGTGGGTCCGATCCAGCCGATCGGTTCGCCGGTCGGTACGGCCTCCGTGGGCGGCCGTACCTGGGAGGTGTGGAGCGGCAGCAACGGCGCCAACGACGTGCTGTCCTTCGTCGCCCCGTCGGCGATCAGCAGCTGGAGCTTCGACGTCATGGACTTCGTCGACCAGGCGGTCGTCCGCGGACTCGCCCGGTCCGACTGGTACCTGACGAGCGTCCAGGCGGGCTTCGAGCCCTGGCAGGGCGGTGCAGGGCTGGCCGTGAACTCCTTCTCCTCCACCGTCTCCACGGGCGGCAGCACGCCGGGGGACCCCGCTGATCCGGCGGCGTGCACGGTGTCCTACACCGCCACTGTCTGGTCCGGCGGCTTCACGGCGAACGTCACCGTCGGCAACAACGGCCCGGTTCCGGTCGAGGACTGGCGGCTGGACTTCACCCAGCCCTCCGGCCAGCGGATCACCAGTGCCTGGAACGCCACCGTCGCCCCGGACTCGGGAGCGGTAACCGCGCGTCCGCTCGCCCACACCAAGCGGATCGCCGCAGGGGGCAGCCAGTCGTTCGGCTTCCAGGGCACGTATACCGGCGCCTTCGCGAAACCGGCCGGGTTCACGCTGAACGGCACGGCCTGCGCCACCGCGTGACGCCCGGCGGCGGCCGTCGTCGGCCGACCGGTCCGGACAGGTTCGGGCACTCGCACTCTTAGGTCAAGAAGGCCCAGGACAGCCGAGTACAGCCAAAGACTCGCAAGGGCACGCAAGGACACTCAACGACAGGTGAATCCATGTCATTACCTGTGTCGCTACGTACGAAGCTCGTCTCCCTCGGGGCGGTGATGGCCGCCCTCCTGGGCGCCCTCGGCCTCACGATCCTCGGCCAGGACAAGGCCGAGGCCCACGGCGTGGCCATGATGCCGGGGTCGCGCACCTACCTCTGCCAGCTGGACGCCATCACCGGTACCGGCGCCCTCGATCCGACCAATCCGGCGTGCCGCGCCGCCCTCAACCAGAGCGGCGCCACGGCGCTGTACAACTGGTTCGCGGTGCTGGACTCCAACGCCGGTGGACGCGGCGCGGGTTACGTTCCGGACGGCAAGCTGTGCAGCGCCGGCGACCGGTCGCCGTACGACTTCGCCGCCTACAACGCAGCCCGTGCGGACTGGCCGCGGACGCACCTGACGTCCGGGGCCACCATGCGGGTCAAGTACAGCAACTGGGCAGCGCACCCGGGCGACTTCCGGGTCTACGTCTCCAAGCCCGGCTGGTCGCCTACCTCTTCACTGGGCTGGGGCGACCTGGATCTGGTCCAAACGGTCACCAACCCGTCGCAGCAGGGCTCGGCCGGAACCAACGGAGGCCATTACTACTGGGACCTCAGGCTGCCCTCGGGGCGTTCCGGCAATGCGGTGATCTTCATACAGTGGGTCCGTTCGGACAGCCAGGAGAACTTCTTCTCCTGCTCCGATGTCGTCTTCGACGGCGGCAACGGCGAGGTCACCGGCATCCGTGACGGCAGCAGTACGCCGACTCCGGAACCGACGACCCCGGCCCCCGACCCGACGCACACCGGTTCCTGCATGGCCGTCTACGAGGTGGTCAACTCCTGGAGCGGTGGCTTCCAGGGCTCGGTCCAGGTCATGAACCACGGGACGCAGCCGCTCGACGGCTGGGCGGTCCGCTGGAAACCCGGCACCGGCACGAAGATCAACAGTGTGTGGAACGGCTCGATGAGCACGGCCTCGGACGGCACGGTCACGGTCCGCAACGCCGACCACAACCGCACCGTGGCTGCCGACGGCAGCACCACGCTGGGCTTCACGGCATCCTCGACGGGCAACGACCTCCCCGCCGGCTCCATCGTCTGCGTGGACCCGTGAGCCACGGGTCCGGCGGTCGCTGACCAGCCGGAGGAGGAGCGCGAAGGCCGCGAAGGTTCACCCTCCCCCGCGTCCGGCGCGCACGAGTCGGCATCCGCATCCACATCCACATCCACCGGCGGCCGTGATCCGGCGGCGGATTCGGATCCGCCGCCAGATGACGACGCCGGGGAGGTGTCGACTTTCGTCGCTCGCAGCAACGACAAGAGGCGGATGCCGACACGGGAGGCCGAATGTCTATCGTCACCGGGTGGACACAGCACAGACCCTTGCCTCCGACCGGTCTCTCCGTTCTCTCCGCTCTCTCGTCGACCGGCTCCTCGCGGCCTCTCCGTGGTCTCGCGGACGGGTCGCCGGGGAGACCGTGCTCGCCGTCACGCTCGCCACGGCCGCGTGGACCTTCGACGGGAACCCCGGTTTCGGGGCGCGCTCCCTCGCGTGGGCGCTGGCGGAGGCCGTCCTGTCACTGGCACGGCGCTCCCTGCCGGCGACGGTGCTCGTTCTCTCCTCAACCCTGGCCGGGGTCCTGGCCGGGGCGACGCCCCTGCTGATGTGCGCGAGCTGGTCGGCGGGCAGCCGCATCGTACGTCCATGGCGAACCCTGGCCGCGTATGCCGCCGGACTCCTCCTGCACATGGCGCTTTCCGCCAGGACGGCGGCCAGCGAGGAGGTCACGCTGTCGCCGCTGACGACGGCACTTCTGTCGGCGAGCAGCTTCGTGGCCCTCGCGGTGGTCCCGGGCCTCGCCTCCCGCTACCGCGCGCAGCGTCACGCGCTCCTGGCCGCCCTGCGCCGGCACAACGCCCAACTCCTGCGCGAGCAGGCGATGGTGGCACGTGAGGCCCGGCTGCTCGAACGGCAGCGCATCGCCCAGGACATGCACGACAGCCTCGGCCACCAGCTCGCCCTGATCGCGGTCCACACCGGCGCCCTGGAAGTCGATCCGGAGCTGGGCGACCGGCAGCGGGAGGGGGTCGGCATCCTGCGGGAGGCCTCCCGGTCGGCCATGCGCGAACTGCGGGAGGCAGTGGGCATCCTGCGCGATGACGCCGAGGTACCGGGCGACCGGGGCACGGACCCCTCGGACACGCACCCGACGGCCCGCGTGGCAGCCGCCGTCGACGCTCTCGTGGAGTCGTCGCGGGCCGCCGGCGCAGATGTCGCGCTGCACCGCTCGGGCGGCGTACGCCCCCTCGCGCCCGCCGCCGACCACGCGGCTTACCGCCTGGTCCAGGAGGGACTCACCAACGCGCACAAGCACGCGCCAGGCGCGTCCATCACCGTGTCGCTGCGCTATGAACCGGACAGCCTGGTGGTAGAGGTGGCCAACGGGCCGGTGTCGGCGCCGACGCCCACGCCGGCTGCCGTCAGCGGCGGCCACGGCCTCCCGGGCCTGCGGGAGCGGGCCCGGCTGGTGGGCGGCATGGTGCACACGGGCACCACCTCCGACGGGGGCTTCCGGCTGGCCGGCGTACTGCCCTACAGCGGGGGCGAAACGACGTCCGACGCACGCACCGCGACCTCCGTCGACGGCGCCTACGACTTTCGGGGGCAGTGGCGCGGGAGTGCCGGGAACGACGATGGAGCGATCATCGACCGTGCAGTTCAGCAAGGGGAGCTCACCGCCATCATGAGCAGCAAGAGGAACGTCGCCCTCGGATGCGCCGTCACCGCCGTCGCCCTGATCGTGGGGGTCATCGCCCTCGGGACGTGGGGACTGACGGCCCTGTGGGACGAGTTCGAGAGCGGCACGATATCGGCCGACACCTACGAGTCAGTGAAAGTCGGAGACACCGAGAGCGACGTGAGGTCCCGGCTGCCCGAGGGCAGTTCCCTGCTCAGCGACGGCCAGGACAAGCACGGTCCGCCGCTGCCCGAGGGCGCGACGTGCAGCCACTACCTCGACGCGGAGGACGACATCGTCTACCGGTTCTGTTTCCGTGCGGGGAAACTGGTACAGAAGGAAACCTTCGAGGACGAGCTCTGACCAGCGGCACTCGACCCTCCTCCGGCCGGATCGGGCATGATGACGGGGCTCCACCAACCGTTCGTCACACCGACACCGCCGCAGGAGGCCGCGTGATCCGGGTCCTCGTCGCCGACGACGAGCCGCTCATCAGGGCCGGCATCAGAATGATCCTCACCTCGGCCGACGACATCGACGTGGTCGCCGAAGCCTGCGACGGCCGGGAGGCGGTGGACATCGCGCGGAGCACCGCGGTCGACGTGGCCCTGCTGGACATCCAGATGCCGGTGCTGGACGGGCTGACCGCGCTGGCCGAACTCGGCCGGGCGGCACCGCACGTGCGCGCACTGATCCTCACGACCTTCGGTGAGCGCGACAACGTCCTGCGGGCACTGGGTCACGGCGGCGCCGGTTTTCTGCTCAAGGACTCCGCTCCTCAGGAGTTGATCCACGCCGTCCGCGCGGCCGCGACCGGCAACGCCTACCTCTCCCCCGCGGCCGCCCGCCACGTCGTGGACTCCCTCGCCTCACCCGCGGCCGCTGCCCGCGGCGAGCAGGCCCGCCGCCGTCTGGCCGGGCTGACCGCGCGGGAGCGCGAGGTACTGGCCCTGCTGGGTGAGGGCCTTTCCAACGCGGACATGGGGGTGCGTCTGCACATGAGCGAGGCGACGGTGAAGACGTACGTCAGCCGTATCCTCACGAAGCTGGACTGCAGGAACCGGGTCCAGGCCGCGCTGCTGTCCCGCGACGCGGGTCTGGAAGCGGACCGGGGTCACTGATCCGCGCACGACGGTGCGGTTGTCCCGGCTCCGCAGCCAAGTGCTCGTGGTGCAGCGCTCGTGCCGCTCCCTTCGGTCGGCCCGCGGGGTGTCATGCAGCGGGTGGTTCGGCGCCGCACGGGCAGGACATCACGTCAACGACAACGAGGACCCGGCCGGGATCGTCCGCTACTGGCAGGAGCGCGTAGTTTCTGGAAGCCACTTCTTCATCAGCCATTTCCGCTCCGGCGACAACCGCAGACCACCGACGCCGAACGTGTTCTGCAGAAGACCTTCGGTCGTGGTCGATGGCGCACGGACGAAGAGATCGAGCGTCTTTTGGATGGACTCGAACTGCTCCCCCAGAAATCGTTCCGGCTTCCCATTGGCGTCCGGAAGTCACCAAGAACCAGTTCGATGAGAACGGCGAACGAGAGCTCACCGTCTGGGAACGCCTCATTGCCGCAGGAATCGCCCGTAAGACCTGATGGGCTGGATGGGTGGGCTTGCCGGACTCTGAAGTCACTGGATGCGCTCGCGGCGGGATCGCGTCAGGAGGTGGGATCGTGGCGTCGGAGCCGGCCTCAAACCAGGGCTTGCAGGACGAGCGCGGTGGCTGTGGTCAGCACGGCGGTCGGCAGAATGACTGCTCGCGCGCGGTCGAGGAAGCGCTCGACGACGGGCGTCGGACGTGGTTGCCGCAAGGCCGTCCGGCGTGTGTCCGCAGTCGTCTCGGTCTCGCGGGCCGTCATCTGTATGTCGGACATGGCGGGGCCCGGCGAATCCGCTCTTTTCTCACTCATCTGCCCCGGGTGTCCCCCCGAGGGTCTCCGTAACGTCCAGTCGCCGGTATGAGTTCGTTCTGCTACCTGAGCGTTATCAGAGTCAGGAATGCGGGCCGCGGCCCGCGCGGCTCGTCGCCTTCGCGGCGGGCAGGAGCCGCCCGGGGGACACCTCCGTCACGAGCCGGTCCCGTATACCGACGACGATCCGACGCCGGGGGGGGCGGTGGCCGAACGTGTCGGCGCATGCCTCACCCTGCGCCTGGCCGGCGCCCTACGCCGTGCTCACTTGCGCGTCCAGGCACGGATCTCCGCGGCAGCGCTGCGTACGTCGAGGGCATCACGGTCGATGCGTTCGGCAAGGTCGGCGGCTGTCTTCGCGGTGACGGTAACGAACAGACCCGAAGCACTGAGATAGGAGGCGGCGACCACTGCGGCGAACAGCTTGTTACGCGCCTCCAGGGCAGGCACACGCACCAGTTGGTGCATGAGGGCCGCGGCCCGGTGATGCGGTTCGGCATAGACGTAGACGTCCATGACCTTGTCAGCATGCCGGGCGACGGCGGCCTGCAGGCTGCCGAAGTCGGTGACCTCCGGATCGTCGGGCAGACTGCGGTGGGCCAGATCGAGGAGCCAGGCCCGGTCGATGTGGACGATCACGCGGCCTGGCCGTTCCTGTGTGCGGGCGCGGCTCCCTGGGCGTCGGTGCCGAACCGGTCGTCGAAGTGATCGGCCCACTCGCCGGCGAAATGGTCGGCGGCGGTCAGAAAACGGTGACGCAGGTCGTTGGCCTCGTCGGCAAGGAGCTGACGGGCGTACTCGTTGATTTCCATACCGACCGCGGCCGCGCGTTCCTCGATGCCGGCGTATACGGATTCTTCGACGCGCACGTTGATCTGTTTCTTCGCCATACGACCACTGTAGCAAGCTGTACAGGCCGCTACAGACGACGAGGCCGGTACCCGGGGAGGGCGTCACCCGGGGAGGGCGATGCCCGCTCCTCATCCTCTGCGTCGGCGGGATCATCGGCAGCGCCGTCGACTGGTCCCTGTGGGGCAGCAACATTGACGACGTCGTGCTCGTCTACGGCTTCGGAGCAACCACCCCGGCCGTGGCGCGGGCCAGCCAGCTCGTTCTCACCCCGGGCAGGCACGTGGCCGTCGTCGTCATCACGGTCGTCGTCATCGCCGTGTGCAGCCGCCGAGGCTTCCGCTGGGATTTCGTCCGGCAGATCTTCGCCGGAATCAGCCTCGGCCTCGCGAAGAGCATCGTGGGCCTCACCGAAATGGCCGTCGCGCCCGCGGTGTCGCTGGCCGGCGACTACGTGGTGGGGGCTGTGAAGCGCCGCAAGGTTGATGCCGAGCCGACTGAATCCGAGGCAACGGAAGCCGTCGAGAAAGAGAGGGAGAGGGAGGAGAGCAGCGGTCGCGGCCCTCTGATCTTCCTGTCCGCGGTCATCATAGTGGGCGCCTGGCGCCTGGTCGCCGTCTTCCCCGAAGTCGCCTACATCGTCGTCGGATCCATCGGCACGATCGACGTTCAGAAGGTCAGAGCGTGGCAAGTCGCCCGCGAGAGGGGCGAGGAGGCCAACGTGTCGGAGGAGTCGACGCCGGACGTCGGCGACGGCAACGGCGTCCTCCTCACGCAGCTGCAGCTCGACCTGAAGCTACCGAACACGAAGGTTGGGAGAGCGCTCCTCGAAGCCGAAGGCATCGAGTGGAAGAGCGTCCGTACGCCCAAGGGGAACGGTCCGGGCGTACACAAGACCGCCATCCCGTCGGTCCCCTCCCCTGCCGATGACTCTCATGGGGACAGTTGTTGTTGCAGGTCAGAAGCCAACACCAACACCCCCGACCCGACCCCGAGGGGAGAGAGGTCACGTGTACAACACATCCGATCCGCCCGGGCGACCTACAACCCCAACGACAACATCAGCCGCCACGCCAAGAGGACGACATGAGCCCCATCCGTACGACCCTCGCCCGCGCCCTCGCCTACCTCGTCCTCTTCGTCGGCGTCCCCCTCGGCACCGCTGTAGCCACGACCCATCACATGCTCAACGGCACGGAGTGGACCGACCCCGAGCGGACCAAGAAGCCTCGCCCCGCGACGAAGCCCGCCCCCGAGAAGGCCGCGCCGTCGCCGAAGCCGCGCAGCTCGACCGCGCCCTGGAGGCTCGGAGAGTGCGTCACCTCCCAGCTCCAGATCATCGACTGCGCCCCCGGGGCGTTACAGGTCGTCGGCAGCATCCGTGACCCCGGTCGCCGTCCGTGCGCCGACCTGCCGGAGACCACCCAAGTCCGGCCAGCTGGCAAGTACGCGCTGTGCCTCACCGACTACTGACCGCGCGCCACCCGTCGTACATCAGGCCCCGTCGCAGACCCCTCCCGCGACGGGGCCCAGGTACGCCATCCTGTCCCCATGCCTACCGCGCTCGGGCCGGCGCATGATCCAGTCGGTGACTCGGCGGACGGTCAGATGGGGCAGCGGGGCCTCGGTCAGGATCGTCCCGGTGCGGTAGGGCCGCAGGTGGCGGCGGACGGTGTTGACGTCTCCGCAGTAACCGAGTTGCTGGATCTCCCGAGTGAGTGCGGCAGCGTTGGTGCAGCCCTCCATCCAGCGGTGATGCAAGTAAAGCCGGTAGTCGTCGACCATGCTCGGGCGGTCGGTTGCCGCGCCGAGAAGTTGGCGGACATCGGCGGCCCGGGCGAAGCGCAGGACGGTGCCGCGGCTGAGATGGAGTTCACGGGCAAAGGCTCGCAGGCTGTCGCCGCGTTCGATCCGTTCGTGGATCTGTGCATGGCGCGGCAGGCGACCCACACCTCAGGGTGCTCGCGAAGCCAGGCCGCGAAAGTGTGCGCGGTGCGGTCCGCGAGAACGTCGACGGGGCGCCTGGTGCTCATGTCGACGAGAATCGTCGCGTAGGTCCGACCGCGGCACACGGCGAACTCATCGACGCCCAGACACGGGACGGTCCGCCAGACACCGCTGGTAGTAGCAGTGCACACGCGAGGATCTCCATCCACACCCTGGACAAGCGGCCGGCCCCGCCATTGACCGCACAGTAAGCCGGACCTCGGCGTCCCCAAGAACCAATGCTTCTACCGCCGCCCCAACCCCCGGAAGAAGAAAATCGGCGAAGCGAACCACATCCCCCACACTCAGGTGATGCCCACCCACTCTTGATCGTCACCACCCCCAAATCAGCGGCAGAGCCCGAAACCCGAACCGGAACCAAACACAAATCACAGGACCAAACGCTCCCTGCATTGTTCTGCGGGTCGTGGTGAGCCCTTCGTATGGTTGACGCGCCCAGGGGCGCCGAGTGTGGTTCAAAACGCTCTGCCGTTGGTGGCTTTGACTGATTGGCCGCTCGGCGCCCCCGACCGCCTCGCCGGCTTCGGCGGAGTCGCGCCAGTGCCCCGCGACTCCGGCAAGATCAGAGGGAACCTGCACCGCCCGCGACGCTACAACCGCCGCCTCCAGCGAGTCTTCTACACCTCGGCGTTGTTCAGCATCCGGCACTGCGAGGCGTCCCGCCGTTTCTACGAACGCAAACGCGCCGAGGGGAAGAGCCATATCCAAGCTGTCCTTGCCCTCGCACGCCGCCGCGTCAACGTTCTCTCGGCTCTCCTGCGCGACGGACGACGTTACGAGGTCACCCCTCCGGTCACCCTTGCTGCTTGACAAACAGCATTAGGAATCAGTCAGATTTGGTTCTGCCCGCCGTCGACGTAGATGTTCGCGCCGACGATGTAGCTGCTCTGTCCGGAAGCCAGGAACGACACGGCGGCGGCGACCTCATCAGGACGCCCTAGGCGGCCCTTGGCCACGGTAACGGCGACATTCTCCTTGACCGCGGACAGTGCCTCCTCACCGCCGAAGATATTGACGAGTCCCGGAGTCTCGACCCCGCCCGGCGACACCGCGTTGACCCTGATGTTCCGGCCCCTGAGTTCGTTGGCCCAGGTCCGTGCGAATGACCGGACGGCGGCCTTGGACGCCGCGTATGCACCGAACGCCTCCGCGCCGTTGTCGGCGGCTGTAGACGAGATCAGGATGACCGAGGCACCGTCATTGAGCAGTGGGAGCGCCTTCTGCACGGTGAACAGAGTGCCCCGGACGTTGACTCCGAAGGTCTGGTCGAAGTGGTCCTCAGTGGTCTGCTCCAGCGTGGCCAGCACGCCGCCCGCCGCGTTCGCGACGAGCACGTCCAGTCCCTGCCCCCGGGCGCGGACCGCGTCGTAGATTCGGTCCAGATCGGCTGCCTCGGAGATGTCGCCGACCACCGCGGTGGCCCTGGACGTTCCGATGGTCTCGACAGCGGCGTCCAACTCGGTCTTGCGCCGGCCTGTGATGAACACGTGCGCGCCCTCGTCTGCCAGACGTGCGGCGATGGCCAGACCGATTCCGGTGCTGCCACCGGTGACAACGGCCGTCCTGTCCTCAAGCTGTCCCATGCGAATGCCTCCATAGCGCTCTGTCTTGATCTGCTTCGACAGCCATCCTTCAGGAGCACTCCGGTACGGTGCATCATGTGCAGTCCACACTTCTTTACGTATCGTCCAGAAAGGAGGAACGCGTGCTCGGCTTCAGCGATCCGATCGCCGACACCATCGGTCTTCTGCGCCCTCGGACCGTGATCGACCCCGCTCTCCACGCGGCAGGGCCGTGGGCGCTGCGCTTCGATCAGTCCTCGCATGTCAAGATTGGTGTCATCGCGCGCGGCACGTGCTGGCTGACCCTTGACGGGCACAAGCCCGTACGGCTGGAAGAGGGCGACTTCTACCTGCTGGGCAACCCCCCGCCCTACGTGCTGGCCAGCACACTCACCGCGCCATCGCGACCCGCGAAGCCGCTGTGGGAGAGCGCCGAGGACGGTGTCGTACGCATCGGGTCAGAAGCCGAGGAAGACACGTACCTCTGCAGCGGGTTCTTCTCGTTCGAGGACACGAACGCTCCGGTCCTGACCCAGGTCCTCCCGCTGTTCGTGCTCGTCCGTGCCGCAGACCCCCGCGGCAAGCTCCTGGCACACCTCAGCGAGCTCCTGGTCTCCGAGACCAGAACCGCCGCCGCCGGCAGCTCTCTCGTCCTGAACCACCTCGCACAGGTCCTGTTCGTTCACATGCTGCGCGCCCACGCCGAGCAGGCCGATCAGCCCACCGGTTGGCTGGGGGCGCTCAACGACGACGGTATCGGCGCCGCACTTCGTGCCATGCACACCGACGCGGCACACCCCTGGACGCTCAAAGAGCTGGCCGACATCAGCCACATGTCACGTTCCGCGTTCGCCTCATCCTTCAAGGGCCGGGTCGGAACCACCCCGCTGGACTATCTGATCCAGTGGAGAATGAGCCTCGCCCGCGACGCCCTGGGCCGCGGCACGCGAACGATCTCCGAACTGGCGTTCATGATCGGTTACCAATCCGAAAGCGCGTTCAGCACCGCATTCCGCCGCGTGGTCGGTTCCTCACCCAGACAATTCCGCGATGCATCGACCTGCGCGGTCAACGGCCGACCGGAGCAGGGCCACTGACCTTGACCACGAACTCTGACAGGATTCATCCGTCAGCGCCGTGCACGGAGACGCCGATGGGACCTGGGCTTGCCGGGGCCCATGCAGCGGCGCCGGGCGCACAGGTGCGGCCGTAGGTCACAGAGGGTATCGAGTGCTCTCACACACAAGCAGACCTGTTCGTCACGAAACGGTGACTCCTCCCCCATAGCACTCATAAGTGCCCCACCTGAACCGCTACGGTCAACGCTTCAACAGTCAGTCAGGGGGACGACATGGCCAACCCGTACACACCACCGCAGCCGCCAGCCCGCACCGCACCGAAATGGGCGCGCAAACGGTACGTCCTGCCCGCGATCGGCTTCGCGTTCCTCATCGGTATCGGCGCAGGAGCCGGGAGCCCCGAGCCCAAGGCCGCCACGAAAGCGGCAGCCAGCGAAGCCCGCCCCACTTCAACCGTCACGGCGACCGCCACCGTGACGGAACCCGCAGAAGCGAAACCCGCGCCCACCGTTACCGCGACGAAGACCAAGACCGTCAAGGTGAAGGTCACCGTCACCGCCCAGCCTGCAGTCGATAACGGCAGCGGTGGCGGTGGCGACGACAGCAGCAACGGCGGCAGCGTCTACTACCAGAACTGCGATGCGGCCCGCGCCGCCGGCGCCGCACCCGTCCACCGCGGCGAGCCCGGCTACGCGGCCCACCTCGACCGCGACGGCGACGGCATCGGCTGCGACACCTGACAGTCCTGCCCTCTGTCTACACGGCCAGGAGCCTCGTGCAGTCTGCCGAGCCTGGACCTGAGCGGCGACAGCGCCGGCCTGAGGAACCAGTGCAGGAGCGCCACAGAAAGCACCCGGCACGCCTGAGCGTTACTTGTTCACAGTGTCGGTGCTCGCCTGGTCCATGAAGATAGCAACGTGAGCGGGAGGCATCCCTGCCAGCGTGCCACCGACGGGTGACGGCCGCTTCGCGCCGTCGATCATCGCGCGCGCGGCCTCGGGCGATACGGGGGCAACCGGGTGTTCGAGGTAGAAGCGCTTCTCCTCATCGCCGGTGATCCCGTCGGGGATGGCAGGGGCGTACGGCCAGAAGTAGAGGGGCGTCTCGGGCTCGATCCGCCAGCTCTCGGCGAGCGGGCCGGCATCGACCACGTCGTAGCCGACCGCTTCCAAGAACCGCGTCACCGCCGTCTTGGCAGCAGGGTCGTTGCCCGCGATCGGAAGGGTCGTCCGCTCAGTGTCGCCCTTCGGGCGGGCGTTGGAGTACATGTGGTTCCAGTCCAGGTTGTGCAGGCCCTTCACGACCAGGGAGTCCGTGAAGTGCCGCTGCACGAGTTCACTTGAGGTGAGCTTCCCGGCATCGAGTTCGACGTTCCGCCAGAACTCCGGGTAGTAGTTCGTCTGGTCCAGGACGACCTTCCCGGCCAGCTTGTCGGCGGGCAGGGCCTCGACGCTCGCGAGCGGGACAGGAAGGGCAATGATGTCGCCGGCCTCGATCGCCTCCTCGACCGTTGCGGCGCGCGCCAGCGGACCGAGCTCCGATACGAGTTCCGCGATCGACTCCGGGCCTCGTGAATTGCTGAGCACAACGCTGTAGCCGGCGTCGACAGCCAGCCCGGCGACGGAGCCGCCGACCAGGCCAGAGCCGATGATTCCGATGGTGGGTGCCATCTTGGGTATCTCCTTGGATGAAAAGCGCTGCCAGCCGGCGGCAGGTTCCGCGGTGCCGGTGATGCGCTGGGACTGACACGTCGATACTCGGCCTGGTCACAGGGGTGCACCAGGCGCTGTCGTCCCTGGTAGCGCCGGTACCACCCAGCCCCTCACCAGCAGGCTCATACTGGATTCATGACCACCCACACCGAACTCGGCCCCGCGCTGCGGGCGTGGAGAGAGCGCATCGGCCCGGCCGCGGTCGGTCTGCCGGTTGCGGGAAACCGACGGGTTCCGGGCCTGCGCCGTGAGGAACTGGCCGTCTTGGCCGGCATCTCCGTCGACTACCTCGTACAGCTCGAACAAGGCCGCGCGAAGAACCCCTCCCCCCAGGTCCTCACAGCCTTCGCACAGACCCTGCGGCTCAACGCCGTGGAACGCGAACTGCTGTACCGGCTGGCAGGCGTACTCGTCCCACCGTCCGGGACGGTGCCACACGAGGTGCCGCCCGGCGTGCAGCGCATGATCGACCGGATGAGCGACACCCCGCTGGCGGTCTTCACCGCCTCCTGGGACATCGTGCAGAGCAACCCGCTCTGGGGTGAGCTGTTCGGCAGCCCGGCCGAGGCCGATGCCCGGTCGAGCAATCTGATCTGGGGGCACTTCGCCGCCCCGCCCGCACCCGGCGCTTCCCGCATCGAGCGCGACGCCGCACACGCCGACGCCTTCGAGCGCATGATGGTGTCCGACCTGCGCCGGGCCGCCGACCGATACCCCGACGACCGCGCCGTCACCGAGCTGATCAACGGGCTGCGGGAATCCAACCGACGCTTCGCCGATCTTTGGACCCGCTACGAAACCCGGCCGATCGGGCGCTCGCACAAGACAGTTGTCCACCCCGAGCTCGGCGAGATCGTCCTCGACTGCGACATCATGACCATCGAACGCGCCGACCTGCACATCGTGCTGAACTGGGCTGCTCCGGACACCGGCGCGGCCGAGAAGCTCGCCCTGCTCCGCGACCGCGTCACCACAGCAGCACACTGAAAGTCGACACCACGGCGGGTGCAGCCATTGGACTCAACCTGCAGGTCTTGACAGGGAACGCACCTGGTCCGATCACACGACCCACCTCATCCACGAGTCACAGACCCTGCGGGCCGAACTCGTCCACGAACCCGATCCTCGCGAGGCCGCCTGGACGTTCGCCGCCTACGAGACCCCCGTCTCCGACCGCATGTGGCACCTCACCCTCACCGCCACGACTACCGACCCCCTGTTCCAGTCCCTCCTGACCAGCCTCACCCACGGAGAAGCCTGGGACACCGCGCTGGGCAGCTCCGTCACCGAGCGGACTGTTCCACCCCTACGCGGCCCCTCACCGAAGCCGGCTGGAAGCACACCATCGACGGACGCCACATCCGCTGGCCCCCGGCGACGCCGGCGTGCAGTTCGATGCCCTCGCCGCCTGGACCCTGTGGGCCGGCACCGACATCGACCGCCCCACCTGAGCCATTCACGCCTCCCGCTACATCCCCGCCCCGCTCCTGATCGCCCTCACCGAGGACCTCGCCCACAACAGCACCCGCCAGACACGAACCACCCACACCGAAAGAACACCGGCACCACCGCACCGACCCACCCGCCAAGGGCAGTTGGCCCTGCAGCTGCCCCCGCGCGCTGACCCAACCGTCCCGCACGCACAAGCGGCCCACCGGCGCCCCCGGCCGGCACAGAGCAGCCTTCCAAATGACAGACAGCAGGCTCCGGGCCAGCCAGCAGCCAAGGGCGGGGCCACATAGCGTGGGATCGCCGGTTGGCCAAACCGGCGATCCCACGCATCATTAATGCTCCACCGCCATGAACTGCCCCCTCGCCGAAGGGAGGAGCCCTCGACGCCCGACGCTCACGGCCAGGACGCCGTGGCACTGTCACGCTGCCGCGTAGCTCGCCCGAAACAGCTCCTGCGCCCGTCCCTCGGCGTACGCAACTGCACCTCCAGATCACCCGTTCCGTGATGCCCCAGCCCGGACACGTCCCGAGTGAATCAGTGGTTGGATAACACCTGTGCCCGGCACGGCGGTACGGCCGTCCCGGGCGCAGGCGCGTCCCCAGGTCACTCGGTGATCAGGTAGGCCCTTTCGATCGTCTGGGTCACGGTGTTGCCCGCCCGGTCGGTCAGCTTCGCGCGCAGCGACACGGAACCCGCTCTCGCCGGGTGCTTCAGCGAGAGGTGCGTCCCGCCGACGGACTCGGCGGGCTGCCAGGTCCCGCCCTCGTCGTACGACACCTGGAAGGCGAGCGCGGCCGGGCGCTGTCCGGCCGCCGCCCCCTCGACAGTGAAGGGCACCTCGAAGTGCCGGCCCGCCTTCGCGGTGCTCGCCAGGGTCAGCTTCGGGCTGAAGCGGACCGTGGACAGCGGCACCGGGGCGAAGTCGCCTTCAGGGGTCCTGGCCGAGCGGAAGGTCCACTCAGTGTGGACGCGGGTGCTGACCGGATACACGGCCGTATCACGGGAGTTGTCCACGGTCAGCCGGTACGCGGTGTCCCCGGCGGGCAGGGTGTACTCCGTCGGGCCGGTGGTCGGCTCGACGCCGTACTCGTCGGCGATCTCCTTGCCGTCCGCCTCCAGCCGGGACGTCACCGAGACCGGCTCGCTCAGACCCCAGTGCCCGGAGCCGTCGCCGAACAGCGGCAGGAAGACCCTGAGCGTGTTCCCGTCACGGCCGACACCCGGGTAGCCACGGCCCGGCCCGAGGTCGTCGGGGCCGTTCAGGACCGGCCCGAAGACGCCGATGCCGAATCGCTCGACATAGGTGCGGCCGGCCCTCCAGTGCCTCGGCATGCGCATCAGAAAGCCCTCGAAGACCGCGTCCTGGCCGTCGCCGAAGCGCTGCCAGGTGCGCACCGACCACTTCACGCCGTTGTCGAGGACGTACTCGGTGCTCCGGTACGGCAGGTCGCCGCGCATGTCGCTCCCGCCGGGCACCAGACGGCCGTCGGGCAGGTGCGGGGTCACCTCGGCCTGGACGCGCCGACCGTCGACCGGCTCGCCCACCTCCAGGTTCACCTTGGCCAGCTGCTCCCGCCCGATCTTCGCGGTGAAGCCGTCCAGGCTGCCCTCCCGGTACCAGCTCAGGTGGTAGTTGACCGGTCTGCCGTCCTTGCCCTTGCCGGTCCAGCGGCCGGAGAACAGGGAGGTCAGCCCCGTCACCGAGCCGTCCGGGCCGAGCCGCCCGAACCGGGAGCCCACGAAGGTGGGCATCAGGAACTCAAGATGGGCGTCGTCGAGCCCCTCGCCCCGCCCGTACTCGACGGTGACCGCGGCGTCCTCGTTCACGGCCCCCGCGTCGGGCACGGTGATGTCCACCGGTTTCGCCTGCCGGGCGTCGACCTCCACGGTCGTGTCCCGGTCCAGGCGGAGCCTCGGCTGGACCAGGACGGCGCGCTCGGCGGAGCCGGTCGACGGGTGGATCACCCCGTTGAGGAGGTAATCGGCCTTGGGCAGCCGAACCGTCAGCTCGCCGTCCCGCTCGTCGGCGTACTCGGCGTAGAAGCTGCCGTTCAGGTCCGCGACGGAGGTCACGGCGTCGCCGGTCACCCTGCCGTCCTCGTCGGTGTGCCTGAGCGTCAGGTCGTACGACTCGACCTCGCGTTCCACCCCGACTGCGGACCGCACCTGGATCCTCCCGTCGGCGGAGGAGGCCGTGACCGAGCCGCCGAAGCTGCCGTCCACGGTTCCGGCACGGGTGTCCGCGGTGACCTCCGCGCTCGCCTCACCGCCCGCAGGGACCGTGATCTGCTGCGGAGAGACGGTGAACATGCCCTCGGCGGCGAGCTCGCGGTCCACTCCGTACGCGTCCACGGACAGGTCGAGCGTGACCGGATCGGTGCCGAGGTTGCGGTAGGTGAGGTTCTTGGTCCGGGCCGTGTCGTCGTCGTGCGGCCACTGCTGGACGCCGAAGTCGAGGCTGCCCTGCTCGGTGACCACGCTCTCGTCCAGCGCCCGAACCAGATCGACCCGTCCGGTGCCCTGCTGGAAGGAGCTGTACGTGCCCGGCTTCGCGGAACCGGTCAGCACCGCCTTGATCCGCTCACCGCGCCAGCCGGGGTGCTGCTGGGCGAGGATCGCCGCGGCGCCCGCCACATGCGGGGTGGCCATCGAGGTGCCCTCGATCGTCAGGTAGCCGGGAACGTCCGAGGGATACAGGTCCGCCAGGACACTGTCGGCTGCGGCCGCGGCGGTGATGTCGACCCCCGGCGCGGTCAGGTCGGGTTTGACCCCGCCGTCGCCGACGCGCGGACCGCGGCTGGAGAAGGCGGCCAGCGCGTCGGACTTGTCGACCGCGCCGACGGTCAGGGCGGACGCCGCGCTGCCCGGTGAGCCGACGGTCCGTTCGCCGTCGCCGTCGTTGCCGGCCGCGATGACGAAGAGGGTGCTGGACTCGGCGGAGAGCCGGTCGACCGTCTCCTCCATCGGGTCGATGCCGGGGAGATCCGGGCCGCCGAGGCTCAGGTTGACGACGTCCGCGCCCTGGGCCACCGCCCACTCCATGCCCGCGATGATCTCGGAGTCGTGGCCCTCTCCCCAGTCGTTCAGGACCTTGCCGTTGAGGAGTTCGGCGCCGGGCGCGACGCCCTTGTACTTCCCGCCGCTGCCCGCCACGGTGGACGCCACGTGTGTGCCGTGTCCGTACCTGTCGGTCGTGCTGCCGGTGCCGCTGAAGTCCTGCTCCGCGACCACCTTGCCCGCGAGGTCGGGGTGGGCGGTGTCGATGCCGGTGTCCAGGACGGCGACCTTGGTGCCGGTGCCGTCGAAGCCCGCGGCCCAGGCGGTCGGCGCGCCGATCTGCGGGACGCTCCGGTCGAGCGAGGCCCGGCGCTTCCCGTCGAGCCACAGCTTCTCCACGCCGGCCGTGGAGGCGAACCGCGCCGTCCCCGCGGCCGAGTTGTCGGTCACGGCCTTCCAGAACCCGGCACCGCGCTTCTTCGCGGAGCGCATCGCCCTGCCGTTGACGACCGGCAGCTGTCGGCCCAGCCGTGCCCCGGCCGCGGTGAACGGGCTCGTGGAAGGAGCGCTGTTGCCGTGGAAGGTGACGATCAGCGGGAGGTCGGAACGGCCCGCGTCGTCGTAGCCGTCCTTGACCAGCTGGGTGACGTCGAACAGCCGGGGATCCAACCTGCCCTGCGCGAGCAGAAGTTGGGCATCACCGGGAACGACTCGGATATGCCCGGCGACGACCCGGACCGAGAACGGCATACCCTCGCGGCCCTGGGCCCGCTGCACCCCGGAGACCTGTCCGGTGCCGTCCACCAGAACCCGGTCGCCGGTGACGAGCGTGACCGTCCTGACGGCGGAGGCCGTACGGGTGCTCTTGCCCGAGGCGACACCGACGGCTCCCGCGCCCACCGTTCCCGTACCGACCGTTGCTGCGCCGACCGTTCCCGTGCCGACGGCTCCCGCCCCGGTCGGCAGCCCGGCGAGGACCAGGGCCGCGGAGGCCACCCCCGCGGCCAGGGCCGCGCGTCTGTGGCGTACGCGTAACTGCATCTGAACTCCAATTGGTCGGTGGATCAGGACTCACGGGGCGGTGGGACCCGTGATCAGGCGGCCGTCACGGTCGTACGGCCAGACATTGGGGACACAGCCGTGCAAGCCCTTGATCTGCTGCATCATCGCCGGGGCCAGCCGACCCTCGCCGGGGCAGGTGACATGGCCGTGGCCTAGGAAGTGGCCCACCTCGTGGTTGATGATCAGGGAGCGGTACCCGACGACGTCCTCGGTGTAGAACTCGGTCGCCAGGACCCAACGTCTGAGGTTGACCATCACGTCGTCGTGCACACTGCAATTGACCTTGCCGCCGGTGTCGAGGCCTCCCCCGGCGCAGATCGCGTCGACAGTTCCCGGGGTGGCGAGGCGCACCCTGAAGTCGGTGGGCCCACTCGACACCCGCTGGAACGCCGAGTGGCCGTCGGCCGTCCAGCCGCGCGGGTCGGCCAGGGTCCACTCCACCTGTTCGGCCACGTCCGCGGGGGAGATCGTCAAGCCCTTCTCCACCTCGACCCGGTACCGCAGGGGCGTGCCCCTGCCGACCTTCTCGCCCTCGCCGGAAGCGGTGACGAAGGCCCCCGGGCCGCTCTCGGGCAGGGGGGTGGTGGAAGCGCCGGCCGCCGCGCTGCTCCGGTCCGGTCCCGGCTGCTCACCGGCCCGCGGCACAGCCGGAGTTCCGGAGGGCATGGGAGAGGCGGTCACAGGAATCCCGGACGGCACGGTCGCCGTGGGCGATCGTCTCGCGTCGGACGGCAGCCACGCCATCACCGCGCCACCGACCGCCGCGAAGACCGCCAACGCGACCAGACCACCGGTCAGTCGGCCCCGCACCCGCCGCGCGGAGCGTTTCCGGCGACGACCGCCGCCGGGCTTTCGTTTGTGCGCTGTCACGGTCGTTCACGATGTGATCGCCATGTGATCGGACCTGGCCCGGAAGGTAACGAAACGATAACCCTCCTCGTGGTCATGCCGATGTGGATACTGTGCGCATGTCACGCGTACTACTGATCGAAGACGATCCCGCCGTCAGGGAGGGCGTCGCTCTGGCCCTGCGTCGGCAAGGACATGACGTCGCCGCCGCCGCGACCGGCGAGGAGGGCCTTGACCGGCTGCGGTCCTTCCGGCCGGACATCGTCATCCTCGATCTGATGCTCCCCGGCATGACCGGCCTGGAGGTGTGCCGCACCGTACGGACCCTCGACCAGACCCTGCCGATCATCATGGCGACCGCCCGGGGGGACGAAGTCGACATCGTTGTCGGCCTGGAGGCCGGCGCCGACGACTACGTCGTCAAGCCCGTCCTGGCCCGCGTGCTCGACGCGCGCATACGTGCCGTCCTGCGCCGGACGGCCGGGGCCGCGCCCGGTGCCGAGGGCCTTCCGAAGATCCACACCTACGGCGAACTGGCCGTCGACCGGGCCGGTCTGACGGTCGCGCTGCACGGCGAGCCGATCGCCCTCGCCCCCTCCGAGCTGCGGCTCCTGCTCACCCTGACCGCCTCACCGGGCCAGGTGTTCAGCCGTCAGCAGCTTCTGGAGGCGGTCTGGGAGCACGACTACCACGGCGACGCCCGTCTGGTGGACGCCTGCGTCAAGCGCCTGCGCACCAAGATGTCCGAACCGCCGCGCGCACCCCGGTACATCCACACCGTGCGCGGCTTCGGCTACCGATTCGCGGCGCCGTGAGGAGGCGCCGGCTGCGCGGACTCCGGTTCCGCCTGGTGGTGGCCTTCGGACTCGTCGCCGCGATCTCCGCGGTCACGACCGGTGCCCTGACCTTCCGGGAGGCCCGCACCGGAGTGCTCCAGCAGAGTCAGGACGCCACCATCAGACAACTGCGCACCCAGCTCAACCAGCAAGCGGCCGAACTCGCCCTTCCTCCCGAGCGGTCAGCGCTGCGGAAGTTCGCGCAGGACTTGGCGGCCACCGAGTCCCGGGGCAACTGGCGGGTCTTGGTAACCTATGGAGACCTCAGCGGCTCCTCCGCCTCCGGCGACCCCTTCACCGAGGTGACGCCCGCTCTGCGCGAGGCCGTCGCATCCAGCCGGGCCACCGTCTTCCAACGAGTCCGCCACGACGGCCGCACCTCCCTCGCCGTCGGCATGTCGATCCTCTTCAGCACCCAGCGCATCCCGGACAGCGTCGAGACGCCCAGCGGCGCCCGGGTGTTCCTGGTGGTCCCGCAGACCACGGAGCAGGCCTACGTCGACGCCCTGGTGACCGCGGCCGAACGGGCCATGGTGGCCGCCCTGGCCCTCGCCGTGGTGCTCGCCCTCCTCGCCGCGCGCGGAGTGCTGGTCCCGGTGCGGAAGCTGCGGCTCGCCACCCGCCGGGTCGCCGAGGGCCGTCTGGACACGCGGCTCGCGGTCAACGGCTCCGACGAACTCGCCGAGCTGTCCCACACGTTCAACGAGACGGCTGCCGCGCTGGAGACCTCGGTCGCCGAGCTGCGTGAGATGGAGGCGCGGGCCCGCCGCTTCGCCGCCGACGTCTCGCACGAACTGCGCACCCCGCTCGCCGCGATGTCGGCGGTCACCGACGTCCTCGACGAGGACGCCGCCCGACTGGACCCGGACACCGCCACCGCGGTCCGGCTGATCAGCACGGAGACCGTCAAACTCGCCCGGCTCGTCGACGACTTGATGGAGATATCCCGCTTCGACGCGGGCGCCGCGGTGCTCCACCTGGACGAGATCGACCTCGCCGAGTCGATCCGGCGCACCCTCGCCTCCCGCGGCTGGACGGACACGGTGGAGACCGAACTGCCGCCGCCGCACGCGGTACGCGCACGGGTCGACCCGCGCCGCGTCGACGTGATCGTCGCCAACCTGGTCGGCAACGCCCTCAAGCACGGCGCCCGTCCGGTCATGGTGCGCCTGAGCGGTGACGACACGGTGGCCGTGATCGAGGTCCGGGACAGCGGCCCCGGCATCCCGTCCCACGTCCTGCCGCACGTCTTCGAGCGGTTCTACAAGTCCGACAGCGCCCGGATCCGCTCCGAGGGCAGTGGCCTCGGCCTGTCCATCACCGCCGAGAACGTCCACCTCCACGGCGGTACCGTGCGCGCCGCCAGCCACCCGGCGGGCGGTGCCGTCTTCACCATGGAACTCCCGCTGCGGCGGGCGGAGCCGACCGAGGAGTACCGGCCATGAAGGCCCTGCACCGCGCCCCGATGCTGGCGCTGCTCGCCGTCACCTCCTGCGGGATCCCCGCGACCGGCGTGGTCGAGGCGGGCGGTCCCGCGAGCGGGGCCCTGCCACTCACGCCGGTCTACTTCGTCGAGAACGGCCGACTCGCCGCCCTGCCGCGCCACACCGGCCGGCCCGGCGACCCCACGGACGCGCTGCGGCTGCTGATCGCAGGTCCACTGGCCGGCGAAAGGGGCACCGACAGCACCGACGGTTACACCACCGAGTTGCCCCTCCTGCCGACCGCCATGGCACCGCCGTCGGCCGCCGTCGACGTTTCGGGGGGCTCGCCGTCGGACCCGTCCGGCGCAGCCGGGAGCGCGACGGACACCCCGACCGTGACGGTCGCGGGGAACGTGATGACGATCCGACTGCCCGCGGGCATGGCCGGGTTGAGCGATCTCGGGGTGCGGCAGCTGGTGTGCACGGCGACCGCCGCGTACCGCCTCACCCGCCCTAGCACCGGGGCGCTGACCGTGGCAGTGACCGGCGGCGGACACCTGGTCAGGATGTCGGACGCGCGCTGCCCCAGTCGATGAGCAACCTCCCCCGCCGGAGCGGCCGCGGTGTCCGCCTGCTGGAGCCGGCTCAGGAGCTGGTTCCGGCAGGCGAGGAGCTCGGTGAGGATACGGCGGGCGGCGCACAGGAGTTCGGCGACGTCACCACCGGCCAGCACGTAACTCACCGTGGAACCCTCCCGGATCGAGACCACGATGCCGGACCGCCTGAGGACGGCCAGCTGCTGGGAGAGGCCGGACGGCTCGATGTCGATGTCGATGTCAGCGAGCAGGTCACGGACGGGCACCGGCCCGTGCTGGAGCAGCTCCAGGCCCTCCACCACCAGCCCGGCCCCATCATCCTCGCTCCTCCGACCATGGGCGTGAGCGCGCTGTCGAGGAACGTGAATGGCGCCGCTACCCGGACTCCGCACCGATTCCAGCCCGGTCGTACCTGCGTCGAGAGCTGAGCGCGTACAAAGCTGCCCGAGCCACCGGCCCAGAGGCCGACAGGTCCCACTCCCCCGCAGGTGCAAGGGCGCCGGCCGAGGGACCGAAGCCTCTCTACTTCACCGCTGCCGACAGCGCTCGCGGTGCTTCCCGAATTTGTGCGCGCCCGCCGTGGCGCCCGATCGTAGGAAGAATCGTGTCTGCTGATCTGCAGCTCCGCATCCATGTGAACCGGCAGCTCACTGTGCAGGAGTCCCGCCACAAGCTCGCCCGGGACATGTGCCACGGCAAGCGCGGCACCATCCACCATGCATACCGCGACGGGATGGAGGACCAGCTCGGCGCGCTCGGCCTGGTCCTCAACGCCATCATGCTCCGGACGACGAAGTACATCGACGCCGCCGTCACCCAGCTCCGCGCCGAGGGCCACGAGCCTCGCGAGGAGGACATCGCCCGGCGGTCCCCGCTCAAACACCGCAGCCTCAACCTGCTCGGCCGCTACAGCTTCACCGCCAGCGTCCCGGCGCCCTGCGCCCGCTGCGCGACCCGGAGGGGCCGGAAGTGGACGAGGACGACGACGCGGCATAATTCCGGAGGAGGTGGAGCCTAGTTGGTACCGGCGGTCAGCTCGCTGAACAGCTTGTTCGCCGACTCGGAGGCGAACTGCCGCTGAAGCTCGGCGCGCGCGATCTGCTTCTTGAACTCGCCCTCGCAGCCGGTGAATCCGGCGTTGTGCATGGTGTCGGTGATCCACGTGGCGAATGCCTGGTAGTTCCAGATGTGCGGCAGGCAGGTCTGCGAGTAGCTGTCGAGGAGGCTGGAGTCGCCCTCCTTGGCCTGGTGGATCACCGCGCGGGCGAAGACCTCGGTGTCGTGCAGAGCGAGGTGGATGCCCTTGGCGCTCATCGGCGGCACGATGTGCGCGGCGTCGCCCAGGAGGTAGAGGCTGCCGTAGCTCATCGGGTCGAAAACGACGCCGCGCAGCGGAACGATCTGCTTGGACAGGATCTTGCCCCGCGAGGGCGGCGTGCCGAAGCGGGCCTCCAGCTCGCTCCAGATGCGCTCGTCCGGCCACTGCTCGGGGGTGTCGTCGACCGCGCACTGCAGGTAGATGCGGCTGGCTTCGGGGCCGCGGGGGATCATCCCGGCCAGGCCCAGTTCGTGGATCGCCATGCCCGAGGGCTTGGTCTCGGTGGCGGCCAGGACGCTGAGCCAGGAGTAGCCGTACGCGTGGGAGTACTCGGTCAGCGCGGAGGCGGGGACGGAGCGGCGGGAGACGCCGTGGAAGCCGTCGCAGCCGGCGACGAAGTCGCACTCGATGGCTCGCGCCGCACCACCGGCGTCGCGGTAGCGCACCGTGGGGCGGCCCTGGGTGAGGTTCTCCAGGGCGACGTCCGCGGCTTCGTAGCGCAGGTCACCGCCCTCCCGCAGGAAGACCTCCGTGAGGTTGCGCACCAGGACCTGCTGCGGGCAGTACAGGCTCTCGTTGTTGTCCTCGTCCACGTCGATCGGCATCGCGTGGCCGTCGATGTAGAAGCCGCCCTCGCTGTGCGGGATGGGGTCGCCCGCCAGGACCTCCTCCAGGCCCCATTCGCGGAACAGGCGCACCCCGAAGGTGTCGATCGTTCCGGCGCGCTGGCGCTTCTCGACGTAGGCGCGCGGGTGCTTCTCCAGCACGATGCAGTCGACGCCGTTGTGCAGCAGGAAGTTGCCGAGGGTCAGACCGGCGACGCCGGCCCCGATGATGACGACGGCCGTGTCGTCGCGTGTCTCAGTCATACGTGGGAGCCCTTCATGATCCGTGCAGTGGTCGGTACGCGCCGAGCGCGTACACCGCGGCGCCGGCCGTGAGGGCCGGCGCCTGCTCGCTCTCCACTGTGAAGACCTGACGGCCCGTGAACCACTGGTAAGTCGACACCCGATACCGGAAACCCGCCAAGACGGCACAGGCCTCGCGCACCATGCACCCCATCACCGTAAATAGGGCGAATGAATGGGGGTGGCTAGCGCGCGTGGATGCGGAGACCGGCCTGGTAGCGGCCGGGGGTCTGGCCGAGGACTTCGGTGAAGGCGTCGATGAAGGTGGAAGGGTTGGACCAGCCGCACGCGACCGAGGTCTCCGTCACCGTCATCCCGTCGGTCAGGTGCGCGAGAGCGTGGTGGATGCGCAGGGTGGTGCGCCAGCGGTGGAAGCTCATGCTCAGCTCGGTGTGGAAAAGACGGCTGAGCGTGCGCTCGCTTGCTCCCACCGCCCGGCCCAGCTCGGCCAGGGTGGAAGTCCGGGCGGGCTCCGCGCGCAGCAGGTCGGTGGCGGCGCGCAGCCGGTCGTCGCTTGCTTCAGGAAGGTGCAGGGAGGTCTCTGCGGCGTCGGCCAACTCGTCCACGATCACGGCGAGCAGGCGCCGGTGGGCGCCGGCCCGCCGTTCCGGCTCGTCGGTGAGTGCCAGGAGGGCCTCGCGCAGCAGCGGGCTCACCGCGAAGACGCTGGGGTGGTCGATGAGCTCGGCGCACAGGTCGAGCGGGACGGACACCAGCCGCACGTCGGTCTGGCCGTAGAAGCGGTGCGAGTGGGCGAAGCGCGGGGGCGTCCAGGTGATCCGGTCCGCCGGGGCGACCCAGGTGCCGCGCTCCGTCGCCGTGGCCAGGGCGCCGGCGGCGGCGTAGACCAGCTGGCCCTGGACGTGGCTGTGGGGGTCGAGCTGGAAGCCGTGCGGCAGCCAGGCGCCGCCCTGCAGGATCTGATCCTCAGCATCGGCGGGCGCCGGTGAGGGATGGCGGGTTGTCGGCATCAGGCACCAGTTTACCGGTGGTCTCACACAGTGCGCCACGCCGACAGTGGTCGCATGACCACGATGACGCTCAAGTCCCGTCCCCGGGGCAGGTAGCGATGGCCTCCCGGATCCAGCGCCCACACAAGCGGCGGATGCTGTCGTTGACCGTGCAGGGAAGCGAGCAGCCCAGTCCACACTTCATGACCGTCAGACTGGGCGGCGAGGACGTCCAGCACCTTCAGCGATCAGGCTTCGACCAGGCCGGACGCCTGTTCTTCGCCGACCTCGACGACGACGCCACCGAGGTGCTCCCGCCCAGCAGCGAGCGGTGGATTCTCCAACTCACGCTCCAGGGCGGCAAGCAGTGTCCGCAGATGAGGACCTACTCGATCCGGCGGTTCCGGCCCGAGGCGTCGGCGTTCGACATCGAGATCTCACTCCACGCGGACGACAGCCCCGGCGCAGCCGGCCCGGGCACCCGATGGGCGCGCGCCGCCCAGCCTGGCACCAGGGTCGCGTTCCTCGACGAGGGACACAGCTACCTGGTCCCTGGTGTCCAAGTGCCGTGTGGCCGTCGGCGAGGACACGTCCGCGAACCGACCCGATGCCCCCGATGCCCTCGGCTCGGCCCGTGAGCCGGCCGCCCGGCCCGCCGGGCGCCCCGTCCAGGGATCGCCCACCAGCACCGCCGGAACGCCTCACGACCCGGCGCCACCGCGTTGGCCCGTACACGGATGGCGCGGGGGCTTTCCAGTCAGGCCCCGGCGCCGCCGTCGACCGGCAGGATCGCGCCGGTCACCATGGAGGCGCGGTCACTGAGCAGCCAGGCCGCCGCTTCGGCGACCTCACGGGGCTCGGCCATGCGGCCGAGCGGGGTGGATGCCTCGATGCGCTCGACGATGCCGGGCGTGGCGGCTTCCCAGGCGTCGATCATCTCGGTGGCGGTGCCGCCGGGGGTGATGCCGTTCACCCGGATCCCGGCAGGAGCCCAGTTGACCGCGGCCGTCTCGGTGAGGCTGTTGAGGGCACGCTTCATCGCCCCGTACGCGGGCAGGGCCGGGTTCGCACGGCGGCTGCCGATGCTGGAGGTGTTGACGATGGCCCCGCCGCCGCCCTGGCGCATGAGCGCGGCCTCGGCGTTCATGGCGGTCCAGTGTGCGCGGAAGTTCACGGTGAACTGCTCGTCGATGTCCGCGTCCGTGGTGCTGTCGACCGGGCCGGGCTGCTGCTGGCCGGCGGCGCCGTTGTTGAACGCGCCGTCGAGCCGTCCGTGGCGTTCCCCGACGCGGTCGATGGCGGCACGGATGCTCGCACGGTCGGCGAGGTCGAGGGTGACGGCGTCGGCGACGCCGCCGTCCGCGCGGATCTCGGCGACGAGGCGATCGAGGGCGTCGGCGCTCCGGGCGGCGAGCACGACCTTCGCGCCCTCCCGTGCGAAGAGCCGCGCCGCGGCAGCGCCGATGCCGCGGCTGGCGCCGGTGATGAACACGACCTTGTCGTTCAGCAGGCCGATGGGGGTGTGGGTGGTGTCGTTGGTCATGCCGGAAGTGTTCGCCGGTTCCGGCACCGGATGCAGGCACAAGTCGTACCAGGATGGCGCCCGGCCGGGCGCGCACACTCGGTGTATGGACAAACAAGAGCTGGGGGCCTTTCTGCGGAGCCGTCGCGAACGGCTCCGGCCCGAGGACGTGGGTATGCCATCGGGTCCGCGGCGCCGGACACCGGGTCTGCGCCGCGAGGAGGTGGCGGTCCTCGCGCACATCTCCACGGAGTACTACGTCCGTCTCGAACAGGGCCGGGCCGCCTCACGTCCCTCGGCAGAGGTCCTCGTCGGCATCGCGGGCGCCCTGCTGCTCACCGACGCCGAATCCGATCATCTTCATGTCCTCGCCGGTACCGCGCCCAGCAACACGAGACGGCACCGGCGCGACGTCCGCCCGAGCATCCTCGCCCTGCTCGAACGGCTTCCCCAGACGGCAGGCTTCGTCCTGTCCGCCACGTTCGAGGTGCTCGCGTGGAACGACCTCGCTGCCGCTCTCATGGAGGACTTCGGCGAGCTCACGCCCAGGAACCGCAACCTCGCCCGCCGGGCATTCCTCGGTCACCACTCCCCCGGCGCCCCGCCCTACGGCGTGCGGGACCTCACCGAGTTCCGGCACCAGGCCGTCATGAGCCTGCGCAGCACCCTTGCGCGCTATCCCGCCGACCCCGCGGTCACCGAGCTGATCGGCGAACTCCGCGAGGGCAGTGCCGAGTTCGTCGCGCTCTGGGACCGTCACGACGTGCTGGCCACGCCCACCCTCACGAAGACGTTCCACCATCCCGCCGTCGGCAGGATCACTGTCGACTGCGACTCCCTGGCCCTCACCGAACGCGACCAGCACCTGGTGCTCTACAGCGCCCCGCACGGGTCTCCGAGCGCTGAGGCGCTGGCCCTCCTCAACGTCCTGGGAGCGTCGGCCATCGACTACCGAAGCCCCTGACATGACGCCGTGAACCCCAGAGGGCATATCGCGCCCCAGCGCGGTGGGATGCGCGCCTGTACCGCCCCGGGCGGGGTGTGCCCGGGGCATGACGGGCCGTCGTGCGTATCCGGGGGATCAGGCGGCCGTGATGCTGTGACGAGGTGCGGGTGCGGGTGCGGGTGCGGGAGACCGTCCGCGCCGGACCCGCAAAGGGCCAGGCGCCCATGCCGGTAGGGCGCCAACAGCCCATGCATCCGTGAGACTTCAAGGACTTCGTCAGTCGACGGGTGAAAGCGCAAGGCTACGATCTCGCCACCCAAGACGGCCGGACCAGGCTCGCCAAGGACACCGGCCTGTCACAGAACGTCATAACCGCCATTGCGACGGGGAAGGACAGCCCCCCGAGGCTGCTATATCGCGTCAAGCAGTTAAGGGAAGATCTTCAAGGTTTCCGGGCGTACTCCGGTTCGGGTGTTCGAGCAGCTTGAAGATCTGGCGGCAGATGGTCCGCTTGAGACACCGTTGCGCGTCCCGGGAGGTCTTGCCCTCGGCCGCGCGGCGAGCGACATAGGTCTTGGTCGCCGGGTCCAGCTGCATCCTGATCAGCGTGATCGTATGCAGTGCTCGATTCAGCTGCCGGTCACCGCTGCGGTTGACCCGATGTCGGTTGGTCAGTCCGAAGGACGCCGGAATCGGAGCGACGCCAGCGAAGGCCGCGAACGCGGCTTCAGAGCGGAAGCGCCCGGGATGTGACCAGCTGACCAGGACCAGCAGCTCAAGCGGCCGTTCTTCCTCTCCGCATTCGCGGCCCTGGGCGACCCGGAGTCGCGGACCTACTACGACAAGAAGACGCCCAAGGGAAGCACCACACCCAGGCCCTGCTTTGCCTCGCCAGACGCCGAGCCGACGTGCTCCACGCGATGCTCCGCGACGGATCCCGGCCGACGGCCGCGGTCACCTGACCAACGGCTCCGCAAGGAGGACAACTCGATCAGTCTCGACATCGAACCCGAGCACCGGATGCACAGGGTCGCTCTCCGGATCCATCAGCACCGGCTTGCCCAAGCGCCGCCCGATCTCGCGGAGGAAGCCGCAGAAAACATCCAGACACTCCTGGCTCTGCAACTCCCGCAGATTGACGTCGAAGTCGATCTCATCGTCGGCATAGAACCGGAAAATCGACAGCACACCGGCAACCGGCCAGACCCGCAGGTTCGGGCACTCGGCATCCACAGGACGGGCCAGCACGGCCTCCGCACGCGGCACCGGAAGCACCTCCTCGCCCTCGGAATACTGGGACTTCCAGCCCCGCTCAACGACAAGATCCAGGACCGACTGCCAGTCCTCCACCGAGGCCCCTGGAACACGCACATCCGGCAGCGACCCCATCAAGTCCGGGTCGAAGAAACAGCTCACGTCGTCCCACAGCAGATCAGCCATGCCGCCATGCTGCCCGCCTACCCGAACCAACGCAGCCCCATTTCCCTTGACCAAAGAGAGAGGGGCACCCCCTTGACTGCCCTGTCGAAGCCGCTCCCGGATCAGGCGGCAGCCGCATGACCCCAAGCCCCGGCAGAGCACGTCCCCGCGCGGCCCCTCGCCGCGCGGGGACGAGGCTTGTCAGAGGACGACGTCCCGGTGGGACTCGATCAATTCCCCTATGCGGCGGTCGACCTCGGCGGGAACGTCGTTCTCGTTCCTGATGAGAGCGGCGATCAGCCGGCCGAGCTCCGCGCATTCCTCGACGGTGAATCCCAGGCGCGTGATCTCGGAGACCCCGAGGCGAAGAAAACCGTCCACATTGATGCGGTGACGTCCGAAATGGTCACGGAGTCTGCGGGCTTCGTCCAAAGGAACGTCTATGAGGATCTGGTGACAGTAGGTCAGTTCGGTGAAGTTCCTCGCAGCCGTCCCGCGGAGCGGGATTCCCTCGTCCAGCAGCGCGACGGCGACACTTTGCGCGTTGTCCACGACCCGCTTCGCGTAGTCCGTCCAGGAGGTCTCCTCAAGGACGATACCGAGGGACGCGACGCGTGCGAGATGCGGGTTGCAGATGAGGGTCGGACCGCTCAGCGGGCGGAAGTTCGACAGGGTCTCGACCCGCTCGTGGATCTCCTTGTCGTTGGTGAGGATCAGGCCGCCCTGCGGGCCGGGGAACGTCTTGTGCGTCGACCCGAGCAGCAGATCGGCACCTTCGCGCAACGGGTCCTGATACTGGCCGCCGGCGATCAGGCCCAGCGTGTGCGATCCGTCGTACGCGACCAGGCCTCCGTAGGCGTGGACGATCTCACTGATCTCTCGTACCGGCATCGGGTACGTGACGATCGACGAGCCCAGGACCACCAGGGGCGGCTTGACCTCGTCGAGGAGGGAGACCGTCGCATCGAGGTCGACCTGCCAGTTCTCGTCCGAGAAGGGCAGCGGCAGCGGCCGGCGGTCGAACACGGCGTAGTCGAGCGGGTAGCCGCCACCCGGAAAGAAGGGAGGTATGCGGCCGACATGGTCACCGGTGCCGGACAGGGCGAACACGACGGCAAGCAGGCTCATGTTGCCCGAGATCGGCGACAGATTCACATACTGTGCATCGAACGCCTCGGAGGCGAGTTTCGTCACGTACGTGGTCAGTTGCCGAGCGGGGGCCGTTCCGTGGTAGAAGTCCGCGGCGTAGCGTTGAGATATGTCGGAGGCTAAGGGAGCTCTCGCCCTTTCGCTCATCCGATTCTCACTCACTATGAGATTCAGTGAGTCGAGGCGTGTCTTTTCATGCAGCTTCAGTATGGTGTCGACGGATTCCATCGAAGTAACTGACTCCCTGACGCTGGTTCATAGTGTCTTGCATGGCGCGAGGTACGCCGACGCGCCGCGCGGGAATGCAGTCCCGCACGGCGCGCCGGTTTGCGTTCGACTGACCGAGCAGTGCCCGGATCAGGCCTTGGGAATTTCCGGACGGTCGATGATCCGCAGCCATGTGCCATCCGCCTGACGCTGCGCGACCTGCACCCGGCCGCCCGTGTCGTCGGCGTCCCGTGTCGAGGTGAGGGCCAGGTCGCCGTATTGGACCGTGGGCAGGGGCTCCTCGACGGGGAACGGCAGCGGCACGTTTTCCAGCATCCGCTCGTACACGGCCTGGATGGCCGCCCTGCCGACGGTCGACTTCCCCGGCGGATAAGCCAGCACCGCTTCGGGCGCGTACAGCTTGGAAAGCCCTTCGGCGTCGCGGGCGTTGGCCCGCTCCACGAACAGTCGGGCCAGGTCTTCAGGGGTCTTGGCGACCCCGTTTTCCGTGGACATAATTTTTCCTTTCAGAAAGTGGAGTTCGCCCTCAGGCCCGTGGGCGTGCGGTGCATTCCCGCGCGACGCCTCGCCAGGGCTTGCCAGGAGTGGGGACGAGCCGCCCGTCGCCTGCCGCCGCGTTCCACGCGTCGGCCTCCGTCGTACGCCGCTGTCCGGCATCGCGACGGTTCCCTGACGACCAACGCCCGTTCATCTCCCTCTCCGTGGACCGGATCTGACGACGGCCCGGCTGTCCGAGCACGTCAAACGCCTAACTCCCTCACGGTCACTGTTGTGCAGCGCGCACAGGAAGTCCAAGAGTTGTGAGGTATCGACGCCAGAACCGATGGTTATGGAACCGGAACGGCGGTGTCCGGCTTCCTGGCTCACGGGAGGGGTATTCGGGGCCGGACCGCCGACCGGGGACGTTCGCAGCGCGGCCCACATCGACCCTTGGGCCCCGGACGGCAGTGCGTCGCCGGGCGAACAGCCGCCCGGCGCCTCTCAGGCAGGACGACGACACAAGAAGGACAATTCGACCTTGCCTCTTGCTGTGCTCATGAAGGCATGATGAAGTTTGTTGAATTGCGTTCGATGCTCCGCATGGCAACGTTATCATTTAACACACGCAAAACCGGAGGATATTACCTCCGGGTACTCCGGAACATGCTTGTCCCGGCCAATGCGAGCTCTCCGTCAACACATGCCCAAAAAAAGGAGAATCGGGTGGAAATTCGCATTCTGGGTCCCGTCGAAGTCGCGACCAAGGGGAAATTTGTGCCTCTTGGCGGAAGCAAACCGAAGACCATCCTCGCGACCCTCATCCTGGCCGACGGGAAAGCAATAGCCAACACTGAAATCACTGAGGCACTATGGGGATCCGCTCCGCCCGCCACCCGTCAGGCCCAGATCCACACCTATGTCTCTCGCCTCCGGAAGGCACTCGATCCGCACGCGAGAATCGTACGTCGGGCAGCCAGCTATCTGTTGACGACCGATTCCGTCAAGGTGGACTACAAGGAATTCATCAGGCTTGCGGATAAGGGGCGGGAGAAACTACTCAAAGGGCGGTACGCAGAAGCTTCCGGGTTCTACTCCCAGGCACTTGCTCAGTGGCGCGGCCCGGCACTCGACGGCGTCACACAGAACTTGTCGGACCTCGAACTGCCACGCATCGACGAGTTACGGACGGCCGCCATAGAGGAGAAGGCGGAAGCGGATCTGGGTCTTGGGCGGCACGGTCAGCTGGTCGCAGAACTGACATCGCTGGTGGAAGCGTTCCCGGTACGCGAGCGACTGCGCGCCCTGTTGATGACCGCCCTGTACCGCAGCGGCCGGCAGGCGGACGCGCTCGACGTCTACCACGCCGGGCGGACAACGCTCGCTGAAACCCTCGGTGTCGACCCGAGCGCTTCACTGAAAGCAGTCTTTCACTCCATCCTCAACGGGGACCCGGCGCTCGACCTCCCCCACGCACGGCTGGAGGCGGTACCTCGCAGGCATGTCGACGTGCCGTCCATGCTGCCGCCGAGCATCGCCGACTTCACCGGCCGCGAAACACAGATGCGGGAACTGTCGGAGCGACTGCGTCCGACAAGCACCCCCCAGCCCCTGGTGATCAGCGGAATGGCCGGAGCGGGAAAGAGCGTGTTGGCCGTGCGACTGGCGCACGAGAAGGCCGACAGCTTCCCTGACGGCCAGTTATACGCCAGACTGTCGTGCGGCGAACACAGTCCCAGGAAAGTCCACGACGTACTCGGCGAGTTCATCAGGGCAGTGGATCCGGAGGAAACCGTACCCGAATCCGCGGTCGAACGCGCCTGGCTGTACCGCAGCATTCTCAGCAACAGGAAAATCCTGATCCTGCTCGATGACATGCTGGATGAAAAACAGATCGAGATGCTGCTCCCTGGGGTCGGTGAATCACGTGTCATCGTGACCGGGCAAGGCTACCTGGATACCTTGGTGGGCGCGCACGTCACCCAGATTCGCGAATTCGAGCACGGCGAGGCCGTCGCACTCGTACGCCGAATCGTCGGCGACAAGAGGGTGAACAGAGAACCGGGTGCCGTCGACGCACTGGTGGAACTGTGCGACTGCCTGCCGCTGGCTGTGCGCACGGCCGCGACGAGACTGGCAGGGAAACCCCACTGGAGCATCGCGCACCTCGTGCAGCGCATGACCGACACCTCACGGAACCGGCTCGACGAACTCCGGTTGGCGAATCTCGACGTCCGGGAGTCATTGTTCAGAAGTTTCAACCGGCTGCCTCATGACATGCGAGGAATGCTCGGGAGACTGACCCTGCTGTCGAGCAGTCGAATAGTCACCGAATCGACCGCGAACATCCTTGATACGACTGAAGTGATAGCAGAGGACTTCTTGGAGTTCCTGGTCGAGCAGAATCTGCTGAGAAGTCGCGGAACGGACGACCGGGGAAACATGATCTACTCCTCCTCAAGTCTGGTCATGATGGCTGCCGCGGAGTTCTCCGAGCGCCTGGTGTCGTGAACCCGCGCCGCGACCGGCCCCGCCGACTGCTGGAGCGCCTGTCCGACCGGCCCGCCCCCGGGGACGATTCCGCACTCAGCGCCGGCCTCGCGGTCCCCTGTCAGCGGCGCCCCCACTCGTCCCGGTTCACGCGACGGCCTGGAGCGCGCCGCGCAGGTGTGCTGAGTACCAACCGAGTACCGACCAACTGTTTCCTGTCAAATTGACAGCACGGAAACGCCGTTCATACCGTCATCGAGAACTGTCGGACGAGCCAAGCACCCACACGGGAGTGCGATATGACGGATCAGGGTCAGGTCACCGGATCGGAGCCGGTCTCAAAGACCGCTTCCGGGCTCCCGACCACGTCGACATCGGTTCGGAACATCACCGTGAGTATCTTCTCGCTTCTGACCCAACGGCTTTCCTCCCCGGCCGACCCGTGCTCCGGCTGTTCCCTCAGACAGGGGAAACTGTCCGGCCCTCAGACTCTTTGACCGACAGCCCTTCCTGGCCCCGCCACGACGACTGCCGAACTCAACTCAGGAGCGCGTTCCGCGCTTTTCCACCTGCGTCACGAGTTCCCTGCCCGCAGCCTGTGGCGCGGCTCCGCAGTAAGCGCCGCGGAGCCACTCTTCTCGGCGCACGTCCATGTGCGGACGACTCGCACACCCATCAGACGCACCCGAAAGTTCCGACTCGGTCCACACGCATGCCCGGCACTGCCCGACGGACCGGAAAGAGAGTGACCCGCCATGAGCGCTCAGGGGTATTCCAGTTCCAACCACGAGATACCCATCGCCGTCATCGGAATGGCCTGCCGTCTCCCCATGGACATCAACTCCCCAGAACAGTTCTGGCAGTTCCTGAAGGAGGGCAGGGAAGCCGTCTCCGAAATCCCCGCCGCACGCTGGGAAGGCTACGCGTCGAACCCCGAGAACAGCCGGGCGCTGAAGAACACCACGAAGGCAGGACATTTCCTGTCGGACATCGCGGGATTCGACGCGGAGTTCTTCGGTATCACGCCGCGCGAAGCTGCGGAGATGGACCCGCAGCAGCGCATCACCCTTGAGGTGGCGTGGGAGGCACTGGAGCACGCCGGCATCCCGCCGGCCGACCTGGCCGGCGGCGACACCGGTGTCTTCATCGGAGTGGGCACCGATGACTACGGCCGCCGGCTGCTGGAAGACCTCCCCCGCATCCAGGCCTGGACCGGCATAGGTTCCTCCCTCTGCGCGGTGCCGAACCGGGTCTCGTACACCCTCGATCTGCGGGGGCCGAGCCTGGCGGTCGACACCGCCTGCTCTTCCTCGCTGGCCGCCATCCACCTCGCCTGCGCCAGCCTGCGGAGCGGCGAGGCGCCGGTGGCCCTGGCCGGAGGTGTCATGCTCATGGCTGGCCCTGGGCTGACCATGGTCCTCGACAAGGCGGGCGCCATCTCCCCCGACGGGCGGTCCAAGGCGTTCAGCGCCGACGCCGACGGTTACGGACGAGGAGAGGGATGCGGCGTCCTGGTGCTGAAGCGGCTGGACGACGCGGAGAACGACGGCGACCGTGTCCTGGCGGTGATCCGGGGCAGCGGCGTGCACCAGGACGGCAAGACCAACGGGATCATGGCTCCGAGCGGCGAGGCTCAAGCCCATCTGCTGCGCCGTACCTGGAAGCGCAGCGGCCTCGATCCGGCGACCGTCGACTACGTCGAGGCGCACGGCACCGGCACGCCCACGGGGGATCCGATGGAGGCGAGCGCCCTGGCCTCGGTGTTCGGAGCCGGGCGCGCGGCGGGCGACGAATGCCTCATCGGCTCGGTCAAGACCAACATCGGGCATCTGGAGGCCGGCTCCGGAGTCGCCGGAATGATCAAGGCGATCCTCGCCCTGCGTGAGGGTCTCATCCCGGCCAGTCTCCATGCCGCCGTCCCCAACCCCGCCGTTCCCTGGGCCACGTCCGGCCTGCGGGTGGTCAACACACAGACTCCGTGGCCGGACCGGCCCGGCACACCGCGGCGTGCCGGTGTCTCCGGCTACGGATACGGCGGCACCATCGCCCATGTCATCCTGGAGGCGGCCCCCGAACCGTCCCGCCCGGCGCCCGGCACCGTCCGGGACGAGGACGCGCCGCCCGCTTCGGAGACCTCGACGCCCCGTCTTCTGCCGCTCAGCGGCAGTTCGCCGGACGGGCTGCGCACGGGTGCCGAACGGCTGCTGGCCTGGCTCTCGGACGGGACCAGGACCGTACGTCCGGCCGACGTCGGGCACACGCTCGCCCACCGTCGCGCTCATCTCGCCCACCGCGCGACCGTCGTGGCCACGGACCGCGAGAGCCTCGTCGCCGGACTCCGCCAACTCGCGGAGGCCGCGCCCCAAGCGTCGCCTCAGTCGAGCGGACCCGTGTGGGTGTTCTCCGGGCACGGCTCCCAGTGGACCGGGATGGGGCGCGGGCTGCTGCGTGACGAACCCGCGTTCGCCGCCGCCCTCGACGAGATCACACCTGTGTTCGAGGAGGAAATGAAGCTCTCCCCCCGGCAGGTGCTGATCGAGGGCGACTTCGAGTCCACGGACCGCATCCAGGCGATGATCTTCGCCATGCAGATCGGCCTCGCCGCCGTACTGCGGTCCTACGGCGTCACACCCGCCGCCGTCATCGGGCACTCGGTGGGCGAGATCGCGGCGTCGGTGGCCGCGGGCGCACTGACGCCCCAGGACGGTGCCCGGCTCGCCTGCCGGCGCTCCCTGCTGCTGCGGGAGGTCGCCGGTCAGGGCTCGATGGCGATGGTGAACCTGCCCTTCGCGGAGGTCGAAGCGACACTGGGCAACCGGAGGGACGTCGTCGCCGCCATCTCCGCCTCGCCGGAGAGCACCGTCGTCTCCGGGGACCCCGACGCGATCGACGCCCTGTTCGCGCGGTGGGAGCGGGAACAGGTGCGCGTCCGCCGCGTCAACAGTGACGTCGCCTTCCACAGCGCCCACATGGACGGGCTCACCCGGGTCCTCGCGGACGCCTGCCACGACCTGTCGCCCCGGGTGCCGACGGTGCCCCTCTACTCCACCGCGCTGTCCGACCCCAGGGACACCGCACCGCGCGACGGCGTCTACTGGGCGGCCAACCTCCGTAATCCGGTGCGGTTCACGGACGCGGCGCGCGCCGCCCTGGCGGACGGCCACCGGCTGTTCGTCGAGATCTCCGCCCATCCCGTCATCACCCACTCGCTGGTGGAGACGTTCCTCGCCGACGAGGTCGCGGACGCCTCGGCGACCTTCCTGCTCCGCCGCGACACCGAGGAGCCGGCGTCGCTCCTGCGTGGCGTCGGCGAGCTGTACCGGCACGGGACGGAGGTCGACTGGACGAGGCTCCAGCCGGACGGTGAACTGGCCGACCTGCCGGTCACCGGCTGGCAGCACGAGCGGCACTGGCGCGAGCACGACACCACGCATGCCGGTGACCACGCGGGCCACGACACCGGCGACCACGCGCTGCTGGGCACACGGTCGACCGTCTGGTCCAGCACGCCGCTGCACGCCTGGCGCACCCGGCTGGACTTCGACAACCGGCCCTACCCGGGCGACCACCCGGTGCGCGGTACCGAGATCATCCCGGCGGCCGTGCTGCTGAACACCTTCCTGCGTGCTTCGGCCGACACGGCTGAGTACGGTGCCCGGCCGGTGCTCACCGACGTGGCGCTGCGGGTACCGGTCGCGGTCGTCGGGCGGCGCGAGCTGCAGGTCGTACACCAGGACGGCGGGCTGAGGCTGGCCGGCCGTGTCCTGGACGAGGACACCACTGACGACTTCGGCTCCTGGCTCACCCACACCACGTCCTCGACGGGAGAGGGCGGTGCCCTCGAACAGGTCTCACTCGCCGCATTCCGGCAGCGGTGCGCCGAGGAGGCCAACCCGGACTCCCCCGTCACCCGCCTCGCCGGTGTGGGGGTGGCCGCGATGGGCTTCCCCTGGGTGGTGCGCGAACTGCGCCTGGGCGACGGGGAACTGCTCGCCCTCGTCTCGGTGCCCGAGGAGGAGGGCGCCGATCCCCACTCCTGGGCTCCCGCGTTCGACGCCGCCCTGTCCATCGCGTCAACCGTGTTCCCCGGGCCCCAGGTGCTGCGTATGCCGGCCCGTATCGCCCGGGTGCACGCCGTGGACGCCCCGCCGTCCGACGTGTGGATCGCCGTCCGCGCGACGGACCAGCCCGACACCGCGGACGTGCATCTGCTCGACGCGTCCGGCCGCACCCTGGCCGCGCTGGGCGGACTGGCCTTCGGACGGATCGACGCCGATCCCACCGCCTCCGCCCACCCCAGGCGTCTGGTGCACGAAAGCGTGTGGCGTCCCGCCGAGACCGGAAAAGACCGGCCCGTCACCCGTGCCCTGTTCGTCGACCCGGAGGGACGGCTCGGTGACCGGCTCGCCGACCGCTGGCGGGAACTGGGCGTGCACTGCCGGGTCGTCGGTGACATCGCCGGCCTCGACAGCGCGGACGGGGCCGGGGCCGACACCGTGGTCCTCGTCGCGCCACGCGGCCCGGCCGAGGAGTCGGTGTGGGCGCTCGCCTCGGTCGTAAGGGCGCTGGACGCGGACCGGGACGCCGCTACGGTCCGCGTGTGGTGCGTGACGGAGGGCGTGAGCGAGTCGGTGGCCGAGCACACGGTGGCGCAGTCCGCGCTGTGGGGCCTCGGGCGCATCGCCGCGACCGAACACCCCGACGTGTGGGGCGGCGTCGTCGATCTGCCCTCGGGTACCGCGGAGGACGCCACGACGGAGCACGCGGCGGCGCTCCTGCTGTCGGCCGTCCGTTCGGCGCCGTTCGGTGAGGTCGTCGCGCTCCGGGACGGCACCCTGCTGGTCGAACGCCTCGCGCGGGTCCAGCAGGAGGCCGTACGGGGGCCCTTGCGGCTCCACCAGGGCGGCACCTACCTCATCACCGGCGGCTTCGGCGCCCTGGGACTGGAGGTCGCCCGCTGGCTCGCCGGCCAGGGCGCGCGCCGGATCGTGCTGGCCGGCCGCAGTGGTCTGCCGCCCCGCGCCGATTGGCCGGGGGTGTCGGATCCCTCGATACGGCGCCGGATCGAGGCCGTCACCGAACTGGAGGCGCTCGGTGTGACCGTGCACGCCGTACAGGTCGACATCACCGACCTCGAACAGGCGCGGCGCGCGCTGGACGCGGACGCCCTGGGCCTGCCGCGGTTCCGAGGTGTCGTGCACGCGGCCGGAGTGCTCGACAACGCCTTCCTCACGGACCTCAGCCGGGAGTCCCTGCGGACGGTCCTGGCGCCGAAGGTCCAGGGGGCCTAGGTGCTGCACGAGTTGTTCCCCGCGGGAAGCCTGGACTTCCTGGCCCTGTTCTCCTCGGCGGGCCTGCTCCTGGGGCTTCCGGGCCAGGCCAGCTACGCGGCCGGCAACGCGCTGCTCGACGGGCTCGCCCGGCACCGCCGGGCCCTGGGCTCCGCGGACACCGTCAGTCTGGCCTGGACGTCCTGGCGCGGTCTGGGCATGTCGACGTCGTCGGCGGTCATCGACCTGGAGCTGGCGGCGCGCGGCACCGCCGACATCACGGCGGACGAGGCCTTCCACGCCTGGGACTTCGCGTACCGGCACGCCCTGCCGTACGCCGCCGTCCTGCGCACCCTGCCGCCCGAGCCGGGTGTGACGCGCCCGCTGATCCTGGAGGGCCTCCCCACGGACGAGGCTCTCGGCGCCGTCGTCGACCAGGGCGCGGGGTCCGACTGGGAGGCGGTGCCCGCCGACGAATTGGAGGCGTACGTGATCTCTGGAGTGGCCGACAGGGTGGCGGAACAGATGAACCTCCCCGTCGCCGCCGTGGATCCGCACCGTCCGCTCGCCGAGATGGGGCTCGACTCGATCATGTCGGTGGTCATCCGGCGCGGCCTGGAACGGCAGTTCCGGCTGAGTCTGCCCTCGACCCTGTTGTGGAACCAGCCGACGGTCACCGCGATCGGCAGGCTCCTCACGCGGCTGCTCACCGAGGACAACGACGACGCCCCGAGCTCCGACGACCAGGTGCCCGCCACCGCCTGAACCGGCCGACAGAAATGAGTGCGGCCCCCGCCGTTCGGCGGGGGCCGCACTCATGTGCTCGGCGGAAGGGCTGCTCACACCTTCGCGGCGGCGGGCACGATGTTGTGGTTGAAACGGAACAGGTTGGCCGGGTCGTGGACGGCCTTGATCCCGGCGAGCCGCCGCAGGTCCTCGGGCGAGTAGACTAGACCCGTCTGGTCGGGCGTGGCCTCGTCGGCGTAGATGAAGTTGAGGTTGCGGCCGACCGTCCACGGCCGTACCGCCTCGTACAGCCGCTCGTGCACGGGGCGCGCGGTGTCGACGTCGCAGATGGCCAGCGGGGTCAGGACACGCAGGATGTACTCGCCCTCGCGGCTGCCGATCGCGCTGGGCACGGCGGGCGGCCGGGAGAAGGCGCCGCCGAGATGGCGCAGGTCCACGATGCACGGGGCCTTCGCCGTCGGGCCGGCCAGATCGAGCACGGCCTCGGCCACCGGGGGGCCCGCCTCGCCCAGCATGACGTTGTTCCCGTAGTAGGCGTGCGGAAAGGCCGGGTCGTTGTAGATGGATCCGCTCGCGGTGTACGGCATCTCGTCGATGCTGTCGATGAGCCGGGGCCCGATCGCCCGCAGGGGTTCGACGAGTTGCTTCCCGGAGTCCGCGTCACCGGTGTACGCGACGCGGATGTGGGCGGTGTAGCGGCCCTTGAGGGGCGCCGGGATCGGCGGGAGGTCCGGGTAGCGCATCAGCGAGATCGAGGAGGTCAGCTCCTCCGGCACCGTCGTGGTCCACCGGAGGTAGGTGGCCAGCGCCTCCGGGACCAGATCGGCGTCGAAGTACAGCCCACCCCCGTAGATCCGGGTCAGCGGGACCAGTGCGACCTCCAGGCTGGTCACGATGCCGAAGTTGTCCCGTCCGCCGCGCAGCGCCCAGAACAGGTCGGGGTCGCTGTCCGCGGTCACCTGGCGCAGGGCGCCGTCGGCCGTGACGACATCGATGCTGCGTACGTGGTCGGCCGTGTAACCGAACTGACGGCCCAGCACACCGACGCCGCCGCCGAGGGTGTAGGCGACCGCTCCCACGTGCGGAGCGGAGCCGTTCAGCGGCGCGAGTCCGTGCGTGGCCGCCTCCTTGATGACCTGCTCCCAGCGCACCCCGGCCGCGATCCGAACGGTCCGGTTCAGCGGGTCGATCCGGACATCGGTCATCCGGGCGGTGCTGATCAGGACTCCTTCTCCCTGCGCGGCCGCCGACAGACCGTGTCCGGTGGCCTGCACGGCCACCGGGAGTCCTCGGGCGGCGGCGAACGTGACGGCGGCGCTCACGTCGTCCGGTCCGGTCGCGCCCACGATCACCGCCGGGCGATGCCGGAAGGCGGTCTGGAAGCCGGACCGTTCGTCGTCGTAACCGGAACTGCCCGGCGTGAACACCGGTCCCTGCACCCGTTCGGCGAGCTCTTCGAATTCCGCCGGGACATCGCTCATCGCTGCTGTGTTTCCTTCCCAGTCCGCCGAGCTCGACCGGACCCGACGAGGGGCGCCGGCGAGCCAGTACACCGTCACACTGGTTCATCGATATGCAGAAGTCCAAGATCTGACACATCTCCTTGCTAGCATGATTGGTTATGGAGCTGAGGCAGTTGGAGTACTTCGTAGCCGTGGTCGAGGAAGCGAGTTTCACCAAGGCGGCCGCCCGGCTGCACGTCGCACAACCAGGGGTGAGCGCTCAGATCCGCCGACTGGAGCGCAAGCTCGGCCAGGAGCTGCTGGACCGTTCCGGACGCCTGGTGCGGGTGACCGAGGTGGGCGCGGCCGTCCTCCCCTACGCGCGTGCCGCACTCGCGGCGATCACCGACACACGACTGGTCGTCGACGAACTGACCGGTCTCGTCCGCGGTCACGTCGCGGTGGGAATGGTGCCCTCCTGCGGAGGTTTCAGCCTGCCCGCACTGCTCGCCGGTTTCCATGAGGAGCACCCGTCGGTGGAGATCACCCTCTCCGAGGCGAACTCGGAGGAGTTGGTCCACTCACTGCGGGCGGGCCGTCTCGACGCGGCGTTCATCGCGCTGTCGGGCGGCGACGTACCCGTCGGCCTGGCGACGCACGTGATGGTGGACGAGCCGCTCGTCGCGACCGTGAGTCCCGGCGACCCGCTGGCCACGCGCGGGACGATCACGCTGGACGACATCCGGGACCGGGCCCTGATCAGCCTTCCTCCGGGCACCGGCATGCGCAAGAGTCTCGACGCGGCCTGTGCCGAGGCCGGCCTCACCCCGCGGATCAGCTTCGAAGCCGGAAACCCGGGCATCCTCGCGGAGTTGGCGAGCCGGGGCCTGGGAGTGGCCATCCTTCCGCAGTCCCTCGTCAGGTCGCACCCCGCGCGCCTGTGCGCGATCCCCTTCTCGTACCCCGAGCTGCGCGGTCAGGTCGCTCTCGGCTGGCGCGTCGACGGTCCCGTCAGCCCGGCCGCCCGGGCGTTCGTCGACCGGGTCCGCAGCACCACGCGGCAGCCCGACACGGTCGGAGCCGGCACCGTCTGAGTCACTTCAGCCGGCACGGTCCGAGTCACCTCGATGGCGCCTGCTCGCTCACGCGCCGCCAGACCAGCACACGGCGCTGCCTCGGGCCGACGAGCGAGTCGCCGTGGAGCGTGAGGGTCGCGCCGTCCAGACGCAGGTCCCGCACCTGGTCGGTGCCGATCCAGCCCGGCTCCGGGGCGAGCGTCAGCGTGTGGACGACCTGGTCCCCGGACCGCCGCCAGGTGCCCGCGTAGCTCATGTAGTTCTGGGGCGGCCTGTCCCCGGACCCGCCGCCGGGCGCCGAGGGCCTGGTGCGCATCATGTGCACCGACACGTGCCCCTCCGCCGAGTAGAGGAGCAGCCCTTCGGGTTCGGGGCCCAGCGGCCCCTCCTTCCTGTTCCCGTCCTCGTCGACGTCGTGGAACGACGCCAGCCTCCACACCCCGACGAGCTCACTCACCGTCATGTCCCGGCGCACCTTTCCTGTTTCTCCACGTTCTCTGTCCGCACGGTCCCGGACCGGATCAGGTCCCGCTTCAGGGGGCCGTGATGCCCGGAACGCGTACGCGTTCGGGGTCACCGCCGAGCAGCCGCCCGCGGGCCGCCGCGCTCACCTCGTGGGGTGAGCCGAGTGCCACGGCACTGGCCTCGTCCAGCCGGGCGAGCTGCTCGCCGGTGAGATCGACGTCGAGAGCCGCCAGGTAGTCGTCGAGCTGAGCCACCGTGCGCGGACCGATGACGGGCACGAAGGCGGTGGCGGCGTGCCGGGCCCTCTCCCGCACCCAGGCGACGGACACCTGCGAGGCGGGCAGCCCGGTCTCCGCCGCGATCGCGCACACGGCATCGACGACGGCGGTCCGCTGGCCGGTGCTCTCGGTGCGGATCACCCGGCCCTTCCAGTCGGTGAGCCGCCCCTCGGCGCCGGTGCGGTACTTGCCCGTCAGCAGCCCGCCGCCCAGCGGTGACCACAGGCCGACGCCGAGACCGAGGCTCTGCGCCATCGGCAGCAGTTCACGCTCGGCTGTGCGGTCGGCCAGGCTGTACTCGGTCTGGATGGCGGTGACCGGTGCCAGGTGCCGGAGTTCCGCGATCGTCACCGCCCGGGAGACCTGCCACGCCGGGAAGTTCGACAGGCCCGCGTGCAGGATCTTCCCGGCCCGCACCAGGTCGTCCAGGGCGCCGAGGATCTCCTCCAGGGGAGTGACCGTGTCGGGGAAGTGCGCCCAGTACAGGTCGATGTAGTCGGTGGACAACCGCGCCAGGCTCGCCTCCACCGACCGGACGATGTTCTTGCGGCTGTTGCCGGTACCGGAGATCCGCGGCTGCGCGGTGGAGCCGTAGCCGAACTTGGTCGCCAGCACGAAGTGGTCGCGGTCGGCGGCGAGGAAGTCACCGAGGAGTTCCTCCGCCTGGCCGAACTGGTAGCAGTCGGCGGTGTCGATCAACGTACCGCCGGCGTCGGCGAACCGGTCGAACACCTTGCGGGCCTCGTCGGGTTCGGCTCCGCCGCCCCACCGCGTCCCGAAGTTGACCGTGCCCAGTGCGTACTCCGACACCCGCAGGCCCGTGCCGCGTCCGAAGGTCGTGTACCGCATGTCGACTCCTGTCACCCTGTAGCTCCTGTCACCGCTGTCCTCGGCGCGACTCGGCTCCCGGCATCGCATCGCTCACCCTGCGCAGCAGTTCCTGCCGCTCCGCGCGGAGGTAGAAGTGGCCACCGGGCAGAAAGCCCAGATCAAAGGCAGCGCTGGTGTGCGTCTTCCAGTCCTCGATGCGCAGGGTGTCCGCCTCGTCGGTGCCGGCGAAGGCCGTGATCGGGCGGTCGAGCGGCTCACCGGGGAGGTGGTCGTACGTTTCGAACACTTCGATGTCCGCCCGGTAGTGGGCGAGCACGATCCGCAGGAGCGCGGGGTTCGCCCGGACCGGCTCCGGCAAGGCACCGAACCGGTGCTCCAGCGCGGGCAGCAGCTCCGCGTCGGAGAGCTGGTGCAGCGGTGCTGCGCCGTGTACGAGGGGAGGTGGCGGGGACGAGGACAGGAACAGCCGCTCGGGCTGCTCCCGGCCGCGCTCGCGCAGCGCACGGGTCACCTCGTAGGCGACCAGGCCCCCGAGGCTGTGCCCGAAGAAGGCGAACGGCTCCTCGAAGACCACCTCGTCCAGCAGTGCGTCGACCAGCGGCCCCATCCTGGTGAAGGCGGGTTCGGCCCGGCGGGAGGCCCGGCCGGGCAGTTGCACCGCCCATACCTGGACGTCCGGCAGGTCGTCGGACCAGCGGACGTACTCGCCGGGCGAACCGCCGGCGTGGGTGAAGCAGTACAGCGACGAGGCGGCTTCCGGGCGACGCTCGCGACGCACCAGCCAGGTACCTGCCGGCGCCGTGCGCGGCGCATCCGCCCCGGTTCGATTGTTGTCCACCATGACGACTCCTCAGGAGAGGGCGGGCCGCGGACTGTCATGACCGCCCGCCGACCGGTCCACGAGTGCGGCGAACTCGGTGACCGTCTCGGCCTCGTACAGCCCAAGGACATCGACTTCCACACCGAAGATCTCGCGGGCACGGGACAGGAACTGGACGGCGATGAGCGAGTCGCCGCCGAGGGAGAAGAAGCTGTCCTCGGCGTCGACGTCCGGCAGGCCGAGGATCTCCGCGAAGAGCCGGGCTACCCGGCCGACGGTGTCCTGCTGCTCCGCCCCGGGTTGGGCGCCGTCCTCGGTGGGGGCGGACACGGCGGCGGTCTCCCGTTCGGGAGCCGCCCGCTCGACCGCCTCCCGCTCGACGGCCTCCACCACATGACGCTGCCGCTCGAACGGATACGTCGGCAGGGGGACCCGCAGCCTCCGGGCGCCGTGGACCTCCGACCAGGAGATGGTGACGCCCGCCAGCCACAGTTCTCCCAGCGCGGCGAGCAGCGGGGGCGGTCCTTCGGACACGGTGCCGTGCTCTTCCCCCGTCGGCTCTTCGCCCGTCGGCTCTTCGCCCGGCAGGGCGGTCACGATCAGGTGGTCCTCCGTGCGTCCGGGGTGCCGACGGGCGGCAGACGTCAGGGTCCGGCCCGCGCCGAGCTCCACCAGTACGGCGGAGGCGTCCTTGAGCAACGGGTCGAAGGCGGTGTGCGGTCGGGACTCGCCACGCAGATGCGCGGACCAGAACCCGGGGTCCACCGCGTCGTCCGGGGAGAGCACCCGGGCCGACGTCCCGCAGACGACGGGGACGCGCGGGGCCCGGGGGCCGGCCTCGCGGACCAGTTCCTCGAAGCGGGCCGCGGCATCCGTTCCGTCCGGCGTGTCGCCGCCGGACGGGGCCGACAGCCGGGCCCGGGCCACCACCAGCCGTGTCGCGTCGTCCAGGGAGAACACGCCCGCCACCGCGGCGGCCGTCAGCACTCCCACGCCCGTTCCCAGTACCGAGGCCGGCCGCACACCCCAGGCGGCCAGCGTCCGCGACAGCGCGTACTCCTCGGCGAAGGCGAGCAGGTCCGCCGTGGCCGGGTCGTCGCTCGTCGCGCCGGGCCGGAAGCCCTGCGCGCCGAACCCGTCGACTCCACCGACCCCGTCGAGACCGCGCACCGCGGCGTGACAGGCGTCGAACGCGCGGCGGAACGCCCGCTGCTCCGCGAACAGCCGGGTGGCTTCGCGGGCCGCCCCGGTGCCGGGGAACAGGAACGTCACCGACCGGGGCCGAGGCGTGCCGGCCGGGCGTCCGGCCGGGCCGGACAGGGTCCGTACGGCGTCCCGGGCCCCGCCGACGACCGCGTACCTGCGGTGGTCGTGCTCCCGGCGGCCGGTCTGGAGCGTCCAGGCCACGTCGGCGATCGACAGCTCCGGACGGGCGTCGAGGTGGGCGGCCAGATTCTCCGCCGCCGCATCGAGGGCGGTCGGGGTGCGCGCCGAGAGGACCAGCAGCTGCCAGGGCGCGGGAGGCGCCGTCGGCGGTGGCGCGGGAGCCTCCTCCAGGACGACGTGCGCGTTCGTCCCGCCGATGCCGAAGGAGTTCACTCCCGCGCGCCGGGGGGTGCCCCGCGTAAGCCACTCCTGCGCGCGGTCGGCCACTCGGAACGGGGTCGCGGCGAAGTCGATCCGCGGGTTCGGTTCGCTGAAGTGCAGGCTGGGCGGAATGACGCCGTGTTCCAGGGCGAGGACCGTCTTGATCAGTCCGGCCGCGCCGGCGGCCGCGTCGGTGTGCCCGATGTTCGTCTTGACCGACCCGATCCGGCAGTACCCGCTGAGGTCGGTGCCGTCCCTGAAGGCCTTGGTCAGCGCGGCCACCTCGATGGGGTCACCGAGCGGCGTGGCGGTGCCGTGGGCCTCCACGTAGGTGACGGTGGCAGGGTCCACCCGGGCCACCGCCTGCGCGTCCCGGATGACGGCGGCCTGCCCCTCGACACTGGGCGCGGTGAAGCCGATCCGGTCGGAGCCGTCGTTGTTCACCGCTGTTCCCCGCAGCACGGCGTGGATGCGGTCGCCGTCGGAAACGGCCTCGGCGAGCCGTTTGAGTACCACCAGGCCCCCGCCGTCGCCTCCCACGGTGCCGCCCGCGGCGGCGTCGAAGGTCCGGCAGACCCCGTCCGCTGACAGGATCCCGCCCTCCACGTAGGGACTGTTCCGGGCGGGTACGTGCACGGCGACGCCGCCTGCCAGGGCCATGTCGCAGTCACCGGACAACAGGGCCTGGACGGCGGTGTGCACGGCCACCAGGGACGTGGCGCACGCGGCCTGCACCGTGACGGCCGGGCCGCGCAGCCCCAGTTTGTAGGCGATCCGGGTGACCAGGTAGTCGGTCGCGTTGCCCAGCAGGATCTCCATGTCGGACGCGCCCGCGCCCCGGTCCGTCCCCGACCGCGCGAGGTGGGCGTAGGAGGTGTCGGTGCCGCCGCCGTAGACGCCGATGGCGCCGGAGTACCGCGTCGGGTCGTAGCCGGCGTGCTCCAGGGCCTGGTCCGCGCACTCCAGGAGGACGCGGTGCTGGGGGTCGACGATCCGGGCCTCGCGCGGCGAGTAGCCGAAGTAGCCCGCGTCGAACCACTCCGGATCCTTGAGCAGGCCACGGGCCGGTACGTACGAGCGCTCGGCACCGCCGCCGGGAACCGGTCGCGGTGCCGAGCGGGTCACCGTGTCCAGGCCCTCGGTCAGGTTCCGCCAGAACTGGTCGACGTCCTCGGCGCCGGGGAACCGGGCGGCCATGCCGATGACGGCGATGTGTTCGGCGTCGTCCGCCTGCTCGACCTCGTCCGCCTGCTCGTCAGGGCTGTCGTCATTCACGTGTCTCACCGCGTTCCCGGGTGCCCGGCCGGCTCCGCTGGGCACGCCGGCGCTGAAGCCGCGCGCGTCCCCCCGCCCGCTCCGCCCCGCTGTGGGACCGGATGGACTCGTCCGTACCGCCGTCGAGGTGCCGGGCCAGTGCCCGGACCGTCGTGTACGTGAACAGGTCGACCAGGTCCGGTTCCCTGCCCAGTTCCTCGCCTATCCGGTCCTGGACCATGTGCAGCAGCACAGAATGCCCGCCGAGATCGAAGAAATTGTCCTCGGCGCCCACCCGGCGCCCCTCCAGAACCTCCGACCAGATTTCGGCGATCACCCGCTCCGTAGCCGAGACCGATGGCCGGGAGACTTCTTCTTCAGAAGGGGCGGGTAAGGAATCCTGCGGCTCCGGTTGCGAGTCCACTTTTTCCTCCCATGGCTTTTCGCTGCGTGCCAGGACTTTCTAATTGTCCGCCTCCGCGCATGTCAACGAAGCCCCTTGGACAGTCCGGGCGCGTGGGCGGCCGCCCGGCCGTCCAACCGGAGAAAGTCCCCGGTTGGTGGCCGTCGGCACCCGCGCCGTCCGTCGGGGAAGGCTTCGTTCCGCCCCGCCCGCACCGTTCGGTGGCCTCGGGCGCGAACTGAGTAGATGCCACTCATGGCCCGGTCAGCCGGACACGTGGTGTTCTCGTTGGGCCCCCGACTGCCTCGTGCCGGCCGGCGGCGGACAGCGCGGTACGGGCCGACGGACCGGGTGACGGACCGGGACGGACTTTTCGGGTGCCGCCGGATCCGGCGGGCCGCGAGACCACCCGGGGAGGCAATACCCATCGCCCACGCCCATCACCGGGTGGAACGCAGAAGAACGGGCCGCCGACAGGAAAAGGAAATCCTCGAATCCATGAATCCATTCCTGACACAAGGAAGCGAAGGCACGAAATGCGCTCATTCCTGAAGGGCAGTCCCATGGTTTCGTGGAACACCTCGTCCCAGGACCCGCTGCGCGCGTATCCGGCCGCCCAGCAGCCGGACTGGCCCGATCGTTCGGCTCTCGATGCCGTCACGAGGGAACTGGAGACCCTTCCGCCGCTCGTCTTCGCCGACGAGTGCGACCTGCTGAAGGACCGGCTGGCCGCCGTGGCCCGCGGCGAGGCGTTCCTGCTGCAGGGCGGTGACTGCGCGGAGACCTTCGACGCGGTCCGGACGGACACCACGCGGGACAAGCTCAGCACCCTGCTGCAGATGGCGGTGGTGCTGACCTACGCCGGCTCGGTTCCCGTCGTGAAGGTCGGCCGGCTCGCGGGGCAGTACGCCAAGCCGCGCTCCAAGGCGACCGAGACCCGGGACGGGCGCGTGCTGCCGGTCTACCGGGGCGACGCGGTGAACGGCTTCGACTTCACGCAGGCCTCCCGCGTCCCGGACCCGACCCGGCTGCTGACGATGTACCAGGCATCGGTGACCACGCTGAACCTGGTCCGCGCCTTCAGCGCGGGCCGGAACGCAAACCTGCGTCAGATCCACAACCTCAACCGGGACTTCGTCTCCGGATCGCCCTCAGGACACCGCTACGAGTCCATCGCCGACGAGATCGACCGGGCGTTGCGCTTCATGCACGCCACCGGCAGTGGGCCGGAGGCGGCGGACGCCGAGGAGTTCTTCGTCTCCCACGAGGGGCTGCTCCTGGACTACGAGACCGCCCTCACCCGCGTCGACAGCTCCAGCGGGCTCCCCTACGCGACCTCGGGGCATCTGCTGTGGATCGGCGAGCGGACCCGGGACCTCTCGGGTGCGCATGTCGAGTACTTCTCACGGATCAACAACCCGGTGGCGGTGAAGCTGGGCCCGGCGGCCACCTCCGACTCCGTGCTGCGGCTCATCGACCGGCTGGATCCGCGGCGTGAGCCGGGCCGGCTGACGCTCATCGTCCGGATGGGCGCCGGCAAGGTGCGGGAGATGCTGCCGCCGCTGGTGGAGAAGGTCACCGCTTCGGGAGCGCAGGTCGCCTGGGTGTGCGACCCCATGCACGGGAACACGGTGGAGGCTCCCTCCGGGCACAAGACCCGGCGTTTCGACGACGTGCTCGACGAGATCCGGGGCTTCTTCGACGTCCACCACTCCCTGGGCAGCCATCCCGGTGGCATCCACGTGGAGTTCACCGGCAACCACGTCACCGAGTGCGTGGGCGGCGGGCACGAGGTCCTCTTCGAGGACCTCGCCTCGCGCTACGAGTCGGTGTGCGACCCGCGGCTGAACCGCAGCCAGTCCCTCGACCTCGCGTTCCTGGTCTCCGAGTTCCTGGGCCCGCGCGATCGCCGTCCGGCACGGCCACTGTCCGCGACCAGCGGCCCGGTGCGCTGATCCGCGCCCGAACCGATCCCGTACCGCTGTCGAAACCGTGAGGAGAGCGTCGTTGAGCAGCTTGCGTTGGCTGACGGCCGGGGAGTCGCACGGCCCCGCACTCGTGGCGACTCTGGAGGGCCTGCCCGCCGGTGTCCCGGTCACGAAGGAGATGGTGAGTGACGCGCTGGCGCGGCGCCGGCTGGGGTACGGGCGCGGCGCCCGGATGAGTTTCGAGCGCGACGAGCTCACCTTCCTCGGCGGCGTACGCCACGGGCTGACCCTGGGCTCCCCCGTCGCCCTCATGATCGCGAACACCGAGTGGCCCAAGTGGCAGCAGGTCATGGCTGCCGAGCAGGTGGCCCCGGAGGTCCTGGCCGGCCTGGCCCGCAATGCCCCGCTCACCCGGCCCCGCCCGGGCCACGCCGATCTGGCGGGGATGCAGAAGTACGGCTTCCCCGAGGCTCGGCCCGTGCTGGAACGGGCCAGCGCCCGGGAGACCGCGGCCAGGGTCGCGCTGGGCGCGGTGGCGCGCTCGTACCTCCGGGAGACCGCCGGCATCGAGATCGTCTCGCACGTGGTGGAACTGGCGGCCGTCGGTGTCCCGTACGGCCTGCTGCCCCTGCCCGAGGACACCGGGCGGCTGGACGCGGACCCGGTGCGCTGTCTGGATCCGGACACGAGCGCGCGCATGATCGCCGAGATCGACAAGGCCCGTGCCGACGGCGACACCCTCGGCGGTGTGGTGGAGGTGCTGGCCCACGGAGTGCCGGTCGGTCTCGGCAGCCATGTGCACTGGGACCGGCGGCTCGACGCGCGGCTGGCGGGGGCGTTGATGGGCATCCAGGCCATCAAGGCCGTCGAGGTCGGCGACGGGATCGAACTGGCCCGGGTGCCGGGCTCCCGGGCGCACGACGAGATCGTCCCTTCGGCCGACGGTCCGCGCCGTGCCTCCGGGCGTTCGGGCGGCACCGAGGGCGGCCTGAGTACGGGCGCACCGCTCCGCGTGCGAGCGGCGATGAAGCCGATCGCCACCGTGCCCCGCGCGCTGGCCACCGTGGACGTCACCACCGGTGAGGCCGCCCGCGCGCACCACCAGCGCTCCGACGTGTGCGCCGTCCCGGCCGCCGGGATCGTTGCCGAGGCGATGGTCGCCCTGGTGCTCGCCGACGCCGTCGCCGAGAAGTTCGGCGGTGACTCGGTGGCGGAGACCCGTCGCAACATCACCGGGTTCCTCGACCATCTGGTCGTCCGGTGACGGGTCGCCCGCCGGGCCCGGCGGTGGTCCTGGTCGGCCCGATGGGCGTGGGCAAGACCACGGTCGGCGGGTTGATCGCGGAGCGGCTCGGGCTGGCCTGCAGGGACACGGACGCCGACATCGTCGCCGCGCAGGCCAGGTCGATCGCCGACATCTTCGCCACCGAGGGCGAGGTTCGCTTCCGCGACCTGGAGCGGGCCGCGGTCCGGGCCGCCCTGCTGGAGCACAGGGGTGTCCTGGCGCTGGGCGGTGGGGCGGTGCTGGACGCCCGGACCCGCGGGCTGCTGGCCGGGGGGCCGGTGGCCTTCCTCGACATGGAGTGGCACGACGCCGTCCTACGCGTCGGGATGGACTCCGTACGCCCTCTGCTGGCGGTCGATCCCGAGGCGACCTGGCGTCGGACGAGACAGGTCCGCCGGCCTCTCTACCTGGAGGTCGCCCGTGCCGTGGTCGAGACCGGCGGACGCGCTCCGCAGGACGTCGCCGGCGCCGTTTTGGAGGCACTGGCCCTCGCCCCGGCGCCGGGGCGCTGAGTAGCGGCTACTCAGGAATCCGCCGTGGTCACCGTGCTCTGCTGAGCCCGGCTCGCCCACAGAAGACGACATGCGCCAGAACGTGCGCAGGAAGAGGCAGTACCGCGATGAAGCTTGAGAACATCTACCTGGCCGGGGTAGGCACCTACATACCCGAGCTGGTGCCGGTCGAGCAGGCAGTGAAGGACGGCCTCTACAGCGAGGCGGAGCACGAGGCCTCCGGCATGGAGTCGGTGGCGATCGAGGACACCCTCGGCGCACCGGACATGGCGATCCGGGCCGCCGAGGTCGCGATACGGCGATCGGGGCACCACCCCGACGACTTCGCCGCCTTGCTGCACAGCACCACGTTCCTGCAGGGCCCGCACGACGGCTGGTCGCCCTCGCACTACATCCTGCTGAACGCGCTGGACCGGCCGATCAGCGCCACCGTGATCCAGCAGGGCTGCAACGGGCTGATGACCGGGATCGAGATGGCCGCCCACCGGCTGATCGCGGCCGACGACAAGGACGCCGTCCTGGTGACGGGCGCGGACAACTTCAACACCCCGATGGTGGACCGCTGGCGTGCCTCCGGGCTGTTCTTCATGGCGGACAGCGGCTCGGCCATCGTGGTGTCCCGGCGGAGCGGATTCGCCAAGGTGCTCGCGGTCGGTTCGGTCTCCGACCCGAAGCTGGAGTGGCGGCACCGCGCCGAGGGGTCCCTGATGCCACCGCGCGAACCGTCGCACAAGCTCCTGGACTTCGAGACCCGGGTCAAGTTCTGGCAGCGCAAGTGGGCCGACGGCACCCCTCCCCCGGGCGGCAACTTCATCGACCTGCTCTCGGGTGTCGCGGAACGCACGCTGGGCGAGGTGGGCCTGACGATGGACGACGTCGCCAGGGTCACGCACGTCGGTTTCCACCGGGACACGCTCCACGCCCTGTATCTGGAGCCGCTCGGCATCGACGCCGACCGCGGCACCTGGGAGCGGAGCCGGCAGATCGGCCACGCCAGCATGTCCGACGTCGTCATCGGGCTCGAACACCTGTGGCTCACCCGCCAGGTGAACCCGGGCGACCGGGTGCTGATGATCGGCACCACCCCCGGCATGGAGGTCGGCTGCGCCGTCGTCGAGATCACCGAGGGGCCGGACGATGCCTGACCGCGCCCCCGGCGCGGGGCGCGCCGACTCCGGTTCCGCGCCCTCGTACCGCCCGGCTCCACCGCACACCCACGATTCTACGAAGGAGACGTCCCGTGCTCGACGGATGCACGCCGTGGCCCGCTGAGTATGCCGAGCGGTACCGCGCGGAGGGTTACTGGACCGGCGAGAGCCTGATCGACGTGCTGGAGTCCTCGGCCGCGCGCCACGGCTCCGCGACCGCGCTGGTGCAGGGGGATCTGCGGGTCTCCTACGAGGAACTCGTGCTGCGGTCCCGTCGGGCGGCGGTCGGGTTCCGGGAGCTGGGAATCGCTCCGGACGACCGGGTGGTGGTGCAGCTGCCCAACGTCGTGGAGTTCGTGGTGGTCTGCTTCGGCCTGTTCCGGCTCGGCGCCAAACCGGTGTTCGCGCTCCCGTCCCACCGGGCCAGCGAGATCCGGCACCTCCTGGAGATCTCCGGTGCGGCCGGCTACGTCCTGCCCGGTGTCCACCGCGGCTTCGACCACCCGGCGCTCGGCCGCAGAATGCGCGACGAGGTGGGCACGCTGCGCCATCTGTTCACCCTCGACGAGACGGTGGCGGGCGACGACCTGGTGGCTCTCTCGGCCGTGGAGGCCGCGGGTGCAGCCGCCGATCCGTCCGGCACCGTCCCGCTCCCCGCCCCGGACCCCGCCGATGTGGCGTTCTTCCTGCTGTCCGGCGGGACCACCGCACTGCCCAAGCTGATCTCCCGCACCCACGACGACTACGTCTACATGATGCGCGCGGCGGTCGAGGCGATCCGGCTCACCGGGGACGACGTGTATCTCGCGGTGCTGCCGGTCGAGTTCAACTTCACCTTCGGCTGTCCCGGTGTGATCGGCACCCTGCTGTCCGGCGGAACGGCGGTGCTCGCGGCGGACGCCACGCCGGAGCGCTGCTTCCCGGTCATCGAACGGGAGAGGGTCACCGTCACCTCGGTGGGCCCCAGTGTCGTCCAGCTCTGGCTGGACGCCGCGGAGTGGATGAAGCCGGACCTGTCCTCCGTACGCGCCCTGCAGATCGGTGGTTCCAAACTCCACCGGGACCTCGCGGCTCGCATCCGGCCCGAACTCGGCTGCGGGATACAGCAGGTCTTCGGCATGGCCGAGGGGCTGATCTGCTTCACCCGGGACGACGACCCCGAGGAGGCCCTGCTCACCACCCAGGGACACCCGATCTCCCCGGCCGACGAGATGCGGATCGTCGACGACAAGGACCAGGACGTCCCGCCCGACACGATCGGTGAACTGCTGACCCGCGGCCCCTACACGCCACGCGGCTACTACCGGTCCCCGGAGCACAACGCGCGGGCCTTCACCGAGGACGGCTTCTACCGCAGCGGCGACCTGGCGCGGCTGACACCCGACGGACGGCTGGTGATCGAGGGCCGCATCAAGGACCTCATCAACCGCGGCGGCGAGAAGGTGTCCGCCGGTGACGTCGAGGGTCATCTGGAGGCCCTCCCCGCGATCTCGCGTGCGGCGGTCGTCCCCGTGCCGGACGACTATCTGGGCGAGCGCATGTACGCCTACATCGTCGCCGTGGGCACTGCGCCGACGCTGCCGGAGATCAAGGCCGCTCTGACCGAACGCGGGCTGGCCGCCTACAAGCTGCCGGACCGGGTGGAGGCGGTGGACGAACTGCCGCACACCGGTCTCGGCAAGATCGACAAGAAGATCCTGGCGGCCCGGGCCCGGGGCGAGACCACGCCCACCGCGGCGGTCTTCTTCAGCCCTCTCTCCGGAGGCACGGGCACGGACCGCCCCGCGAGCTGACACAGAGTCACGACAGACACAGAAGGGCACCACCATGGCCGACGAGCCGGTCTCCACCCCCGATCAGGTACGCAGCGCCGTCGCGGCGCTGATCGGCACCGCCCCGCAGGACATCCCGGGAGACGCCAACCTCGTGTTCCTCGGGCTCGGTTCCCTGGACGTCATGCGGCTGAGCAGCCGCTGGCGCCGCGAGGGCCTGCCGGTGGAGTTCGAGGTCCTGACCGCCGACCCGACGATCGACAACTGGGTGCGCCACCTCGACTCCCTGCGCCCGCGCTCCGACTGACCGCCTGCTGAAAAGGAGAGCAGCCATGACGGCTCCGGCCATTCCCGAGATCTCGTCCTACCCCATGCCCACCGCCGCCGAACTGCCGGAGAACACGGCGAGCTGGACGGTCGACCCGCGGCGCGCCCTGCTCCTCGTCCACGACATGCAGCACTTCTTCCTCCGGCCCTTCCCTGCCGGACGGTCGCCGGTGACCGACCTGGTCGACAACGTCACCCGGCTCCGGGAGGCCGCCGTGGCGGCCGGCGTCCCGGTGGCGTACACCGCCCAGCCGGGCGACATGACCGACGAACAGCGCGGTCTGCTCAAGGACTTCTGGGGTCCCGGGATGAGCGGCGATCCCGCGCAGCGGGGAGTACCCGAGCAGCTGGCGCCCGGCCCGGACGACACCGTCCTGGTCAAGTGGCGGCCGAGCGCGTTCTTCCGGACACCGCTGCTGGACCTGCTGCGTGAACAGGGGCGGGACCAGCTGGTGCTGTGCGGTGTCTACGCCCATGTGGGCATCCTGCAGACCGCCTGCGAGGCGTTCGCGCACGACATCCAGACGTTCCTGGTCGCCGACGCCGTCGCCGACTTCTCCGCGGCGGACCACCGGATGGCCGTCGCCTACGCGGCCGGCCGCTGCTCCATGGTGGTGCCGACCGCGACCGTGTCCAATGCCCTGGGGGCCGTCGTCACGGGAGGGGCGCGGTGACCGCCGAAGACGCCGACGGCGGTCTGCTGGGCAGGCTGACGGGCGGGGCGCCGCCGCCATCGTTCGCCCTGCTGCACCGGCCGGAGGCGTCGGGCGCGGGGCTGATCGACCTGCTCGTCGGTGATGTGTCGGAGGTCGGTTCGACGGCGGACCTCCCGCTGTCGCCCGAGGGCGGCAACGGCCGGCACGACCTTCTGGCCCTGCTGCCGTTCCGGCAGATCTCGGAGCGCGGCTACGAGCACAACGACGACGGCGAACCGCTGCTCGTCATGAAGGTCACCGAGCAGGCCGCCGTGCCGGCCGACGAGGTGCTGGCCGGACTGCCGGACCTGCCCATCGAGGTCGGCGACGGCGGTTTCGACACCGACGACGACGAGTACGCCGACGTGGTAAGGCGCATCATCACCGACGAGATCGGCGCCGGTACCGGCGCCAACTTCGTCATCAAACGCACGTTCCTCGCGCAGATCGCGAGCTGGTCGGCGCAGACCGCGCTGACCTTGTTCGGCCGGCTGCTGCGGCACACCTCGGGTGCCTATTGGACGTTCCTGATCCGGGTGGGCGGCCGGACCTTCATCGGCGCGAGTCCGGAGCGCCACCTCACGCTGGACCGGGGCACGGCGGTGATGAACCCCATCAGCGGCACGTACCGCTACCCGAGTTCGGGTCCCTCCCTCGAAGGGGCGCTGGAGTTCCTGGCCGACCGCAAGGAGGCCAACGAGCTCTACATGGTCGTGGACGAGGAACTCAAGATGATGTGCCGGGTGTGCGACGGCGGCGCCCACGTGATCGGACCGCGGCTGCGCGAGATGCCCCACCTCGCGCACACCGAGTACTTCATCGAGGGACAGGTCACCCGGGACGTCCGCGAGGTCGTCCGTGAGACGTTGTTCGCGCCGACCGTCACGGGCAGCCCGCTGGAGAGCGCCTGCCGCGTCATCGCGAAGTACGAGAACGGAGGGCGGGGCTACTACGCGGGCGTGGTGGCCCTGCTGGGCCGGGACTCCGAGGGGGGACAGCGGCTGGACTCGGCCATTGTCATCCGCACCGCCGACATCGACCGCACCGGGCGGCTGCGTCTGGGCGTGGGCTCGACGCTGGTACGCGACTCCGACCCTCGGGCCGAGGCGGAGGAGACCCGGGCCAAGGCGTCGGGCCTGCTCGCTGCCCTGTACGCGGCTCCCGCCGCGACCGCGGACACCTGGCGGCCACCGGCCGAGGTGCCCGGGCTGAGCGCCCTGCCGGAGGTGGTCAGCGCGCTGGCCGCCCGGAACGCGCCGATGGCCGGCTTCTGGCGGCGGCCCCCGGGATCCCGGGGTGCCCGGTCATCGCTGTTGTCCGGACGCAGGGCCCTGCTCATCGACGCGGAGGACACCTTCACCGCGATGGGCGCGGCCATGATGTCCGACCTCGGCCTGGACGTGACCGTACGCCGCTTCGACGAGGAGTACCGCTTCGAGGGCCAGGACCTCGTCGTCGTGGGGCCCGGCCCCGGGGACCCGCGCGACACGAACCATCCGAAGAACGCGCATCTGCGGGAGGTGACGCGACGCCTGCTCGACACGGACACGCCGTTCCTCTCGGTCTGCCTGGGGCACCAGGCGCTGAGCGGTGTCCTCGGGCTGGAACTGGTCCGCAGATCCGTGCCCAACCAGGGGGCGCAGCGGGAGATCGACTTCTTCGGTCGCCGGGAGGCCGTGTACTTCTACAACACCTTCGCCGCCGTCAGCCCACGGGAGTCCTTCCCCGGCCCGCAGAACCGGCCCGGCCCCGTCGAGGTGTGCCGGGACCCCGTGGACAACGAGGTGCACGGCCTGCGCGGCCAGGGGTTCTCCTCGGTCCAGTTCCATCCGGCGTCGGTGATGACGCGCGACGGCTCGGCCATCCTCGACCGGATGCTCTCGGACCTGCTGCGTACGACATGATCCACCGGCCCGGCCGTCGGACAACCGGGCCGGCAGGGAGGCTCCCGGGTCCGTACAGCTGGATGGCGCGCCCGAAAGGGCACGCCATCCAGCTGTACGGGCACACCCCGCGGAACCCGTCTCAGGCCTCGCCCACCCCGACCCGCCCGGAGTGCCTCCCCGCCGCGACGAGTCCCGGGCGGTCCGCACGCGGCTGCGCCGGGCCGGCGTCCTGGACCCGCCGCGTCCGTCCGGGGGCAGGTGCCGGAAGGTTCCCGAAGCCGTCCGCCGACAGCCTGGAGTCCAGACGCTGGGCGAGATCGGCCCGCGTGGTGACCCCGAGCTTGCCGTAGGCGCGGTGCAGATGGTTCTCCACCGTGCGCACCGATACGCCCAGCCGGTCGGCGACGTCCTGGTTCGAGAGCCCGGAGGCGGCGAGCGCCGCCACCTCCCGCTCACGGCCGGTGAGTTCGGCCGACGGCTCCGATCCCTGCTTGTCCAGCGCGGCCCACACCGGCAGCGTGCCCCCGAACCGCTGCAGCAGTTCCTGGCACTCGGTCCGGGTGGCCCGGCTCCTGCGGTGCCGCCCCGCCGCCCGATGGGCCCGGCACGCCTGCGCCGACGCCTCGGCGGCCAGCGGCAGCAGGCCCATCGCCTCGAACCGCTCGGCGAGCGCGGAGAGCGCGTCCCCGTCCGCGTCGGCCAACGCCCGTACGTGCTCGGCCTGCAGTGCGGCGAGGCCGGAATCGAGGTGCCGGGCCAGGGCGGAGGCCCGCTCGACGACCGCGCGGGCCTCGCCGATGCGGGCCACCAGGTGCAGCGCCGTCAGTGCCTGGAAGGCGCGGCCGGCGGCGGCCGCGCGCTCGCCCAGTTCCAGTGCGTCGTGCAGCGCGCCGGTGAGATCTCCGACGTGGGCGAGGACCAGCGCCCGCTCCATGGCCACCCCGTCCGCGGCGAGCGGGTACCGCACGGTGCCGCTCTCCTCGGAGCGGACCTCGACCAGGACACGCATCGCCTCGGCGTGCTCGCCCGCCTCGGCCAGCGCGCCCGCCATCTGAGCCAGCCGCCACGCCTTGGTGGTGAGCCAGTCACGCGTGTCCGGCGGCGCGCTGACCTGGCGCAGCAGGCCGATGCCATCGGCGTACCGGCCGCAGCTGCGGTACAGCCGTGCCCGTACCGACGCGGCCCACAGGGCGCCGGGCCGGTCGTCCTCCGTGTCGGCGGGCAGGCCGTCCAAGATCGCGCCCGCCACCGCCACAGCGCCGGTCTGGAGTGCGGCGCAGGCCGCGACCAGTTGGTGGGACAGCCGGGCCTCGTCGCTCCAGACGCCCGGTTCGGGACGGCACCGCTGGAGGAGGGCGAGCGCACCGACCGCGTCGCCCAGTTCGTTGCGGGCGAAGGCGGCGGGCGGCAGTACCCGCTGGACCACGGCCGGATCGCGGGGCTCGGCGAGCACCGTCTCCCCCATGGCGGCGGCCTCCTCCAGCCGGTCGCCCAGCAGCATCATGACGGTCTGGGTGCCTTGCAGCAGCCCTCGGCCGGTCTCGGGAGCGGCCGTGACCGCCTCGTCGAGGACCGCCTCGGCATCCTGGACGAGGCGCAGTCCCCAGGCCAGGTTCTCCGAGCGTGCCTGCACGGCCTCCGCCCATACCGCGGTGCTGGTCGGGCCCTTTTCGGCGGACATGCCGGCGAACAGCGTCTCGGCCTCGGCATGACGCCCCTGGCCCTGCAGCGCCCGGCCGCGCAGCAGCATGAGGGTGGGGATGTCCGCGTCGGGCAGGGGAAGGGCGAGCAGGCACAGTCGCTCGGTGAGCGCGAAGTCCAGATGCCGCAGCGCGGTCCTCGCAGCGGACTGGAGCTGGTCGGCGCACGGCAGTTGTCCGGCGTCGATCCGCAGGACGGCCATGCGCAGTACGTCGTCGTCCCGACGCAGGCCGGTGTCCTCCAGGGCGTCGGCGAGTCTGCGCCGCAGCCGCAGGCCGGTCAGTTCGGGCAGGCTGGAGACGAGGACGGGACGGTAGAGGGGGTAGGCCAGTCGCAGGCGCAGTCGCAGGCCGCTGAGTTCGGCGGTGATGAGGCCCCGTCTGTCGAGCGTCTCCACGGCGTGGGTCAGTTCCGCGACGGCCGACAGCTCCGCTTCGAGCGGCTCGGCGAGGGCGATCATCTGCACGAGCCGGCGCTCGTCCGGCGAGAGGTGGCCGAGCCGCAGGTGCACCAGGTCCGCCAGGCGCGCCGCGGGCCTGCCGTTCAGGCCGTCCCACAGCCAGGTGCCGTCCTCGCTGCGGAGGCTGCCGTCGGCGAGCGCGGAGTCGGCGAGTTCCGTCAGGAGCAGCGCGTTCCCCTGGGTGAAGGACCACAACCGTTCCAGTGCCGCCGCGGCGACATGTCCGCCGAGCTTCGCGTGGACGACGTCGGCCGCCGCAGACCGGTCGAGTTCCGCGATCTCCATCCGCTCGACCAGCCGCTCCACCCAGAGCCTGTTGACGCCGTCGGGTGCCGGGACGCCGGCCCGGACGGTGGCCACCAGGGTCAACCGCCCCTCGGCGACACCTGCCCGCAGTCGCGCCGCGAACGCCGGAGCCAGGCAGTGCGCGTCGTCGAGGCCGAGGACGAACCGCCCCTGGAGACCGTCCGCAGCGGGTGTCCGGCGGCCGGGGAAGGCATCGTCGAGGAGGTGCCGGGCGACGGCATCACGCTCACCACCCTGCCCGCTCGCCCATCCGGTGAACAGCGAGGACACGTCCGCCCCGCAGATTCCCGCCCCGCTGACCAGCCTGACCTCAGCGCCCTTCTCCGCTGCGCGCCGCAACGAGGCGCGCAGCAGCCGGCTCTTGCCGACGCCGGGCTCTCCGGTCAGCAGGGCGCCGTGCCCGCGGGCCACCGCCGCCTCGATCCTGTCCAGTTCGGTGTTACGGCCGGCCATGGGCCACTCGGTCACCGTGTCTTCCGACATCACTCAGTGCCGCCTGTTCCGTTCAGGTCTGTGTCCGTCACCACGGCTCACCGTGCGCGTCATACGTGGATGACTCCAGCGGCGACGACCACGGCGGCCCCGCCCACCTCGATCGAGGTGATCCGGTCCTCGGTGCCCTCGGCCCTGGCGATCATCGTCGACGGGCGGCCCATCTCGACACCCTGGAGGATCTCGATCTCGCGGCCGAACTTGCTCAGGCCGTGCCGTGCGACGTGGACCGCCAGCGGTCCGGCGGCCGATCCGGTCGCCGCGTCCTCGGCCACGCCGTACGCGGGTGAGAACATCCGGCTCCGCCAGTGCCCGTCCGCGGGGGCGAAGCAGTTCACGGCCATGTCGGGGAAGCGGGCGAGGACACGAAGGTCGGGCCGGACGGCGGACAGAGCCGCCACGTTCTCCAGCCCCACGAAGACATGCCGTGGTCCGTTCCGGTAGGCCTCCACCGGCAGGGTGGACGACTTCAGGCCGAGCCCCGCCAGCAGTTCGTCGGCATGCTCGTACGGTTCCCAGGTGGGAATCGGCTGCTGCATGCGGACGGAGGTGACCCGGTCGCCCTCGCGGTCGAAGTCGAAGGGGATCGTGCCCATGGCGGTCTCCAGCAGTAGCCGATCGCCCTTGAACGACCTGCCGAGGACGACGGCGGTGCCCAGCATCGGGTGCCCCGCAAAGGGCAGTTCGTTCACCGGAGTAAAGATTCGGATGCGCGCGTCACCGCCCTTCTCAGCGGGGAGCACAAAGGTGACCTCCGAGAGGTTCATCTCTCTGGCAATTCTTTGCATACGCACGTCAGGAATGTCGTGTGCGTCGAAGAAGACGGCGACCGGATTTCCTTCCAGCGGCGTGTCCGTGAAGGCATCCGCGACTACGTAATTATGCATAACGGTGAAGTTACCAGCGCCATCACCTCACCGACAACCTTCGTTCCCACGGCACCGACCGGACATCCGCGACTGCGAGCGACATATAGAAAAAATATAGCCTCCGCTCTCTCAAATATAGCCTTGAATTACATGCTTACAGCTCGATAGCGTCAGTGGGTACGAAATGCCAAGGAGGGATTTCGGTGACCCGTCATAGTAGAGTCGGCACCTCAGAATCCTTACCCGAAAATCCAGAGAATGCCGCCGAAGCGTCTCCCGAGGAGATCGAGACGGCGCCGGTGAGTGCGCTGATCCCGGGGTACTCCCCACGCATCGGCGGCGAGATCACCAGCCACGTGCAGGCGCTCGCCGAGACGGAGGAGACGCTCCCTCCCATCACCGTCCACCGACCCAGCATGCGCGTCATCGACGGAATGCACCGGGTGCGCTCCGCGATCCTCCGGGGCCGGCAGACGATCCAGGTCCGGTACTTCGACGGCACCGAACAGGATGCCTTCGTGCTCGCCGTCCGGCTGAACGTCACACACGGCCTGCCGCTCACCCTCGCGGAGCGCCGAAGAGCCGCCGCGCGCATAGTGGTCTCGCACGCACAACTGTCGGACCGGGCCATCGCCTCCCTCACCGGGCTGTCCGGCAAGACGGTGGGCGAGATCCGCAAACGCACCGCCGAGGGAGCGCACCAGCCACTCGCCAGAGTCGGCCGGGACGGACGCACCCGACCGCTGAACACCGAGCTCGGCCGACGGCTGGCCGCCGAGTACCTCAGCGCCAACCCGGGCGGCTCACTGCGGGAGGTCGCCAGAGTCGCGGGCATCTCGCCGGAGACCGTGCGCGACGTCCGGGACAAGCTCAGCCGCGGCGAGGACCCCATACCCGTGCGGCAGCGCTTCTCCCCGGCGGCGGAGGCCACGAAGGACCGGACCCCGCCCGCGAAGGACGAGCATCAGGGCCGGCGGAGCTTCGGCTCCCCCGCGACCGTCCATCGGATGCCGACCGACGGCCGGTCCGCCCTGGCCGCCCTGCGCAAGGACCCCTCACTGCGGTTCACGGAGGCCGGCCGGGTTCTGCTGCGCCTCCTGGACCCCCACATCATGTTCGCCGACCGCCGCGAACAACTGATCAAGGACCTTCCCGAGCACACCCTGGGCATGCTCTCCAGAGCCGCCCAGCAGTATGCCGCCTCATGGAGCGAAATCGCGGTCGCACTGGAGGAGAGGGCCCGCCAGGCGGCCCTCAACCCGCAGTCGTCCACAGGGATACGCATCAGCTGACAAGGAGTCACCATGCCGCGAGAGGCCAATCCGGTCCTGGAACTGCCGTTCGACGTCCGGCCCGACCCGGACGAGTTCATCCAGGCCGCGATGGACTGGCACTTCAGTCCGGAGACCGGATCCCCCTACTGGCTGGAGCGCGCCAAGAAGCTCGACTTCGACCCGCGGGCCGACGTCAAGAGCTTCGACGATCTCAAGCTCTTCCCGAACATCGTCAACGAACTGCGGGACACCCCCGCCCAGGACCTCGTACCGCAGGGCTACGGCGACGCCCCCGACGTCGTCGGCGTCTACGAGAGCGGCGGCACCACCGGAGCCCCGAAACGGGTCGTGTGCCTGGCCGACTGGATGGACCGTCTGGTGGCCTGGAGCCTGGTCAACCTGGACGCACACGGCTTTCCGCGCGGCGCCAACTGGCTCGGGGTCACCCCCACCGGACCGCACATCGTCGGCGAACTGTTCTCCCGCTCCGCGGCGGCCCACGGCTCCCTGAGCTTCCCGGTCGACCTCGACCCGCGCTGGGTGAAGCGACTCATCGCCGCGGGCCGGACCGATCAGGCGGACGCCTACGCCGAACACGTCATCGACCAGGCCGCGTTCGTCCTGCGCACCCAGGACATCGGGGTCATGGCCATCACGCCGCCGCTCCTGGAACGGCTGGCCCGCCGGGACGAACTCGTCGACCTGGTCAACCAGAAGGTACGGGCGATCAGGTGGGGCGGCACGCAGATGGACGCGGACTCCCGCTACCTCTACCGCACCGAGGTCTTCCCCGACACGCTGCTCTACGGCCACTACGGCAGCACCATGATCCTGGGGATCGCCGGACAGCGTCCCGGCCTCGGCGACGACGGCCCCTGCGTCTTCGACACGTTCTCGCCGTACGTCACCTTCTCGGTCGTCAACCCCGAGACCCGAAGGACCGTTCCCTACGGGGAGCGCGGCCAAGTGGTGATGAACCACATCAGCAAGTCGCTGTTCCTGCCCAACAACCTCGAACGCGACCTGGCGACCCGGATCGAGCCGCTGCCGGGCCAGATCGGTGACGCGGTGGCCGACATCGCTCCCGTCACCCACTTCGAGGACGAGGCCGTCATCGAGGGGGTCTACTGATGACGCGGTCGACCGCCGACATCGTCACGCTGGACGCACTGGGCCCCGCCGGTGCGTACGCCTCGCGCAGCCATCAGGAGATCAAGGACGTGGCCGGCAACCCGGTCGCCCGACTGGGGCTCGTACCGACGTTGTTCGTGAGCCGTGCCATGACTGCCCTCCGCAGGTCGGCCCGGCTGCCGGTGGACGACCGGATCGCCGCGATCGCCCGCGCCGGCGAACTGTTCGCCACCGCCACGCTGGGCGGCCTGTCGGTGTCCGAGTACGAGTACCGGGTCAGCCGGGTCTCCGGGTTGCCCCTCTCCGTGGTCCGGGCGGCCACCAGGACCGCAGCGCACCGTGCGGCACACGTGCACGAAAGCGTGCAGTACGCCCGGCCGGCCGGATCGGTCGGCGACTGGCGCGACCCGCTCACCCGCTCCGGCCGGGCCGTGTGGAGCCGGCGCGGCGACGTGCTCGCCGTCCATGTGTCCGGCGTGCACCCGGGGGCGCACAGCCTCTGGCTGGAGGCGCTGGCGCTGGGCTTCAAAGTGGCGGTACGGCCCACCCGACGGGAACCGTTCACCGCGCACCGGCTCGTCACGGCGTTGTGGGAGGCGGGGTTCGGCACCGACCACGTCATTCTCCTGCCGACCGAGCAGGAGGCCGGCGAAGCCGTCCTGCGCGGGGCAGACCTGGCGTACGGCGGCGACGACGTGATCCGCCGGTTCGCCGGGGAGAGCACCGTGCTGCCCCAGGAGCCGGGCCGCTCGAAGGTCCTGCTGACCGCGGGCACCGACTGGCGTGCCCACCTGGACATGATCGTCGACTCGGTCGCCCATCACGGCGGAACCGGCTGCGTGAACGCCACCGCCGTACTGGTCGAGGGCGACCCCGCCCCGGTGGCCGAGGCCATCGCCGCACGGTTCACGGCCCTTCCCAGTCTGCCCCCCGAGGACGAGAAGGCGGTCCTTCCGGTCCAGGCCCGGATGCCCGCCAAGGCCCTCGAACGGTACGTGCTGAACAACGCGGTCGGCACCCGCGCCTGGCTGGGCGGTGACGGTTTCATCGACGAACTCGAAGACGGCAGCGCGGTCCTGCGGCCCACCGTTCATCAGCTCGACAGCCCCACCGCGCCGCAGTCCGACCTCGAACTGCCCTTCCCTTGCGTCTGGGTGGCGCCGTGGACGCCCGAGGCCGGGCTGGAACCGCTCCGGGACACGCTGGTCCTCACCGCCGTCACCGACGACGCGCGGCTCATCGACGACCTGGTGAACGAGCCCACGATCGGCAATCTCTACATCGGTGGGCACCCCACCCACTGGACCGACATCGGGATGCCCCACGACGGGTACCTCTCCGATTTCCTCATGCGTACGAAAACCGTGATCCGCGGCTGACCGCTTCACCGAAGTACATGCCGCAGGACACGCGGACGCCGGTGGGCGCCACCCGGGGGGGGGCCCCCACCGGCGTCCGTGTGCCGTCTCAGGGCTGGAGGCGGGAAACGCTCCAGCCGTCGGCGGTCCGGGTGTAGAGCAGCCGTTTGTGCAGACGGTCCTTGCTGGCGTGCCAGAACTCCACGGTCTCCGGCGCCAGGTGGTAGCCGGCGAAGGTCGCCGGCCGGGGCAGCTGACCTTCGAGGCCGGTCAGCCGCTCGATCTCCGCGCGCAGCGCCGGCTCGTCGTCGAGCGGGTCGCTCTGCCGCGAGGCGGACGTCACCACCTTCGCGTCGGCCGGCCGTACCGCCCACAGCGCGTCCGACTCCGCGTCGGGGAGCCGCGTGATGGGGCCGCTGAGGACGATCTGCTGGTCGGTCTCCCGCCAGTACAGGACGGCCGAGCCCCAGGCGGTGGCTTCTATGTCACGCCCCTTGAGGCTTCCGACGTGCGTGGTGAACACGAAACCGTCGGAGGTCAGACGGCCGAGCTGGATGATCCGGTTCGACGCGCGTCCCCGGGCGTCGGCGGTGGCCAGAGCCAGCGCGCCCGGCTCCCGTACGTCGTTCTCCGCCGCGTCGGCGAGCCAGGTACGGAACAGGTCCAGCGGGTCGTCGGGCGGTGTTCCGGAGTCCGACAGCGCGTCGGCGGACAGCGGAACGGTCTTCTGGTGCGTCACAGTCATATAGGTCTCCGTATGTCCGGCCGTTCACTTCTCCAGGGCCAGTCCCAGCCCGGCGAGGGCGGGCAGGGAGTGGACGCCCTCCGCCACGGCCTCGATGTCGAACCAGGCCCGGAACGTGGGCGGATATCCGATGAGTTCGGCGGCACTCCTCGGGTGGGGCGGGGCGGCGGCCTCCGCCGACTCCCATACCAGAACCGCTCCCCAGCGGTTGTTCTCCCTGTCGGCGACCCAGAGCTTCAGCGGCAGGCCCCGCACCGAGGTCCACGCCTCCACGGCCTCGTCCCGCAGGAAGTCCCGCATCGAGTCGATGGTCTGGTCGGAATCGTCGAGATCCCACCAGGCGATCATGGTTCTCACAATGCCCGCACCTCTCCCCTTCGTCACGTCACGCGGCATCCCACGACGTCAGGTGGGAATTCCCTCGCGCTTGATCTCCGGTACCGGAATGCTCAGGGCCCGCAGCTGCTCGAAGGGGTTCATGAACTCTCGGTTCTGCACAACCTTCCCCTCCGCCAGCAGGAACGAGTGCAGGAAGTGATTCTGGTAATACCCCTCGGGATACCCGGGAAAGAGAATCTTCCCCTTGCCGTCGCATTCGACCCAGAATCGGTTCGGGTCCTGCGTCTCGAAGACCTCGATGTTGTACCAGACCCAGTCAGGGAAGCATTGCAGGGACCATACGGCGTGCTCGCCCAGCCGATCCCGGCCCCGGATGACGATCGGCTCGCCGGTGTCGGTCGTCCACAGTCCGCCGCTGCCGTCCTCGGTGAAGAGCAGATGCCGTTCGAGCCGGTCCTGCCCGGTGGTGTGCATGTACTTCTCAACCGTTTCCCGGTTGATTCGCCGGAGTTCGGCGTCGTCGTCGAATCCCTGCCGCTTGGCATCAGACATGGATGATGCTCCCAAAGATAGCCATCACGGAACGTCGTCCTGGCCATCCTGGCGTCGGCGGCTATACCCGAGGCCGTGCCGACCATTATTTTTCTATACACCGCGGCATGCCGACCGTCGTCACGCGTTCGCATCGCCGCCCGCACACTCCACGACGTAGGTCCCCCTATCGTCGGCCGCGACGGGTCCCGAGCGAGTCCGAACAGCAACTGGCCGCCTCACGTGCGCCGTCGCTCGTCGTGTGGACTCCGGTGCCCGCTCTCGGGGATCAGCCGTACATGTCAGCCCCGCGCCCGACGGGTCACCCTTTCGACCGCATCCGCGAGGACAGGGAACATCTGCGGGGGCGGGGGGAATGGTGTCCCATGCCCGGGATGATCAACAGCTCGACACCGGCGATGTTGTCCGCCGCGTCCCGCCCGCACGCCACGGGAATCAGCGGATCCTCCGCTCCATGGACGACCAACGTCGGTGCGGTGATCCTACGGAGCCTGGGACTCTGCGGGTCACGGTGCCAGGACGTAGAAGATCTCGCCCTGCGTTCCGGGAGGGCCACTCGTGCGCCAGGCGACAAGCACCCGGTTGTCGCTGACCAGTGTCATGGCGAGGCCGGGCTGCGGAAGATCACTGACGCCGACCCTTGCGGGCGCTTGAAAACTATCACCGCCGTTGGTGCTCCGGGTGAGGAAAGCAGTGTCCTCGTTGTTCAGCGTGGCCCTCCACGCGACGAAGACGTTGCTGCCGGAAGCGGCAATCCGCAGGAGTTCGGGAGCGGCGCCGGTGTTGGCGCTGCTGAGCGTGATGCGGTTGGAATACACACCGTCGTTCTCCCGGTCGCGTCGGAAGACCACGTCGCCGGCCTCGACCCACACGACGTAGACCCGGCTGCCGGACACCGTGAGGGTCTCTTCGGACGAGATCGTCGGACTGTTGCTGAGATTGATCCGCGGCTGGAACGTCGATCCCCCGTTCGTACTCCGCGCCAGGAAGATGTCCGGTTGCGGGTTGTTCGGGTCGAAACCCGGGGGAAACTCGTGCCACAGGACGAAGACGTTGTTCCCCGACCTGGCGACCGTCGGTGGCTCAGCGTCCGCGCCGGCGGTCCCGGGGATGCGTAGCGGCCCGGTGAGTGCACGGTCCTGGATCGTGGCCTCGTCGGTCATGACAACCTCCTGGTGGTCGGTGCGGGGAGGGAAGGGGGGACGGCCTCTGAGGCGGGCCGTACATGCGTCCGACGTGTCACCTCGCTCTCCGACCGGTCCCTCTCCCATGGCGATGTCCGCGCGACGACTTCGCTGCGGCCTCCCGACCCCGTGGTCCAGGAATTCCTCGATCCCGAACAGCCGCGGATCGTCCGTGGTCGGCGCGTAGTCGCCCGTGCACGCTCGTGTCCGGTCCGGTTTTCCCCCCGTCCCGATGGCCGCGGGCCCTGGGACGACACGGGCGGGTCCGGACCGTAGACACCACTGCCGCACGCGAACGGGAGGGACATCGAGGACGGCTCCGCCTCGCTCGACGGCATGTCGGCCGCCGTGGATTGCACGCCTGCGATGTCGTCCATGGTCATGCGGCCCTCCCCCGAAGACTGCAGGGGCTCCGACCCGAGGGCCGGAATCCCGATCCGCCCACCGTCCTCCTCGGCCGAGAACCCGTCAATGCGCAGAAAGGCGCATTGGAAGCACGGTGACCGCCGAGCGGTGCCTGCGCCTTCGTACGCTCTTGCGGCGGAGCAGCGGACCGGGCGGAGCGGCCTACCGGGCCGGTGGGAAGGGCGGGAGCACCTGGCCACCTCATGCGGGGTCCGCCAAGTCCCACAAGCCCCAAAGGCCTGCCTCAAGCAGGCTGACTGCCTCGTACGGACACGTTCGCCGCCGCCGTCCTCGGACCGGATGCGCCCTGTTTCAAGAGCGGCGAACGGCTGCCTGAATCCCGGGGACGATCGAATCGTCAGCCCGCGTAGGCACCGCGGACGACGCTGTCGCCCGCGCACACTTTCCCCTCGCACACTTTCTCGGACGACCGGGAAGGCAAGAGCGAGGGCCGGCGGCGGCAGCGACCACACCGGCCGCGGGCGCATGCGGATGCCACCCCGAGCCGGAAGAGTGCGCCCTTTACACCGTCGGACGTTCTCTCGCAGGTCTGACCCCGAGTGAGGGCCTGCCCCTCACCGGTGCGCCCCCTCCATGGAGGGGGCGCCCGCCGAACTCCACCAACGGCGCCCGAACGGAGCTGTCCAAGAGCTCGGCTTCCGGCTGCCCCACGTCCCCTTGGAGCATCCCTGGGGGCAGGCCTGCTCCCCACCGCCATCTACCCGGCTCGGCGCCGGAAGCGAGGCCACCCCCTCGCGCAACGTACGAGCCATGCGCGGTCGTCCGGCCGCTGCAGATCACCAACAGAGTCACTGCCCCTGGACCGTGCCGACGGTGTGACCGTAGCCGTGCAGGAACGCATCGACCGCGCGGGTGACACAGGCGCGGACCTGTGCCGGGCTCGGCGCACGGCTGGCATGGGGACTGATGGTGATCTCGGAGTTGACCAGCGCGACGAAGTGGAGGGTGGCGCGGGCAGGGCTGGAGATGTTCAGGAGACCGGCGTCGGTGAGCTGGGAGAGGCGCCGGGAGACCTCGGTCTGGACGCGGAGAGGTCCCGCCTGCTGCCAGGTGTCGATCAGGGCGGGCGAGAAGTGCTGAACCTCGGCCTTGATCTGCCGGATCATCGCGAAGTGGTCAGGAAACTGGGTGCGTTGACCGACGAGGGCGCGGCCAAGGGCGATCAGGTCGGCGCGGGCGTCGACGCAGGCGAGTTGTTCGGCCACGGTCGCGATGAAGGCGTCCGCGACCTGGCTGGCGCTGTCGTGGACGACGGCCGAGAAGAGGTGTTCCTTGCCCTCGAAGTGGTTGTAGATCGTGCGGGTGGACACCCCGGCCTCGGCGGCGATGGCCTCGATGCTGGTGCGGCTGTATCCCTCCCGGCCGAAGACGGTACGCGCGCCCTGGGTGATGGCCCGGCGTTTCGCGGCTCTGCCACCAGGCCGGCCGAGGCGTGGCTGCGCGTCCGGGCCGACGTGGGCCGCGGGTGTGGTGTTCAGGGAAGCCTCCGTGAATCGGGTGGCCCGTCGGCCAAGTTGCCATGCACGTTATATTTTACTTTCCCGGGGATCGAGCGGTCCGCCCCTCCCCCGAGGCGGTTCGCCGCTCGGGCTCCCAGGCCAAGGGTGGCATCTCCAGGACGGTCTTGCCCCAACTGTGTCCGCCCTCCACGGACCGGACCGCCTGCGCGGCCCGTTCGAACGGGATCACGCGCGTCACCTTCGGGTCCAGGGCGCCGGTGCGGACCAGTTCCACGACCGCGCCCAGGATCGCGGGGTCACGGACCGGCCCCACCGGCGCGCCGCCGAGTGCGGTGACGGCGTCCCGGTCGGCGCCACTCACCAGTTTCGTACGGTCCGCCAGGAGCGCGGCGCTCTCGCGCAGCACCTCGCCACCGACCAGGTCGAGTACGCCGTCCACGCGGCCCGCTATCCGCGTGGCGAGGCCGGGCCCGGAGGCGACGAACCGTACACCGAGAGCGTCGACGAACGCCCGCTTGTCCTCGGCGGCCGAGCCCACCACGTGCAGGCCCAAGCCTGCCGCGATCTGCGCGGCGGCCACGCCGACGCCGCCCCCGACGCCGGTCACCAGGAGCGTCGCGCCGGGCGGCAGGGCGAGTTGGGACACCGCGCCGTAGCCGGTGGCGGCAGCGATGGGCAGGGCGGCGGCGTCGGTCCATGAGACCTCCGGCGGTTTGCGAACCGCCGCTCGCGCGGGCAGCAGGGTGTACTGCGCGTACCCGCCTGTCGTCGGGCCGCCGAGGACCGCGTCACCCACGGCGAACCCGGTGACGCCGGGGCCGAGCCCGACGACCCTGCCCGCCGCCTCGCCGCCCATCACGGCGGGCAGGACGACCGCAGGCGCCCCGGCCGGGCGGCGGCCCGAACGGCGTTTGAAGTCAACGGGGTTGACGCCGGCCGCACGTACGGCGACCAGCAGGTCACCGGGGCCCGGAACCGGTCGCGGAAGGTCGGCGAAGTGCTCGACCTCCGGTCCACCGAAACGGTCGTACACGTAGGCCAGGGGCATGCGACACCTCGACGTCTCTGTCTGACTCCGGTCGTTAATTGCCATACAGATTGCACTTTACCCAAACCGGCGGCTAGGCTTCCCGGGTGTCGGCGGAGCCCTTTCTTCCGCCCGTGGTATCGACGCGGTGAACACAAGGAGCGCAACGTATGGGCAACACGGTCGCGATCGTCGGCGGCGGATACGGAGGGGCCGCGCTGGCCCGCGAGTTGGATCCGGACCTCGACGTCGTTCTGATCGACCCCAAGGACGCCTTCGTCCACGCGGTGGCGGCTCTGCGCGGGCTGGTCGACGAGGAGTGGGCCAGGCGGATCTACTTCGGATACGACGGCCTGTTCATCCGGGGCCGGCATGTTCGCGACCGCGCCGTGGCGGTCGACACGGGAGGTGTCACCACGGCCGACGGCACACGCATCCACGCGGACTACGTCGTCCTCGCCACCGGTTCCTCGTACCCCTACCCGGCGAAGCCGGACACCGAGGACAGCGCCGACTCCGTGCTGCGGCACGCGGACACACGGGCCCAGCTCGCCGCCTCCTCGCGGGTGTTGCTGCTCGGTGCCGGTCCCGTCGGGCTGGAGCTCGCCGGGGAGATCACCGAGCGCTGGCCGCGGACGAAGGTGATCGTGGTCGACCCCGCCGAGGACGTGCTGGGCGGCCGCTATCTGCCCGAACTGCGCGGCGCGCTGCGCGAGCAATTGGCCCAGCGGGGCGTGCGGCTGGAACTGGGCAGCGCGCTGACCGCCCCGCCGTCTTCGCCTGCGGGGGTGCACGAGCCCTTCTCGGTCACCACCGAGGCGGGCGTACGGATCGAGGCGGACCTCTGGTTCCGCTGCTACGGCATGACGCCACTCAGCGACATGCTGACCGGCGAACTCGCTGCCGCCCGGCGGCCGGACGGCCACGTGGAGGTCGACGAGCACCTGCGCGTGGCGGGCACGCCGAACGTGTTCGCCATCGGTGACGTCACGGCCGTGCCCGAGCCGAAGCGGTCCAAGGCGGCCTCCGAACACGCCGTCACGGTCGCGGCGAACATCAAGGCGCTGGCCACCGGGCGACCGGTCGAGCAGACCTACCGGCCGGGGCCGGACGCGGTGCTCGTGCCGCTGGGTTCGACCGGCGGCGCCTCGCAGGTGCCGGGCCCCGACGGTCCGGTCGTGCTGGGTGCGGCGGAGACCTCCGGCTACAAGGGCGCCGATCTGCTGCTCGGGCGGTTCAGCGAGTTGTTCGGCGTCTCCGTCTGACCCTTCCCCCGCCCGATACGACCGTACAGCGCCGCTTCCCCGCACATCCTCCTGGCTACGAGAGGTCGTTGACCGATGACGAACGCAACGCAGTCCCTGGTCGGCAAGGTGGCTGTGGTAACCGGCGGCGCGGGAGGGATCGGGGTCGCGACGGTGGAGGCGCTGGCGGTCGCGGGAGCGCATGTAGTCCTCGCGGACATCGTGGACGACACGGCGAACGAGGCCGCCGAGAAGCTGGCCGCGCAGGGACTCTCGGTAGTCGGGCACAGCGTCGACATCGCCTCCGAGGCGAGCGTCGAGCGACTGGTGGACTTCACGGTCGACACCTTCGGGGGCATCGACGTCCTGGACAACAACGCGGCGCTGACGGCCACGATCCGGCAGGACCGGGACGTCGTGTCGATGTCGGTGGAGCTGTGGGACCAGGTGCTCGCGGTCAATCTGCGGGGGCCGATGCTGCTGTGCAAGCACACAGTCCCGGTGATGATCGAACGCGGTGGCGGGTCGATCATCAACATCGCCAGCGGCCAGGGCCTGTCCGGCGACCGGGTGATGGTCGCCTACGGCAGCTCCAAGGGCGGACTGATCGCGCTGACCCGGTCGGTGGCCGCCGCGTACGGCGCGGACGGCATCCGCTGCAACGCGGTCGCGCCGGGGCTGGTCCGCACGCCGGCGCTGGAGGCGGACATGCCGGTGCCGGTACAGGAGATGTTTCAGAGCGCGAACCTCATCCCACGCCTCGGCACTCCCCAGGACGTGAGCCAGTTGGTGGCGTTCCTCGCCTCCCCGGCCGCCTCGTTCATCACCGGGCAGGTGCTCTCCGTGGACGGCGGCTTCCTCGCCCACCTGCCGACGCTCTCGCCGCTGCCTCCCCGCTGAGGGCCCGGGATGGTCTGCTTACGGCCGGTGACGGCGGACCGCTTTGACGCGGTCCGCCAGGTCCCGTCAGCCCGTCCAGGGGGCGAGACCCGCCTCGATGACAGGGACCTGCGGCGCTCCCGCCCAGGCGTAGTAGCCGTCGGGGCGGACCAGAAGCGCCTCGTCGCCGCCGGTGCGGTGGGCGACGACCAGCCCGTCGCGGGCAAACCCGCCGATCTCAGTACCCGGTGGCAGGGCCAACACGAAACGTCCCTCGCGCAGCACCTCGTACAGACGTCCTCGGTCCAGTTCCAGGTCGGGGGCGCGCTTGCCGGTGAGGGGGTGCGCGCCTTTCGGAGCGGGGTAGGAGAAGCCGATGCCGGTGATCTCGCCGACGGCCTGCCGGGTCACCGGGCGTACGTGGGTGACCACCAGCTTGCGTACGGTGCGCAGGGCGATCTCCAGCGGATTGTGGGCCATGGCGAGGCGAAGGTTGAGACCGCTGCTACGCAGAACCGCCCTGCCGATGGGATGGCGTTCGGTGTGGTACGTGTCCAGCAGGGTGTCGGCGGACCGGCCGTTCCGTACCGCCGCCAGCTTCCAGCCGAGGTTGGCGGCGTCCTGGAGACCGGTGTTCATGCCCTGGCCGCCGGCCGGGGAGTGCTGGTGGGCGGCGTCGCCGGCCAGCAGGACGCGGCCGACGCGGTACTCCGGCACCTGGCGTTCGTCGCTGTGGAAGCGGGACAGCCACCGGGGGTCGTGCATCCCGAAGTCGGAGCCGAAGGCCCGCTCGATGAGTGCGCGCAGCTCCTCGAACTCGACCGGGGAGTCGTCGGGTTCGCCCCGGTGCGCGCGGTCCCAGCCGCCGACGCGCCAGTAGCCGTCACCGAAGGGGGCGATGAAACCGAACGCGCCGCCGGTGCCGTGCACCCGCACCACGAGGGGCGGCTCCTCGGTGAACTTCACATCGGCGAGCGCGACCGACCGGATCACCACCTTGCCGGGGAAGGGCAGACCGAGCGCCCCCCGCACCGCACTGCGCGCTCCATCGGCGCCGACGAGGTACCGGGTCCGTACGGTCGCGTCACCCGCCTCCGTCCGCACCGACACGGTGACACCCCCGCCGTCCTGTTCCAGACCGGCGAACTCCGTGCCGTACCGGATGACCGCGCCGTTCTCGACGGCCCGGCGCAGCAGGACCTTTTCCACCTCATACTGCGGAGTGACCAGCAGGAAGGGGAACCGGGACGGCAGCGCGCCGATGTCGAACGGCACCGCTCCGAACAGCCGCAGCTCGCGGATGGTTCGGCCCGTGCGGACGAGTTCGTCGGCGAGGCCCCGGGCGTCGAGGAGTTCGAGGGTCCGGGCGTGCACACCGAAGGCGCGGGTCAGATTACTGATGCCCTCCGGGCGCTTCTCCAGCACGACGACGTCGACGCCGGCCGCCGCGAGGTCACCGGCGAGCAGCAGCCCGGTGGGGCCTGCGCCGGCGACGACGACGGGAGACTCATCCGTGTGAGACATGCGCGACTCGCTTCCATCGGTAGGAATCGGGGCCCGCCCCTTGAAAGGGGTCGGAAGACGTCATGGTGCCAGCATCCGATTTCCGGTCCGGCACCACGCGAGCGATTTCCTGGCGGCCACCTCAAGCCTTTCCGCTGCAGCGACAAAAATTACGCCAAGAAAAGGTCACGTGCAGTTCTCCGTATTACGGCGATCGGAAATTCAGGCGTGTCCGAGCCGGAATCCCACGCCGCGTACGGTGACGACCCAGCCACTGCTGCCGAGCTTTTTACGGAGGCTGCTGACGTGGGTGTCGACGGTCCGCCGGGACCAGGAGTCGCCCCACACCTGCTGAAGCAGGCGCTTGCGTGAGATGACCGTGTCGGGGTGGGAGGCCAGCAGGCAGAGGAGGTCGAACTCCTTGCGGGTCAGCTCCACGCCGTGGCCGTCCACGCAGACTTCGCGGGAGCTCACATCGATGTGCAGCGGGCCGTGGTCGATCGCCCGGCCCTGTCTGCTCTGGATACGCACCCGCCTCATGACCGCGTCGATACGGGCCATCAACTCATGGAAGCCATACGGCTTGACCAGGTAGTCGTCCGCGCCGGCCTGGAGTCCGAGGACTCTGTCCAGCTCCGAGCCACGCACCGTGACGACGATCAGCGGGACACAGCTGACGGCACGGATGGCCTTGCACACCTCCAGGCCGTCCAGGTCCGGCAGTTCGAGTTCCATCAGGACGAGATCCACGCTCTCGTGGGCGACCAGGGCGACGCCGCCCCGGTCCACGGCGGCCACCTCGTGGCCGTGCCGACGCAGCCCCTCCCCCAGGGCGCAGGCCTCGGAGACGTCGCCCTCGACGAGCAGGATGCGCCAGCCCGCGGTGCCGGGAACCACGACGGGAGCCGGGCCGGGCAGGAGTTCGGTGCGCTGATCGGCTATGAGAGGCCCTGACAAGAAATCTGATGTCTGCGTCATACCGGCTTCCCCCGTAAGTCATGTTCGTCGCACGAACCAAAACTCACGCACGATTCTATGAAACCGGGGCCACATATTCCAACCCGCAACAGTGAATTTCCTGTTTCAACAGTATGAAACGATTCTCAGTCACTTGGCGCACGGATTCGTCTTTACTGAATTCGGTTGCCGTTTCTCAGGCTCGCGCCCGGTCGTCGGCGTCCAGCAGTCTGCGCAGCAGCGTCGTCAGCGTGTCCCGTTCCTCGGGGGTGAAGCAGCCGAGGAAGGAGTCCTGGGACTCCTGGGCCACCTGCCACAGTCGACGCTGCAACCGGGATCCCTCATCGGTCAGTTCGACCAGCTGCCGACGCCGGTCGGACCGGTCACGGGTGCGGCGCACCAGCGCGCGCTCCTCGATCGTGTCCAGGTAGCCGCCCAAGTGGCTGCGCTGGAAGCCGAGCCGGTCGGCCAGCACATGCTGGGGCAGCGGGCCGAAGTCCGACAGTGCGGTCAGCGTGGCGAAGTGCGGAAGCCGCAGACCGTGCCGGCCCACCGCCTCAACGAGCGCGTCGTGGCCGATTCGCGCCACATGCCCGGCGAGGTACGACGGCAGCGCCAGCAGGCTCGGCGGGCGGGGCGCGCTGTCCTGGGTCGTGACACCCGAGGCAGCTTCAGGGGTTTCGCTCATGCGTTCATGATACGGGACTGCGGTGACTGGACGTAAGAATGCCATCATGTAATCCTTACAGTAAGAAACTAGTTCGGCGCCCAGTCTGTGCTCCGGTACAGCGGACCGAGGCGCCCGTCCCCGGAGGTCCGCTCCATGACCGACACACCAGCCCCTGGCGCACAGCGCGGCACCGCCGCCCCGTTCGCCGCCCTGCTCCTGGCCGTCCTGTCCTTCTCCCTGATGCAGACGATGGTCGTGCCCGCGCTGCCCGACCTGCAGCGCGAGTTCGACGCCTCGACGACGGCCGTCTCCTGGGTACTCAGTTCCTTCCTGCTCACCGCGTCGGTGGCCACGGCACTACTGGGGCGGGTCGGCGACATGTTCGGCAAGCGCCGGGTACTGATAGCCAGCCTCACCGTTTTCGCCGCGGGAACCCTGCTCGCCGCGCTGTCCGACTCACTCGCCCTGCTGATCACGGCGCGCGCGGTGCAGGGTGTCGGGTCGGCCGCCTTCCCGCTGGCGTTCGGGATCGTGCGCGACCATTTCCCGCGCGAGCGGGTGCCGGTGGCGATCGGCCTGATCTCGTCCACCTTCGGCATCGGCTTCGGCGTCGGGCTCGTCATACCCGGCCCGATCGTGGACGCACTCGACTGGCACTGGATCTTCTGGCTCGGGCTGGCCGTGATCCTGCTCGGCATCGCCGCCGTCACCGCGTTCGTCGAGGAGTCCTCGGTCACCAACCCCGGACGCATCGACTGGGCCGGAGCGGTGCTGCTGAGCGCGGGTGTCGTGGCGCTGCTGCTCGCCATCAGCGAGGGCAAGTCGTGGGGCTGGACGTCCGGCGGGGTCGTCGGCCTGTTCCTTGCCGCCGTCGTGCTGCTCGCGGTGTTCGTATACGCCGAGAGCAAGGTCCGCGAGCCCCTCATCGACCTCGAACTGCTGCGCCGACCCGCCGTGCTGACCAGTCACCTCACCGCGCTCGTCATCGGGTTCGGCATGTACGGCGCGTTCACGCTGGTGCCCCTGCTCGCCCAGACCCCGTCCAAGGCCGGGTACGGCTTCGACGCGTCCGTCACCGAGGCCGGGCTGTTCATGGTGCCGATGGCCGTGACGATGCTGATCGCCAGCCCCCTCGCCGGACGCATCGGCGCGGCCGTCGGCTGGAAGCTGCCGCTCGTCCTGGCCTGCCTCATCGGCGTCGCCGGTTTCGTCATCTACGCGGGCGCGCACGACACCGAGTGGGCCATGTACGTCGGCTCCGCGGTCCTCGGCATCGGCGTCGGCTTCGCTTTCGCGGCCCTCGCGAACCTCGTCGTCAGCGCGGTCGACCGCAGCCAGACCGGCGAGGCGACCGGCATCAACACGATCATGCGAACAATCGGCGGCTCCCTCGGTGCCCAGATCGCCGCGTCGATCGTCGTCTCCAAGACCATCCCCGGCACCCGGGTACCCGCCGAGTCCGGCTACACCACCGCGTTCCTGATGTCGGCGATCGCCCTCGGCGTCGCGACGCTGGCCGCACTGGCGGGGCCGGGCAAGTTCTGGGGCAGGAACCCGGAGCCGGTGGCAGCGACTCCGGGCAAGGAGCAAGCCCGCTCCGCGGCCTGAGAGGGTTGGTGCGCCGGGGCCCAGAGCGGGTGGCCGCACGGCGGTGCGAGGGGCTCGGTGGAACCGATGGCGGCCAGAACCCACCCCCTCGCGCTTTCCGAACACCCTCCCCCCTTCGCGCCGGCTGCCGCCCCCTGCACACCCTCCAGCCGGGACACCCAGCGCCCCGATCCGACGTCGCGCCAATGAACGGGAGCCCACGCACATATGCCTGACTACGGACACGACCTCCTCTTCGGTGCCGTCCTGGTGCCGAGTGCGGAGCACGCCGATGATGCGGTGGCGCCGGCCCGGGTCGCCGACCGGGCGGGACTGGATCTGGTGAGCGTGCCGGACCACCCTTACCGGCCGGAACTGCTCGATGCGTGGATGGCGCTCGCGGTGATCGCCGCCTCCACCACCCGCGTACGGGTCTTCCCGAACGTCGCGAACCTCCCGCTGCGCCCGCCCGCCGCACTGGCCCGCACCGCCGCCGCTCTGGACCTGCTCAGCGGAGGCCGGGTCGAACTGGGGTTGGGTGCCGGGGCGTACTGGGACGCCATCGTCGCCGACGGGGGACCGCGCCGCAGCCCCGGCGAGGCGGTGCGGGCGACCCGTGAGGCCATCGACGTCATCCGAGCGCTATGGGGCGAGGGCCGCCGGGTCCACGTACCCGGCGAGCACTACGGGCTCGACGGCGCCGACGCAGGCCCTGTACCCGCGCACCCCATCGGCATCTGGGTCGGTGCCATCGGCCCCCGCATGCTGAGGCTGACCGGCGCGACGGCGGACGGCTGGCTGCCCAGCGTCCCGCACGTACCGCCGGGCCACCTCGCCGCGGGGCACCGGATCGTCGACGAGGCGGCGGTCGCCGCCGGCCGCGATCCTTCCGAGGTCCGCCGACTGTACAACCTCTCACCGGGGCCGGGCGGTTTCCCGGACGGTCCGCTCGACGCCTGGCCCGAGCAACTCGCCGCGCTCGCCCTGGAGCACGGCACCAGCGGTTTCCTGCTGCCCACCCAAAAGCCGGCCCTGCTCCAGGCGTTCGCGGCGGACGTGGCACCGGCGACGAGGGAGCTGGTGGCGGCAGAACGCAAGCGCGCGGCGAACAGGACGAGTTCGACGGATGCCTCGGGCGCGGCACGTAGCCATGAGGGCGCTGTGAACGCGCAGACGTCCGCGGGACGTGGCACCGTCACCAGCGCGGTGCACGGTGCCACGGCGGCCCCCGCGAAGCAGCGTGAGGCTGCCGCGGACACAGCAGTTGGCCGGACCGTCCCCGCCGGGAATCCGCTGACTGTACGGCCCACCCCGCCCCCGAAGGCGTGGCGGTCCACCGAGCGGTTGTGGGACGAGTCGACGCGCCCCGTCGGGCCGCCCGCCGACCCGGAGCGGCACTATCCACATCGTGAGCAGGAACCGGCCCGGAATCTCGTCGCCGCGCACGACCAGCTCCGCGCCGATCTCGACCGGCTCGGCGCACTGCTACACGAGGTGTTGGCCGACACCCTCGCCCCGGGGGAGGCACGGTCGCAGATCCAGCGGATGAGCCTGCGGCAGAACGCCTGGACGCTCGGCGCGTACTGCGCGTCGTACTGCCGGATCACCACCCTGCACCACGGCCGGGAGGACGACGACCTCTTCCCCTACCTGCGTCGCTCCGACCCACGGCTCGGCGAGGTACTGGACCGGCTCACCGTGGAACACCACGCCATCGGGCGGCTGATCGAGCACATCGACCGCGAACTGGTCGCCTTCGTCCGCGAGAAGGGCGGCGAGAAGGAGCGCGAGGCACTACGGGCGACGATGGACCTGCTCACAGACACGCTCCTGTCTCATCTCGCATACGAGGAACAGGAGTTGATCGAGCCTATGGCGCGGTTCGGGACGGGCTGGTGAACATCGTGACCGGCACCGGCCTCCCCGGGCGCCGGTGACCGCTCGCCCCTACCCGGGCTGCACGCCCGTCGCCACCGGCCGGGACAGATCCGCCGACCAGGCGGACCAGGAGCCTGGGTAGAGGGCCGCGCCGGTGATGCCGGCATGTTCAAGAGCAAGGAGGTCGTGACAGGCGGTGACTCCGCTGCCGCAGTAGACGACGACGTCGGTGTCCGCTCCAACCCCCAGCACCGCGTACTGCGCGCGGAGTCGGGTCGGCGTCAAGAACGTTCCGTCCGGCCCGAGGTTGGCGCTCCAGGGGGCGCTGTGGGCACCGGGTATGTGGCCGGAACGGACGTCGTTCGGGAAGACACTCGCACCGGAGTACCGGTCGGCGGCACGGGCGTCGAGGACGATCGCTTCGCCCGCCGCGACCTGATCAGCGCTCCACAGCGCCTCCTCGGGCCAGTTCACCGGCGTCAGCCGTGCCTCGGGCAGTACGACCGCGCCGGTCTCGGTCCTGCCCGGCCAGCCGGTCAGTCCGCCGTCGAGCAGGGCGCCGGGCCGTCCGGTGCGGCGCAGCAGCCACACCAGCCGGGCAGCGTACGGCCCGCCGTCGGCGTCGTACGCCACCACGGTCGTACCGTCCCCGATGCCGAGCGCACCCAACGCCCGTGCGAAAGCGTCGGGGTCGGGCAGGGGGTGGCGTCCGCCGCTCTCGTCGGGCGGGGCGGACAGGACCGTGTCGACGTCGACCCAGACCGCGCCGGGCAGATGGCCGGTGAGGTAGGCGTCGTAACCGCTGCGGCCGTCCAGGAACCAGCGGACGTCGGCGAGGACCAGGACGTCGCGGTGGGCTCGCACCCACGAGGCGTCGACCACGGGCGGCACCTCAGGCACGGGTCACCACCTCGGTCCCGAGACCAGCGACCTGGGGAAGGACCTCGGCGGCGGTCAGTTCGGTGGCTGCCTGGACCTGCGCGTACGGGATGCCGCCGACGTCGATGGCGAGGAGGTGAAGGTCATGACCCCACAGCTCGTGCAGACGGCCCAGTTTGTCGACGACCTCGGCGGGGCTGCCACAGATCGCGGGCCCGTTGTCGCCGATGTACGTATCGAAGTCCGGCGGGGTCGTGAAGTGTGTACTGCCGGGCTTCTTCACTGTCAGGTAGTTGTTCATGTAGGAGGCCCACAAGGAGCGTGCCCGCTGGGACGACTCGGCGACGAAGACGTGGCTGGCGGCACCGAGCCTGCCGGGCGGGTCGGTGCGTCCGCTCTCGTGCCACAGGGTGCGGTACGCGTCGAAGACCGTTACGAACACGCCGGGTTCACGCGCGGTGGTCCCCACCACCAGCGGCAGCCCGTGTTCCACCGCGAGCTGCACGGACTCCGACCCGACACCGCCGCTGATCCACACCGGCGGCCTCGGTTGCAACGGCCGTGGCTGTACAGTGACTTCGGTCAGCGGCGGCCTGAACTCGCCCTGCCATGTGACCTGCTCCTCGGTCCAGAGCCGGAGCAGCAGCTCCGTGTTCTCCCGCTTGCGGGCCGCCTTCGAGTCAGGGGACTGGCCGAACACCGCGTACGGCTCGGGGAAGAAGGAGCCGCCCGCGATGAGTTCGAGCCGGCCACCGGACAGCAGGTCGAGGAGCGCGTAGTCCTCGGCGACGAGTACGGGGTCGCGATTGGCGACGAGTGTGGTACCCGTCGCCAGCCTGATCGTCGACGTGTGCTCCGCGATCGCGGCCAGCACCAGCGCCGGCGAGGAGATGACGTCCCGCTCCCCGAAGTGGTGCTCGCCGACGGTGTACCAGACGAACCCTGCCTCCTCCGCCTCCGCCGCCGCCCGCACCACGTCCCGCAGCCGCTGGCGCTGGGTGAGGATCTTGCCGGTGATCGGGTCGGGCAGAAGACTGCCGAACGTGATGAGCCCTAGCTGCATGGAATGTCCTCCGTCGAGCTGCGGCCCGGCACGGCAGCCAACAGCAACTGGGTATAGGGGTGCCGCGGCGCCCTGAGCAGTTCCTCGGCAGGCCCGCTCTCCACGATCCGGCCACCACGCATGACCGCGATCCGGTCACTGACCTGCGCCACGACAGCCAGATCGTGGGAGACGAACAGATAGCTCAGCCCACGCTGCTCCTGAAGCCCGACGAGCAGCTCCAGAATCCGGGCCTGAACGGTGACATCGAGCGCCGACACCGGCTCATCGCACACCAGCACTTCCGGTCTGAGCGCCAACGCCCGTGCGATGGCGACCCGTTGACGCTGTCCCCCGGAGAGCTCGGTCGCCTTACGCCGCTCCACGCCGGCCGGCAGTGCCACATCATCGAGCAGCCGCCGCACCTCGCCGCCCCACTCCGCCCTGCCACCGATCCCGTGATTGCGCAACGGCTCGGTCAGCAGCTCCTCGACGGTGAACCGAGGGTTCAGCGAGGCGTAGGGATTCTGGTAGACAAGCTGGATACGGCGATGGAGAGCCCGCCGCGTGGCTCCCCGCACGGTGGTGACATCGACCCCGTCCAGCAGCACCGTCCCGCTGTCGACCCGCTCCAGCCCGAGAATCATCCGCGCGGTCGTGGACTTCCCCGACCCGGACTCCCCCACCAGCCCGAGGGTCTCCCCCCTGCCCAACTCGAACCCGACCCCGTCGACGGCGGTGCGTGTACGACGCCGTGACAGGACGGGTCCCCTGACGGGGAAGGCCCGGGTGAGGCCCGTGACGCTCAACAAGGGTGCTGGTGAACCGAGGTCCCCCGGGGCGGGCCGAGCGGCGGAGGTGGACGAGTCCTGTGCCGTGCGGGAGGCGGAGCGTTGGCGAAGACGCCGGGCCGTGAGGGTCGGTGCGTCCGCCAACAGGCCGCGCGTGTACGGATGGTGCGGATCCCCCAGGACCCGCCCGGCAGGCCCGGCCTCCACCACCCTCCCCTGTGACATCACCACGACGTGCTGCGCCCGGTCTGCGACCACCGCGAGGTCGTGGGTGACCAGGAGCACGGCGGTGCCAGTGGTGGTGACGACTTCCTGGAGGTGGTCGAGGAGTTGGCGCTGGACCGTGACGTCGAGGGCCGAGGTGGGTTCGTCGGCGATGAGGAGGCGGGGGCGAGCGGCGGTGGCCACGGCGATGAGCACGCGCTGGCGCATGCCACCGGACAGTTCGTGGGGGTACTGGCGGGCACATTGTGCCGGGTCGGGCAGTCCCGCCTCGGCCAGGAGGTCGACGGCTTGGGAAGGGGCTTGCCTGCGGGTGGCCAGGCGGTGCACCCGGAGCACCTCGGCGACCTGCGCGCCGACCGGCCTGACCGGGTCGAGGCTGACACCCGGATCCTGCGGGATCAGCCCGATACGCCGCCCCCGCACCTCCCGCCACGCCCGCTCCCCGAGCCCGGTCAGCTCCTCGCCCTGGAGGCGAACAGAACCGCCCAGCACCACACCGCCGGCCGGCAACAGTCCGACCAGCGCGTGAGCGGTGCTGCTCTTGCCCGACCCGGACTCCCCCACCACGGCGGTGATCTCCCCGGCCGCCACTCTCAGATCCACCCCGTCCACAGCGAGGTGCTGACCACCCGCGGCGCGGTACCCGATCCGCAGCCCTCGCACGGCCAGCAACGGATCACCGGCCGGCTCCACAGAGGGAACCACGGCGCGAGCACCCAAGCTCCCGGCCGCGCCATCGCCGTACCCGGCCGCCGCACGGGAACCCCGGTCCCCTGCCGAACCGTGAGCGCAGAGGCCATGGTCCGGCGCCGGGTCACTGCCGAAACCGGCGCGCCCCCGAATGCGCGCCGCCTCGTGATCGGGCAGCGGTTCCACCGGATTCACCGATGCCCCCCTTCCGCTTCGAGGACCCGTGACAGCCGGTTCGCCGCGAGGACGACGACCGTGACGGTGAGACTGGGCAGAGTGGTCAGCCACCAGGCCGTCGCGAGGTAGTTGCGGCCGTCGGCGACGAGGGAGCCCCATTCCGGGGCCGGTGGGGGTTCGCCGTAGCCGAGGAAGCCCAGGCTGGAGACGGCGAGGACGACCAGGCCGAAGTCGAGTGCGGCCAGGGCCAGGACGGGGCCGATGGCGGACGGCAGGATGTAGCGAGGAAGGAGGCGCCACCACCGCGTGCCGCAGAGGATCGCGGCCTCGACGTACGGTGCGGCACGTACGCGCAGCACTTCCGCCCGCATGACTCGGGTGAACGCGGCAACGCTGGTCGCGCCGATGGCGACGGCGATCCGGCCGGTGCCCACGCCGAGCGCGGTGACGAGGGTGAGGGAGAACAGGAGCGGCGGGACCGACATCGTGACCTCGGCGGCCCGCATGATGACCGCGTCCGTCCAGCGGCCGAAGAACCCGGCGACGAGCCCGAGAATCACTCCGCCGCCCAGCGCGATGAGAATGGCCAGGGCGGTGGCGCTGAGCGACAGGGCTGCCCCGTGGACCACTCGGGCGTAGATGTCACGGCCCAACTGATCTGTGCCGAAGGGGTGTTGGGTGCTCGGCGATTGGAAGCGGTCCGCCGGTACGCCGGTGAGGGGACTACGGGAGGTGAACCACTCCGGCACGAGGGCCCAGCCCAGGACCAGCACGAGAACGAGGACGGAGAGCATGGCCCCGGGTGAACGGAGTGGGGCCGGGAACACACGGCGACGCCGTGCGGGCTCCTGGACCGGCTCGACGGGCCTTTGAGTCAGCGTCGTCATGCGGTCACCAGCCGTCCGGTGGCGCGGATGCGGGGGTCGAGCAACGGATACATCAGGTCGATCAGCAGGTTGACCACCGCGAAGGCCAGCGCGGCGACCACCACCACGCCCTGGACCACCGGCAGATCCTGCGCGGAGACGGCGGACTGGGTGATGCGGCCCATGCCGGGGCGTGAGAAGACCGTCTCGACGACGACCGCGCCGCCGATCAATGAGCCGACCAGCATCCCGGCGACGGTCGCGGCCGGGATGGCCGCGTTGCGCAGTCCGTGGCGGAAGAGGAGCCGGGCCCGGCCCGCACCGGTGGCGCGGACGGTGTCGGCGTACGGCTCCTGGAGGGTCGTGTGGAGGGACTTGCCGAGGACCTGGGCGACGAGTGCGGCTCCTGGGATCGCCATGGTGCAGGCGGGCAGGATCACGCTGTCGAAGCCGCTGTCGCCGAGGGAGGGGAAGAGGTGCCAGCGGAAGGAGAGGAACTGGATCAGGACGAGTCCCACCCAGAAGGAGGGCAGGGAGACGGCGAACGACGGCAGCGAGCGGAGGAGTTGGCGCAGGAGAGGGATCGCGGTGAGGTTCGCGGCGACCCCGAGCAGCGTGCCCAGGGCCAGGGCCAGCAGCAGCGCGAGGGTGCCGACCTGGAGGGTGGGTGGAATCGCGTCGGCGATCATGCGGGAGACCGGCTGCCCGGTCTGGAGGGACGCGCCGAGGTCGCCGTGGAGCGCGCCGGCGAGCGCGGAACCGTACTGGACGATCAGCGGCCGGTCGAAGCCGAGGTCCGTGCGCGCCTGGGCGACCTGCTGCGGTGTGAGTTCGGCGAAGCCACCGCGCCCGCTGAGCATGAGCGCGACCGGGTCGCCGGGCAGTAGCCGCAGCGCGACAAAGGTGAGGGTGAACGCGGCCCAGACGACGAACACCGCTCGCAGTGTCCGGGTGGCCGCGTGCAGGGCCGTGTGCACAGTCGATCTCCCTCAGCCCAGCCAGGTGTCGTGCAGGTCGAACCGGTTGGAGGCGTCGAGCGTGAAGCCCCTGACCTTGTCGGAGACGCCGTGGACCTGGGCACCCTCGTACAGGGGGACGGTGTCCGCGTGGTCGAGGATCCAGCGGACCGCGTTGGACACGGCGGTCTGGCGGGTCTTCGCGTCGGTCGCCGCGGCCTCCTGCTCCAGATAGGTGTCGAGTCGGCTCGGCGGCAGGTGCCAGAGGTTGGCGCTCTTGGTGTAGAAGATGTTGCGCAGGACGTCCGGGTCGGCGCGGGTGACACCGACCGCGGTCAGGTCGAAGTTGCCCTTCTGCTGCTGTTCGACGTAGACGGCGGGGGTGACTGCCTTCAGCTTCAGGTCGACGCCGATCTTGCGGAGCTGCTGCTGCACGGCCTCGTTCGCGGGCGGCATCGGCGCGGGGATCAGCCAGGTGAGGGTGAGCGGCTTGCCGTCCTTCTCCCGGATGCCGTTCTTACCCTCCTTCCACCCCGCGCTGTCCAGCAGGGACTTGGCGCCCTGCGGGTCGTGTCGGAGTCTGTCGGAGAAGTCCTCGTAGTACGGCGTCGCCGAGGACAGCACACTCGTGGCGGTCTTGTACGAGTCGCTAAACACGGAGTCGACGAGCCCCTGCCGGTCGATGCCCTTGAGGAGCGCCTCACGGACCTTCTGGTCGGCGAGAATCCCCTGGTGGTTGAGGGAGAGCGGCGGTACGAGCCCGGGTCCCGGCGCCGACAGAACGCGGAAGCCGTTGCCCGTGAACTGGGCCTCATCCGTCGGCTGGAGGGCCTTGGCTATGCCGACCTGTCCGGAGGAGAGGGCGCCGGTGCGGGCTCCGGCCTCCGGGATGAACGTGAACTTCACCTCGGCGAGGTGGGCGGCGCCCTTGTGCGCGGCGAGGGACGACGGCCAGGCGTAGTCCGCCCGCTTGTTCAGTACAGCTTCCCGGTTGGTGTGGTAGTGGTCCAGGACGTACGGGCCCGAGCCGATGAACTCGCCCCGGCATCGGTCGGCGGCCGAAGCCGTGAACGACGCGGGCGACAGGATCCCCAGGCCGACGGTGGACGTCGCCTGGAGGAACTGGGCGTTGGCCGTCTTGAAAGTGACGGTGAGGGTGTGCGAGTCGGTGACGGTCGTGCCCCGGTAGCCGATCAGATAGCTGGGGGCCCCATTCGCGGGCAGCTTCACCAGGTTGTCGAACGTGGTCTTCACCGCCGCCGCGTCGACGGGCTTGCCGTCGCTGAAGGTGACGCCGTCGCGCAGCACGAACGTGAACGCGCTGCCGTCCGCACTGGTCGTGAACGACTTCGCCAGCCAGGGCACGATCTTGCCGGACTTCGGGTCCTGCGCGGTGAGCGAGTCGACCACGGATCGAGTGACGTCGATCGCGCTGATCTGCCCCGTCTGCTGCGGATCCAGGCACCCCGGATCCGCCTCGGCCCCGACCAGCAGCGTCCCTCCGTCACGCGGCGCCCCGTCACTCGTACCGCCCGAGTCGCCGCCACCGCCCGAACACGCGGCGACGGGCAGGACGACCGCGAGCAGCGCGCCCGCGAGACGAGGCCGACGGCGCGAGCGGGTAGTTCTGGTGGGCATCTCAGGACCTTTCTCGAAGGAACTCGGGACAGCGGGCGTGTGCTCGTTCTTCAGTTCTTGGCCACCGCTTCCCGTACGGCAGGCACGATCTCCTCGGCCCATCGCCGGAGGCCGACCTGCCCCAAGGGGTCACCGGACGCGAAGTACACGAATCCGGACGCGCCGTGTTCGAGGACGGCCTCGGTCAGCTCGGTGATCCACTGGCCGACGGAACCGCCCTGCCACCGCCCGGACGCGTCGCGCGGGACGTTGACGGGGGCATCGGTGATGCGGGCCGGCAGGTTGAAGACGGTCGCGATGTCGGCAGGGTCACGGCCCACCGAGTGCGCGGCTTCCTCGATCAGCGGCCGTGACCTGCGGTACTGCTCGCTGTGCCAGTCCGCCGCGTGGCCGGGGATCCAGCCATCCGCCGAACGCCCGGTCACCGCGAGGGACTTGGGCCCGACGGAGCCCGTCCAGACCTGCGGTGCGGGCACCGGTGCCGGGTCGAGCCCGACGACCTGGGTGAACTCGCCGGTCAGGGTGACCGGGGCCGGGCCGCCGGACAGTGCCCGCACCAGACTGATGGCTTCCTCCAGAGCGCGGACCGCGGCGGCCGGGCCGAGGCGGGTGACACCGAAGCGGGCGATGTCGTCCCAGTAGCCGCCCGCGCCGATACCGAGGACGACCCGGCCCCCGGAGAGCACGGACAGCGTCGACAGGGTGCGGGCCAGCAGCGGTACCGGGCGGGTCGGCAGGTTGGTGACGGTCGTGACGCCGGTGATGCTCCGGGTCCGGCCGAGGAGCAGGCCGAGCGTGCTGTACGCCTCCAGCCGATCGCCGTAGTACGGATGGTCGGACAGCGCGAAGAAGTCGAGCCCGGCCCGATCGGCGTACTCGACCCGGCGCACGACATCCGGCGCGTCGTCGACGGCGACCCCCGGCCCGATCCCGAACCACAGTTTGCGTGCCAACGGTTCTGTCATCTGATTCTTTCCTCGGTACGGATTTCAGTGGGCGTTTCGAGAGGTGCATCCCCCATGTCAGATCCGTACCGCCTCGATCACGCTGCAATGCCCACCCGGCACGACCCGCGTCAGCTTGAGCCCCGAGTCCGCCAGCAGCACCTCGAACTCACCGGCGGTACGCTGCTGTCCCCCTGCGACGACCAGCATGTCGAGGTCCATCAGGGAAACCGTCGGTGACGGCCGAGGCCGGTCCGGCACCACGGCCTCGACCAGCAGCACGTGTCCCCCGTCGGCCAGCGCGGCACGCGCGTTGGTCAGGATGCGCCGGGACTGCTCGTCGTCCCAGTCGTGGATGATGTTGGAAAGGATCACGGCGTCCCCGTCGCCCGGTACGGACTCGAAGAAGTCCCCGGCGACCAGCTGCGCCCGGTCGGCCACCCCGGCGTCCCGCAGCGGCTGCCCCGCCGAGGCGATGACCTCGGGCCGGTCGTACAGGATCCCGCGCGCCCCCGGTGCGGACGCGAGGACGGCGGCCAGCAGCGCGCCCCGCCCTCCGCCCGCGTCGATGATCGTCGAGAAACGCGCGAAGTCGTAGGCGGCGACGACCGGCGAGATGATCTGCCGGGACGCCTCGGTCATGGCCCGGTCGAAGACGCCGAGCACGTCGGGGTGGTCGTGCAGGTAGTCCCAGACAGACGTGCCCAGCACCTCGGGGAAGGCGGTGTGCCCGGTGCGTACGGCGTCGGCGAGGCCGGCCCAGGCGTGCCGTTCGGCGGGCAGCCCGGTCCAGATCGCGAAGTTGCGCAGGCTGACCGGGCTGTCGGCGCGCAACGCGTCGCCCAGCGCGGTCAGTTCGAAGACCTGGCCGTCGTGTTCGGTGAACAGGCCGATATCGGCGCCGGCCCGCAGCAGCCGGTGGAGGCTGGGCGCGTGCGTGTCGGTCGCGGCGGCGAGTTCGGCGAGCGGCCGGGGGCCTTCGGCGAGCGCGTCGGCGACTTCGAGTTCGGCGGTCGCGCTGACCGCCTGGGCGAGCCATCCTGCGGTGGCGAGCTGCAACACCTGTACGTGCAGCGGCAGTTCACTGGAACCTGGGGGCATGGCGAAGCTTCCTCCTTGACGGCGGGGTCGGCTGGTGGGGTCCGACCGGGACACACCGACAGGCCCATCTGAAGTGTGTCGAGGCCGGTCGGGTGGTACAAGCCGCGCTGATGTCAGGTCTTTGCGCGGTACGTCAGATCTGTGCAAAGTCGCGAGGTCAGTGCCCCGGTGCTCCCTGCGGACCCTGCCCTTCGTGCCACACCAGGTCGAAGACGAACCGGTCGATGCGCCAGCCGTCCGCGGTCCGCACCGCACCGGCCTCGTAGTGCCCGCCGATGGTGAAGTGGACGCCGGGCTCGGCGGCCGTGCGGACATGTACGGCGGTCAGGTGCGCACGGATCGTGGCCCGGTCGCCGTCGGCGTCGATGGAATAGTTGGACGCGGTGTGGTGGGTGCGCTCGAAGGTCGTACGGGCCATCTCCTGGAACTCGATCAGCCCAGCGATCCCCTTGTACTCGCCCATGGGGAAGGTGAGGTGGACGTCGTCGGTGAAGACCGCGCCGAACCAGTCGTCGCGGTGCCGGTCGCGGTCGAGGTGGGTGACGTACCGGTCGGCGAGGGCGGTGAGCTCGGCCCTGTCCCTCAGGTCGGCGAGGGTCTTCTCAATCATGCCGGTACTGCCTCTCGGTCGGTGACGGGTCCGAACCAGCGGTGCAGGGCGTCAGTGAGCCCTTCGCCGCCGGGTGCGGCGGACACCCACGCGGCGTGCCCGTCGGGGCGGATCAACAGGGCTTTCACGTCTGCCAGTTCGTCGTGCGGGGCGTCGGCCGGCTTGGCGGTCGTGACGGTCACCCGGTCATGCCAGGGGGCGGCGGCCGTGCGGACCTCCGGATCGTCGGCGAGGTCGAGCAGGACGCCGCGCGCGGGGTGCAGGAGTTGGGCGGTGCTGGTCTCCCCGGCGGGCCCGACCAGGGCCCGCGGTGCGACCCGCCCGCCGGTCAGCGGATGCCCTGTGCCGAGGTCGTACCGGACGTCGACACCGCTCACCGCGCCAGCGAGATGGCGTTTGACGTCGTCGTACGCGATGAGTTCGGCGAACAGGGCGCGCAGCGGGTCGGACTCCCGGCCGCCGAGGAAGACCGTTCCCTGGGCGCGGGTGTTCAGCAGCAGGCGAGCGCCGACCGCGTAGCGTTCGGCGTGGTAGGTGTCGAGGAGGTCCGGGTGGGCGCGGCCGGTGACCTCGGCGGCGAGCTTCCAACCCAGGTTGACGGCGTCCAGGATGCCGGTGCTCATGCCCTGGCCGCCGGCCGGGAGGTGGATGTGGGCGGCGTCCCCGGCGAGCAGGACCCGGCCCGCGCGGTAGGTGGCCGCCTGCCGGGTGGCGTCCGTGAAGGAGCTGACCCACTCGGTGCCGGCGTCGGCGATGTCCTCGCCGGTGAGTCGCCGCCAGGCGTCCGCGACCTCGGCGAACGTGACGGGCGCCGCGTCCTCGCGGGGCGGTGCGCCGTCCGGGCAGACGATGATGCGGTCGACCCCGTCGGTCAGCGGCGCCGCCATCACCATGCCGTGTTCCAGGCGCTCCCCGAGCGGCCGGGGCCGCAGCCCGCGCCCCACCACGTCCGCGAGGTACATGACACGGGCGGCCGGTGTGCCGGGAAAGGCGATGCCGGCGGCCTCACGCACGGGGCTGTGACCTCCGTCGGCGCCCACGAGGTAGGAGGCGCGCAGTCGCCCAGGCCCTTCGGGGGTGCGTACGGTGATCTCCACCGCCGCATCACCGGCCTCCAGGCCGGTGAACTCCCATCCCCGGTGGACGACCGCGCCGAGTTCGGTCGCCCACTCCTCCAGTACCGCCTCGGTGCGCGACTGCGGTATTCCCCGGGCCCCGAAGTGGGCGCCCGGCAGGACGGTGTAGTCGAACCGCACCCCGCCGAAGTGGCCGACCGGGCTGATCTCCGGCATGCCGAAGCGCGGCAGCAGCCCCCGCTGGTCGAAGGCCTCCATCGCACGGGCGGTGAAGCCAAGCCCCCGGGACTGTCCGGTGGGCTCGGCGAGCCGCTCCACGACCGTCACCCGCGCGCCCCCCAGGCGCAGTTCAGCGGCGAGCGTCAGCCCGGTCGGTCCCGCGCCGACGACGATGACGTCGGTGTCGGTGTCGGCCATGCCGGTCAGTCCTTCGCCGGCATGGCCGACCGCGCGTGTGTCACCCGGTAGGTGTTGGCCTGCCGCCCGGTGACGAGGGACCGCGCCCGCTCCCGGCCCCGGCGGACGTCGGCAGGCCGCTGCTCCTCGGGAAGGGTGTGGAAGGCGTCGTACGCCTCCTTGCTGTCCCACTGGGCGTAGTTGACGACGTATGTGCCCTCCACGCCCCGGAAGTAGGTGTGCGAGCGGTAGCCGGGGACGGTCGTGATCCACTCGTCCGGTTCGGCGAGAGTCTCCAGGAGGTCCTTCTGGTCCTCGGGGCGTGTGTCGAGGACGATCACGACGGTGTAGTCGTCGCGTTCCGGCGCGATCTCGATGCCGCGGTGCAGCGCGGGGTGGTGCTGGGTGAAGGCGAGTTCGGTCTTCAACAGGCGTACGGTCCGGGCGAGTTTGTGGAACAGCGGTACGGTCTTCCGTTGGAACTTCTGGCCCTCGTAGCGGGCCTTGAGGTCGGCGGCGCTGCGCCACTGGATGTAGTTGACGGTGCCCGGCTCGTCCACGCCCGAGTGCAGCGTCGAGGAGATCCAGCCGGGATAGTCGGCGTGGTCGATGATGTCGCGCATCGCGGCGAGCACGTCGTCCTGGAGGGGCCGGGTGTCCGTCTCGAAGAGGTTGAAGACGGTCAGGTAGCCGTCGTCGGGCGAGATCAGGGGCATGGCGGGTTTCCTTAGGTCGTCGGTGGGGTGAACCAGCGGGCGAGCACCTCTGGGGGCGGCGGGTCGGACGGGTCCGCCCAGACGGTGTGCCCGTCGGGCCGTACGAGGGTCCAGTGCTCGGCGGGGGCGTGGGGGACGCCGCCCGGGAGGTCGGTGGGTCCGAGGAGCAACCCCCGTCCGGCGCGCAGAGGTTCGGTGCTGTGCGGCCAACGGGCGCCGACGCCGTCGTAGTGGACGTCGAGGCCGCCGATCGTCGAGGCGAGGTGGGCGCGGACCGGTTCGTGGCCGATGAGTTCGGTGAGCAGGGCACGTACGGGTTCCACCTCGGGGCCGCCGAACAGCAGCAGCGCCTGCGCCTCGATGATGGACAGGGCGCGTGCACCGGCCGGGTGGCGTTCGGCGTGGTAGGTGTCGAGGAGGTCCGGGTGGGCGCGGCCGGTGACCTCGGCGGCGAGCTTCCAGCCCAGGTTGAAGGCGTCGTGCAGGCCCAGGTTGAGGGCCTGACCGCCGATGGGGGGTTGGCGGTGCGCGGCGTCGCCCGCGAACAGGACGCGGCCGTGCCGGTAGTGGGTGAGCTGACGGGTCGTGTCGTCGAACGCGTTCACCCACAGCGGGGTGCCGGCGCCGACGTCCTCGCCGGTGACGCGCTTCCAGGCGCGGGCGATCTCGTCGTACGCGGGCGGACCGGTCCGTACGGGCACCGGCGCGCCGTGCTCGTGCACCATCACCCGCGTCACCCCGTCGGCCCGGCGCGCGGCGACGGCCAGTCCGTCCGGCAGCCGTTCGAAGCGCCGGTCGCGGATGTCGATCCCGGTGACGTCGGCCCGCAGCAGTTCGCGCCGTGCTTCGTGGCCGGGGAAGTCCGCGCCGAGGAGGCGGCGTACGGTGCTGTCCTCACCGTCGCAGGCGACGAGCCAGGCGGTGCGTACGACGTCGTCGCCGGTCTCGACCTCGACGTCCGCGCCCGTGTCGGTGACCGTCCGCACCTCCTGCCCGCGCCGTACGTCGGCACCGAGCCCGGCGGCCCGGCGCGCGAGCAGCAGTTCGGTGTCGAACTGGGGCACCTTCCACAGCCCCGGCCGGCTGCCGGGCAGTGTCAGGTCGACCGGGATCCCGGCGAAGTGCCCGTGCGGGTCACTCGCCGGGCCGTCCACCCCGTCCCACAGCCCCCGGCTGTCGAAGATCTCCATCGTGCGGGCGTGCAGGGTCGAGGCCCGCGACTCGGTGGTGGGCTCTTCGAGCCGTTCGAGTACGACGACGTCGGCGCCGCCGAGGCGCAGTTCCCCGGCGAGCAGCAGTCCGACGGGGCCCGCGCCGACGACCACGACCTGGGTGTCGGGCATGTCAGCCCCGCTCTCCCGCGAGCGTCTCGGCGTACGCCTTGGCGTGGCCGAGGGTGGCGAGGCTGTTGGTGGACAGGGCGGTGTGGACGTACGTCCGGGCGTCGGCGACGGTCGCCTCGGGGCCGAGGACGGCGGTGATGTTGTCGGTGTTCAGACTGACGGTGTGCTGGGAGGAGGCGACAGTGCCTTCCCCGGTCTCCTCGAAGGTCCACACGCCGGTGTGCAGGGTCAGCAGCGCGGGCAGGGTGACCTGCTTGTAGGCGATGCGCCGGTCGGGGAAGGTCACGCGGTACGACTTGGTGGTGTGCGTGGAACCGTCCTTGGCGCGGGTGTCCATCTCCAGGGTCTGGAGTCCCGGGGTGTCCTCGGTGAGGCGTACGGACGCGACGTGCGGGAGCCGCTCGGCCCACCGGTCGGCCTCGTTGACGAAGTCGAAGAGGTCCTTGGCGGCGCCGGTGACGGTGACGCTGTCGGTGAAGGAGAACGTCAGGTCCTCGGCGGCATGGGCGGCTTCGACGTTGGTACGCAGCGCGGCGAGTTCGGAGCGGCTGTTGCGGTCGACGGCCTCGTCGATCCAGGCGAGCCCTTCCGGGTCGTCGTCGACCGCGCGGTAGTCGTGCGTGAGCCGGACCCGGGCCTTGTGGTCACCGAGCGGTTCGATGATCCAGGCGCCGCCCATCGCGGCGACCGGCGGGTGGCTGATCTCCTGCCGGAAGGTGATGCGCAAGCCTTGCGCGTCCAGTGTGCGGCGGGAGGTCCAGTTCTTGGCCTCGCCGTGTGCCGTGGCCCAGATCCGGATGCGTTCCTCGGCGCCGGTGTGCTCGACCTGGTCGACGTGGATGGTGGGCGGGAAGATCCGGGGCCAGTTCACCACGTCGGCGATGAGGCGGTAGACGGCCGCCGCGGGGGCGCCGACGGTGATCTCGTGCTCGACCTCACGGGTTGTCATGCTCAGGGCTCCTTCGTCATGGTCGGGCTCCTTCGCGTCGGTCCTGGGGCCTGGTCAGAAGTTGCCGAGGCCGCCGCAGACGTTGAGGGCCTGTGCGGTGATGGAGGCGGCGAGGTCGGAGGCGAGGTAGCCGACCAGGCCCGCGACCTCCTGCGGGGTCGAGTACCGGCCGAGCGGGATCTTCGCCTGGAACTTCTCCAGGATCGCGTCCTCGCTGGTGTCGTAGGCGGCGGCGTACCCCTGCCGCACCCGCTGCGCCATCGGCGTCTCGACATACCCGGGGCAGACCGCGTTGACGGTGATGCCGGTGGGCGCGAGTTCGTTACCGAGGGCCTTGGTGAAGCCGACGACGCCGTGCTTCGACGCGGAGTAGGGGGCGCCCAGTACGACGCCCTGCTTGCCGGCCGTGGAGGCGATGTTGATGATGCGGCCGCGGTCCTTGTGGCGCAGCCCGCCTGTGGTCAGGACCTCGCGGGTGAGCCGGAAGACGCTGGTGAGGTTCGTCTCGATGACGTCCTCCCACAGCTCGTCGGCGAGATCGGCGGTGACACCGCCGCCGGACCGGCCCGCGTTGTTGACGAGCACATCGATCGTCCCGAACCGCTCCAGCGCGGCCCGCACGAACTCCCGTACGGCATCGGGTTCGCGGACGTCGACGGTCGTTCCGGCCACGTCGAGCCCCTCGGCAACGAGTTCCTTGACCGTGGCCTCGACGTTCTCCGCGTCGCGGGCACCGATGAACACGCGGTGCCCCTGGACGGCGAGCAGTCGGGCGACGGCCAGGCCGATGCCGCTGGTGGCGCCAGTGACGAGAGCGACGCGGCCGGTGGTGGTCGTGGTCATGGTGGCCTCTCAGACGGTGCGGGCGACGGTCAGCAGGTCGTTGACGACGCCGATGAGGGCGCGCGGGGTGAGCGCGTCGGTCAGCAGGTCGTCGTCGAGGGCGATGCCGTACGTGCGCTCGATCCGGCCGGCTGTCTCCAGGAGGGCTAGCGACTCATAGCCGAGCGCGGTGAACTCGGTGTCCAGGACGTCGCCGTCGAGGTCGAAGCCCTCTTCGGCGCCAGCGGCTTCCAGGAGTATGCGGGTGAGATCGGTGCGGGTGAACGCGTCGGCAGACACGGAGGGTCCTTCCGGTGAGGGCTGGCTGGGTGGCGCGCGCGAGGCTTCGGGATGTGGTGGGGGCGCGTGTGGGGACAGGGCCCTTCGGGCGGGGCGGTCAGTGCGGAGCGGGCGCCCGCAGGACGACGGCGGAGTTGAAGCCGCCGTATCCCCGGGCCAGGACCAGCGCGGTACGCAGACCGAGGCGGCGCGGCTGGTCGACCACCAGGTCTATGTCGTACTCGGGGGAGAGCTTGACGTTGACGGCGGCGGGAACGATCCCGTCGCGCAGCGCGAGCAGGGCGGTGGCAAGGTCGAGGGAGGCGGCGCCCGAGTAGAGGCGGCCGGTCATGGTCTTGGGGCCGCTGACCGGGACGCCGCGCGGGCCGAAGACCTGGGTGAGCGCGTCGGCCTCGGCGCGGTCGAGCTCGGGGTCACCGGCCGCGTCGGCGAATACAACGTCCACGTCCGAGGGCTCGGCGCCCGCGTCGGCGAGGGCCAGTTCGACGGCCTTGCGCAGGCCGGGCGGACGCCCGCTGCCGGGCTTGGGGTCGAAGGTGGCGCCGTACCCGGCGATCTCACCGTAGGAGTGCGCGCCACGTGCGCGGGCGGCCTCGGCGGCCTCCAGGATCAGGATCGCGCCGCCCTCGCCGGGTACATAGCCGCGGGCGTCAGGGTCGAAGGGGAGGTAGGCGCGGGCGGGGTCCTCGCTGGTGCTGAGCCGGCCGCCGGCGAGCTGCGCGACCCAGCCCCAGGGGCACAGGGAGGCGTCGACGCCACCGGACACGACAAGACGGGTGCCCTTGCGGATCAGCCGCCGGGCCTGGGCCACCGCGTCGAGGCCGCCGGCCTGGTCGCTAACGACGACACCGCTGGGACCCATCATCCCGTTGCGGATGGAGATCTGGCCGCTGTTGACGGCGTAGAACCAGGCGAAGGACTGGTACGCGGACACATGCTGGCTGCCCTGGCTCCACAGCTTGCGCAGCTCGTTCTGGCCGAACTCGAAGCCGCCGGACGCGCTCGCGGTGACCACACCCATGTCGAAGGAGGCCAGCTCGTCGGGGCGTACGCCCGCATCGGCCAGCGCCCAGTCGGTGGCGGCGAGGGCGAGCCGGGTCACCCGGTCGGTCTGCGGGATGAGCCGACTCGGCAGGTGCTCCTCGGCGGTGAACCCGGTGATCTCGCCGGCGAGTTTCGCCGGGTAGCCGGACGGGTCGAAGCGGGTGAGGCGGCCGATGCCGCTGCGGCCCTCGCATGTGGCCGCCCAGTGCTCGCGGGTACCGAGCCCGGTCGGCGAGGCGACGCCAAGTCCGGTCACCACGACGGTCGCCGTGCTCACGCCTGCTTCCTTTCCGGCTGGACCAGCACCATCGCGCTCTGGAACCCGCCGAACCCGCTGCCGACGGTGAGTACCGCGTCGGTGAGCTGGTCGCGGGCGTCGAGCGGCACGTAGTCGAGGTCGCACTCGGGGTCGGGGGTGTGGAGGTTGGCGGTCGGCGGCACGACGTCGTACTCCATGGCCAGGACCGAGGCGGCGATCTCGATGGAGCCGATCGCGCCCAGGGAGTGGCCCACCATCGACTTGATCGAGCTGACCGGGGTGCGGTAGGCATGCGCCCCGAGGCTGCGTTTGAACGCGGCTGTCTCGTGACGGTCGTTCTGTTTCGTGCCCGAACCGTGCGCGTTGATGTAGTCGATGGCCTCGCCGGGCAGCCGCGCCTCGTCGAGGGCGACCCGGATCGCCTCGGCCATCTCCGCCCCGTCGGGGCGCAGTCCGGTCATGTGGTAAGCGTTGGAGCGGGTCGCGTACCCGGCGATCTCCGCATAGATGTGGGCGCCCCGCCTGCGAGCACTGTCGAGTTCCTCCAGCACGAACACGGCCGCGCCCTCGCCGAGCACGAACCCGTTGCGGGTGCCGTCGAAGGGGCGGGAGGCGTGGGCCGGGTCGTCGTGGCGGGGGGTGGTGGCCTTGATCGCGTCGAAGCAGGCCATGGTGATCGGGGAGATCGGCGCGTCCGACGAGCCGGCGACCATGATGTCCACCGCTCCCTCGCGGATCAGCTCAGCGGCGTACCCGACGGAGTCGATGCCCGAGGTGCAGCCGGTGGATACGACGGTGGCGGGGCCCTCGGCGCCGACCGCTCGGGCCACCTCGGCGGCGAAGGAACTGGGCACCAGATGGTCGTAGAGGTGCGGTGCCGCGTACGCGTGGTCGACGAGGGCGAGCCGACCGCCGTCGCTGACGACGCGGTACTCCTCGTCCAGGCCCATCGTGGCGCCGACAGCGCTCCCGACGGTGACGCCGGTGCGGTACGGGTCGAGGTCGGCGAACTCGATCCCGCTGTCCGCGACCGCGCCGTGCGCCGCGACCACAGCAAACTGGGCGGCCCGGTCCATGCGGCGCACTTCCTGCGGGGTGAGGCCGTGCTCGTACGGATCGAAGTCGATCTCGGCGGCGACGCGGGAGCGGAACGGCGCAGGGTCGAAGAAGGTGATTCCGCGAGTCGCCGTACGCCCCTCACTCAGCAGGTTCCAGAAGTTCTTGGCGCCCACGCCACCCGGCGCCAGTACCTCAAGCCCCGTGATGACGACGCGACGCGCGCTCACGCGGACGCTTCCCACGCATAGAACCGTGTCGCCATCGCGTCCGCCGGTGAGCGCCAAGTCGCCGGGTCGTACGCCTCGATGAACGGCTTAAGGTCGTTGCTGATCCCGACGAACCTGGGGTCGGCCTTCGCCGCCTCGATCAGCTCTCCCCCGTTGTCCTCGTCGAAGTCCTGAAGGTGGAAGTACAGGCCCCGATAGTGAAAAAGCTGGCGCCGCCTGGTCCCCATCCTGTGCGGCATCTCGGTCGCGTCGAAATCGGCGAACAGGTCGGCCACGTTCACGCTCGCGCCCGGTTCCAGCCTGGCGACGATCAAGGTGCTGTGCATACGTACCCACTCCCCGCTCATGTAATGACCATGACATCCCGACGGTGCAGGTCGCGTCCGGCGTCCCTCAGCTGCCCACATCGACCCGCAGCTTCAAGCCTCCGGGGCGCGGGGGCCGTGTTCAAGGGAGGCCGGTTCAGGGCTTCGTCAGGGCTTTTCGGAGGGCTGCGCAGAAAGGTCAAACGGGCGCAGGTCCACGACAGAGCGAGCTACGGGCGAGACAGAGAACTGCGGGGCGGGTCAAACGATCGTCACGGGAGGTGCGGGGAGTGGCTTCATATCCTGCACCGGGCGCTCCTGTTGGGCTGGGACCGGCTGGGAGACCTCTTCGGGTCCGCGGCTGCCGCGGCGGCGCGGACCCGGTGCCGGCGGTCGGGCCGGTGCCGGAAGGCACTTCCACGCGCGCCCCTCCATAGCTGCGCCGCCGTGGATGCCGTCACCGCGGGAACGGCGTCTCCACTTCTGCTGCGACCGGCCGGGAACATGTCGTGGACGGGTTGGTCGATGGCCCAGCGGGTGACGGCGGTGTCGTGCCGGGTGGTGGCCACAACGCGAAAACGTCCACCTGCTCAAGCTCGAAGCGCCGGCCCATGTTCCGGACTCGGCGGCTTCCTCCCTTTTCACGTGTCGGTCACGCGCGCCGCGTCGACCGCGTGGCGCGGCCAGGGAGGCGGCACGACGGCGACAGCCATGGGGCGCCTCGTGCACCCACCGGCCCGCGGACCTGTCTGCCGCTCGGCGTCAGTCACGACCAGGTGTCAGGTGGTTCAGGACTGGGCAGTGGGGCGGACGACGATGTCTCCCACATCGACACCCTTCCGGCTGCTCGATGGCGAACGCGATGGCGCGGGCCACCGCGTCGGGCGAGAGCCCCATCTGTTCCATCTGCTCCACGATCCGCTCCCGCAGTGCCGGGAGCATGGGGTCCGCGAAGTCCGTGCGGACGAAACCCGGGGAGACGACGGTGACCCGCAGACCGTCCCCCCGTTCATTCAGCGGCCTTTCGACAAGTCGCGTAGCAGCACCTCGAAGAGCCGACGTCCAGAACCGTCGGCCTGGAAGTCGCCGTTCGTGGTCAGTTGCACCGCGTTGAGCGGCTGGTCCAGCAAGTGCGTCCCGCCCGACTGGGCCTGTCTGATAAAGGTGTCGCGTTGTTGAGCCACGACAGGGCCTTTTCGACCCGTGGCCGGGCCCGACGGTGGACGGCGTCCCCTGTTTCCTGCGGCAGGCTGAGGTGTGTCTGACCGCGTCGTTTGCGGTGCGGGACGCGCAGGCAGGTGGTCGTTGCGGCTCCCGGGCAGGAGCAGGCCGATAACCATGACCAAGCGACTGTTGGCGCCGATGACGCCTGGGAGGTTGGTCGAGCACCGGTGGTTTTGCTCAAGTCTGCGACCGTGCGGTCGCGGGTGGGTACCGGGGTGCCGTCGACAACGCGAACGGCGTGCTCGCGCGGCCGCGGGCCGGCGGGATCGCGAGTAGCGGTGCCAGGTAGTCCAGGATCCTGTCAGCCACGGACTTCGACACCCCGAACATCGGCTCCAACTACCGCAACGTCAGGTTCGTCCGCCCGTACGTCGCCACCAGCAGCACCCGCGCTGACCTGCGCTTCATGGCGTGGTGGCACGGCACTTTGAACAAGGACAGTGCGGCAGACGCTGAAAAACAACACGACAATTCCCTGCGGGTTCAGAGAGAATGGACAGTGGTATCGGCGGCCCGCCATGGATCCCGCTGTCCAACATAAGGGGGAAGGAAATGCGTAAACGTATGATCACCATCCTCATCACCACTGCAGCCGTGGTGATGGGTGTGGCTCCGGCGGCGTCGGCGCTCGCGCAGCCATGGGACAGCCACCGACTTCAGCCCGCTGGTCACATAGACGGCGGCGTCGCACCCACCGGCCACCACGAGGGCAGTTTCACGCCTGCCGGTTACCACGACAACTGAGGACCTGTCGGGATGTACGTCAACGGTCAGGTCGTGGCCGTCACCTAGACGGTTGTCCCGTATGAGGGCTGAGTTATCTGCTGAGGGCCATGTTGTGCAGGCGCGCAACGCCGAGCATGGCCAGGCGAACGCCATTCCCCTTAAGCCGGCAGTCCCGCAGGACCTTCCAGTTCTTCACGCGGGCCAGGGAGCGCTCGACACGGGCCCGGCCCCGTCGATGGACGGCGTTCTCGGCCTCCTGCTGCAGACTCAGACGCTCCTGGCCTCGCCGTTTGCGGTGCGGGATGAGCAGCCCGGTGCCCTGGTAGCCGCCCTCGGCGATGGTGGGAACACTGCGGCATGCCCGGTCCACTCCGGACTCGCTGAAAGCCCGGCAGTCGTTACGGCTGCCAGGCAGCGGTTCACCGATCGCCACGACCAAGCGGCTGTTGGCGTCGATGACCGCCTGGAGGTTCGTCGAGTAGCGATAGTTCTTGCTGCGATGCTCCGGCCCCGGGTGGGCACCAAGGTGCCATCGACGATGTACACGGTGTCTTCCCGTTTGCGGCGGGCCGGCGAGATCGTCAGCAGCGGCGCGAGGTGGTCCAGGATCCTGTCCACGGCTGACTTCGAGATTCCGGTCAGCGGCCGACTTGGAGATCCCGAACAACGGAGCAAGTCGCCGCATCGTCAAGTTCGTGCGCCAGTACACCGTCACCAACAGGACACGGTCCTCCAACAGCAGACTCCAGGGCCAGCCGCGCTGCTGATCCGAAGCTTCCTCGCGTCGCACCGAGGCAACCAACTTGCCGAAGCAGCGGGCGCTCAATTCGGTGAAGGGCTCTATCCAGGACGGCCAGAACAACAGCCGGCGGAGGACGTGATCCTCGGCGTTGCTGATCGCCGCCGGCGACAACCCGGAGCCGCTGGCAAACGAGGCATCCTTCGCTGCTCTGTGTGGCGTCAGCCCTGTCGAACAGTCCTCCGGAAAGACCCAGCGACGACGACTGAACCGCGGCGGCAACCGCCAGGCCAACGCAGCCCTCTACCGCATCGTCGTGACACGTCTCCGCCGTGACACCCGCACGCGCACCTACCTCGAACGACGCACGAAGCAGGGCATGTCGAAACGCGAGATCATCCGCTGCCTCAAACGCTACGTGGCCCGAGAGATCTACCGGCAGATCCAACCGACGACTGCCTCCACCGCCGCAACCGCTGCCACTTGACGCAACATAGGGGCATCTTGAACACCCATGTCAGCCGCGCGATGCGGCAGCTGGTCGCGAACCGGGACTGGCTCACCGTCTACCAGCTGCCGCCGTACGCACCCGAACTCAACCCGGTCGAGGCGGTGTGGTCCCACCTCAAACGGTCACTGGCGAACCTCGCCAAGCACGGAATCGACCAGCTGAACGCCATGGTCAAGACCCGCCTCAAGCGCATGCAGTACCGCACGAGCCTCATCGAGGGCTTCCTCGCGAAGACCGGCCTGGACCTTACACCGCCGCAACCTAAGCCATTGAAGATCTCTAGCGGCGTACCTTGAACCTGAGGTGCAGCACCCGGTCGCCCTGGATGACCACGTGGGGATTCTCCAGCAGCTGCTGGCCGTCGATGCTGCCGAAGTAGCGTTTGCCCGACCCGAAGACCACCGGCACCACGTCCATGGCCACCTCGTCCACGAGGCCGGCCGCGAGGATCTGACCGCCCACCTCGCCGGCGCTCACAGCGACGACTCGCTCACCGGCGAGCTCCTGGGCCTTGTCGATCGCAGCCGTCACGCCGTCGACGAAGTGGAACGACGCCTCAGGGTGCCAGCCCTCGGGCTTGGGCCGATGGGACACCACGACCACGTGGTCGCCGGCGGGCTGGTTGCCTTCCCAGCCGTTCATCAGGTCGAAGAAGTGGCGGCCCATCACGATCGTGCCGATCGACTCCCACATCGGCCGGACGTACTCCGCCGATGCACGTGAGACCTGGAAGCCGCTTCCGACGCTAGAGTGGTCGTACTGCTGGTCGCCGCCTTCGGTGATCGGGGTGTTCCCGCTGAAATACCACTCGTGGAGTGGCCCGACGTCGTCGTTGGCATCGGCGATGAAGCCGTCCACCGACACCACGTTGTGCATGATCACTGTGCCCACGGGTCCTCCTCGACTCTCTCTGCGTGTTCACCCCCGATCTTGTCGCCCCGGGAGGCGACCGGGCATGTAAGAAATCAATCAGCGGGCATCGGACCTGCGTCCGGCGGGAACCCCTGCTCGGCGGGGAATCGGCGCCGCAGGGCCAGGTACTCCGTCGGGGTGTGGCCGGTGAAGTCTTTGAACTCCCTGCTGAAATGAGCCCGGTCGAAGTAGCCTGCCGCGTGCGCGAGCTCCGACCAGTCGACCGGACGCAGGGCGTCCACGGACATGATCAGCCGCGCGAAGCGGTAGATCCGCGCCACCCGCTTCGGGGTGACCCCGACATGAGCCTTGAACTGCGCGGCCAGGTGGTTGCCACTTACCCCGGCGCCCGCGGTCAGCGCACCGATCGGGATCGTTCCGTTGGACGTCTCCAAACGCCCGCCTGCGTGCAGGACCAGGTCGAGACCGCGCGACGGCGCCTCGGCAAGCCGCGACAGCAGCTCCGCTTCCAGCACCCGCAGTGTCTCGGTCGCCGACGCGATGTCGCCGGCCTGGTTGCGAATCCGGTCCACCGACCGTTGCCAGACGGCGTCAACCGGCACCCATCGGTCCCGCAGCTCACTCGCCGGCATGTCTAGGAACGGCGACATCCCCCACGGCTTGAAGTGCACCCCGACGAGCCGCACCCGTGCGGGGTACTCGACGAGGAAACGCCTGGTCCATACGCCCAAGAACCACCCATCGGCCAACACAGCCGACGGCACCACAGGGTCGGAGTCCCACAGGCGGACGGGCCCGCCCAGGTTGAGGAACAGGTGCGCCGACGGCATCGGCGGGATGTTCATCCGGCGATGGCGCGGCACCCCGGTCAGGCAGTAGATGTCGTCGACGAACCGGTCGAGGGGCGGACAGGGCACCCGGCCGACGTATTCCACCGGCACAGTGTGCCCGACAACCGTTCAGTGCGCGAGGGACGTCGCCGGCCCTGCCATCGATCCTCTCCGCGGTAACCTCAACCATTGAAGATCTCTGGACGAGTTACGCGAGCAAGGACGGCTCCGACAACGAGGAGGCGAGCGCATCCGTGCTCGGGGCGCTGGGGCCAGAGACAGGCTGACCACCTTCGACAGAGTCCTGGCCACCGTGCTCTACCTGCGCCAACTCGGCACCCGCGACCTCATCGCCCAGCTCTTCGGGGTCAACACCAGCACCCTCACCAGGGCCGTTCACCAAGTCCAGCCCCTCCTGGCCGAGCACGGCTACACCATTCCACCCTCGACAGCCAGGTTCCGCACACCCGCTGACGTCACCGCGCTCCTCACCAACAGCAGCCCCACAAAGATCAAACCAGCATGTTGATTCTCTGCGAGCCCTAAGGGAGCCGGGAGCGGAGTCCGCGGGCATACGGCCTTCCCCCACGGAGCTCCGGCGCATCGGCTCTCTCCGGTCGGCGAGACGACCCGGTCTCATCTTCGAACCGTCCGGGAACGCCCGAACGCCGGAACGCCGCCGGCCACCGGGATCGGCGGTGGTCGGCGGCGTTTTGAAGGCCTGGGGTCAGGCCTGGTCGGTGAGCGTGGCGTTCACCAGCGGACCGATGACCTCCAGGGCTTCGGGCATCATCAGGTGCAGGTGCTCGAAGTCGACCACCTGGTAGCGGGGTTGCCTGGCGAGGTACGGCGCCCAGTCCTCCGCGCCGACCGTACCGGCCGTGCCGGCCGCCAGCGTGAGGCTGGACGCGATCAGGGTGGTGCGGCCGTGGAAGACGCCGACGCTGTGCCGGCCGGCCAGTGCCAGGTGGCCCGCCATGATCTCGGCGAGGTTGCCCACCTGCTCACGGGTCAGTTCGGCCAGCGGCGCGGCATGGGAGCGCAGGGCGGCGATGAAGCCCTCGAACTCCAGCATCGAGTCGTCGATCTCGTCGCGGCCGAGGCCGAGCATGCCGAGGATGTCGAGGTACACGCTCTCCTCACGGTGCCCGGCCGGGTTCGGGCTCGCGTCGATGATGGTCAGCGACGGCACCTCCACGCCGAGCGATTCCAGCCGAACGGCCGTGGCGTGGGCCAGTTTTCCGCCGAAGGACCAGCCGAGAAGGTGGACCGGGCCGCTGTGGGCGCGGACGATCCGCTCCGCGTAGACCTCGGCCATGTGCTCCAGGGTGACGTAGCCGGCCGGGGTGGTGGCGACCCCCTCCGCCTGGAGCGCGAACACCGGGGCCGCCCGGTCGAGGTGCGGCAGCAGGCCGACGTACGGCCAGCCGAGGCCGCCCAGTGGGTGGACGCAGAACAGCGGGGCGGCATCTCCCTTTTCGCGCAGGGGCAGCACCGGGGCGTAGGCGTCGCGGCCGGTGGCGCCGTCGAGGCGGGCGGTGATGCCCGCCACGGTGGGCGTCTCGAACAGCACCCGCACCGGCACGTCGATGCCGAGAACCGACCGGATCCGGCCGGTCAGGCGGGTCGCCAGCAGCGAGTGGCCGCCGAGTTCGAAGAAGCTGTCGTCGACGGTCACCTCATCGGTCCCCAGCACCTCGGCGAACACCGCGCACAGGGCCCGCTCGCGCTCGTCGCGGGGCGCGCGGCCGTCGCTACCGGCCGGGCGGCCCGGGGCCGGCAGCGCGCGCCGGTCGAGCTTCCCGTTCCGGGTGACGGGGATCGCCGGGATCTCCACCAGCGCCGACGGCACCAGGTGCGCCGGCAGCCGCCGCTCCAGCGACCGCCGCAGCGTGACCGTGTCGATCGCCCCGCCCGGTGGCGGGACGACGTAGCCGACCAGCCGGCGGTTGCCCGGCTCGTCCTCGCGGACGGTCACCGCGGCTGCGGCCACCCCCGGCTCCTCGCGCAGCGCCACCTCGACCTCGCCCGGCTCGATCCGGAACCCGCGGATCTTCACCTGGTCGTCCGTCCGGCCCAGGAACTCCAGCTCGGCAGCGGTATTCCAGCGCACCAGGTCGCCGGTGCGGTACATCCGCGACCCGGGCGGCCCGTACGGATCGGCGACGAACCGGGACGCGCTCAGCCCCCGCTGCCCCACATATCCGTTGGCCACCGTGGCGCCCGCCAGGTACAGCTCGCCGATCACGCCGTCGACCACCGGGCCCAGCCACTGGTCCAGCACGTACACGCGCACGTTCGCCATCGGTCGGCCGATCGGTACCTCGGGGGACGACGGCGGCAGCTCTCGCCCGCGCCACGCGATGACGACGATGCCGGTCTCGGTCGGTCCGTACTCGTTGTGCACGGTCAGGGCGCGGTTGCGGGCCAGCGCGCGGCGCAGCGACGCCGAGTGCGCCATCGCCTCGCCGGCCTGGACGATGTGCGTCAGCGGGGCCAGGTCGTCCTCGGTCCCGGGCAGCGCGTCGACCAGCGCCTGCAGCGCGATGTTCGGCAGGTGCAGCTCGGTGACGGACCGACGGCCGATCCAGGCGGCCAGCGCCTGCGGATCGCGCCGCACTGTGTCGGGGCAGAGCACCACGGTCGCGCCGGACGCCAGCGCCGTGCACATCTCCTGGAGGGAGACGTCGAAACCGGCGGCGGCGAACTGGGCGACCCGCCGCTCGCGCGGCATCAGGGCGCGGTACTCCTGGGCGAGCTTGTGCAGGGCACGGTGCGGCACCAGGACGCCTTTGGGGCGGCCGGTGGAGCCCGAGGTGTAGATGATGTACGCGCTCTGCTCGGGGTGGCACGGCGCCGCGTCCAGGTCCTGGTCCGACTGTGCGGCCAGCGCCGCCGCCGTCCCATCGTCGTCCAGCGCGATGCTCTGCACGCCGTCGAGCACCCGCGCGGGGCGCCCGGCGGTCAGGCAGAGCCGGGGCCGGGCGTCGTCGAGCAGGTACGCCAGCCGGTCGTCCGGGTACGCCGGGTCGAGCGGCAGGTAGGCGGCGCCGAGCTTCAGCAGTGCCGTCAGCGCCACGACCAGGTCCGGCGTGCGGGCCAGATGGACGCCGACCCGGTCCTCCGGCCGGACTCCCCGCTCGGCCAGCAGGCGTGCCAACCGGTTCGCCCGCAGGTTGAGTTGACGGTACGTCAGAACGGTGGACCCGTCCTCGACCGCCGGCGCGTCGGGTGTTGTCCGGGCGCACTCCTCGATCATCGAGGCGACGGTCTGCTCCGGGTACACCGCCTCCGTGGCGTTGCGCTTGCCGAGCAGCTCGGCCCGCTCGTCCGGCGAGACGATGTCGATCTTCGACAGGGCGGCCTCGGGGTGCGCCAGGACGAAGTCGAGCACGGCCGTCCAGCGGGAGGTGATCCGCTCCACGGTCGCCGCGTCGAACAGCTCGGTGCGGTACTGGACCATCACGTCCAGACCGCCCCGGTCGGGCCGCTCGGAGACGCTGAAGAAGAGGTCGAACACCGAGTTCCCGGTGGGCGCCTCCTGCACCTCCAGCTCCATCCCGGGCAGCGTGAACCGCTCCACCGGGCTGTTCTGCAGGAAGAACGCCACCTGGAACAGCGGGTGCCCCGACGCCGAGCGCTCCGGGTTCAGGCGCTCCACCACCTGGTGGAACGGCAGGTCCTGGTGTTCGTACGCGGCGATGCCGGTCTCCCGCGCCTGCGCGACCAGGTCGACGAACCGCGGGTCGCCCGAGGTGTCGGTCCGTATCACCAGGGTGTTGACGAAGAACCCGACCAGCTCCTCCAGTGCCTCGTCCGTGCGGCCCGCGATGCCGGTACCGATCGCGATGTCGGTGCCCGCACCGTAGCGGGTGAGCAGCGCCGCCATGGCCGCCTGCAGCACCATGAACGTCGTCGCGCCCTGACCGCGAGCCAGCTCCGCCAGCCCCCGGTGCACCCGGGCGGGCACCTCCAGCCAGGTGGTTGCGCCCAGTTGCGAGGTCGCCGTGTGCCGCGGCCGGTCGGTGGGGAAGCCCACGCCGTCCGGGAGCTCCGCGAGCTGCTGCGCCCAGTACTCCAGTTGCCGGGTGTACTCGCTGTGCGGGTCGGAGGGATCGCCCAGCAACTGCCGCTGCCACAGGGCGTAATCGGCGTATTCGACCGGCAGCGCGTCCCAGGCCGGCGCGCCGCCGGAGCGCCGGGCCGTGTACGCCGTCACCAGGTCGCGGGCCAGCGGGCCCATCGACCAGCCGTCGGCGGCGATGTGGTGGATCAGGATCAGCAGCACGTGCTCGTCCGGGCCGGTCCGCAAAAGCCACGTCCGGACCGGGATCTCGGCCGCCAGGTCGAAGGCGTGCCGGGCCGCCGCGGCGAGCCGGGCCGCGGACTGCGCGGCCGGCACCGTCTCCTCGGTGAAAGGCGCCATGGCCTCGACGGCCGGCCGCACATACTGCTCGGGTACGCCGTCCACCACCGGGAAGACCGTACGCAGTGGCTCGTGGCGCGCCACCAGGTCGTCCACCGCCGCGCGCAGCGCCGCCGTGTCCAGGTCGCCGGTCAGCCGGAACGCGAACGGCATGTTGTAGGTCGGCGACGGGCCTTCCAGGCTGTGCTCGAACCAGATCCGCTGCTGTGCGTGCGACAGCGGCAGCGTCGCCGGCCGCACCGCCCGCTCCAGCGCCGGCCTGGCCCGCGTCCCGCCGGTCAGGCGCTGGGCCAGGTCGGCGACGCTCGGCGCCTCGAACAGCGCCCGGACGGGGAGCTCCACGCCCAGCGCGGTGCGGACCCGGCTGACCAGCCGGGTGGCGAGCAGCGAGTGGCCGCCCAGGTCGAAGAAGCTGTCGTCGATGGTGATCCGGTCGACGCCCAGCACCTCCGTGAACAGGTCGCACAGCAGCGCTTCGCGGTCGTCGCGCGGGCTGCGCCCCGAGCCGTCGCCGGTGTACGTGGGTGCGGGCAGCGCCTGGCGGTCGACCTTGCCGTTGGTGGTCATCGGGATGGTGTCGATCAGCATCAGCACCGAGGGCACCAGGTACTCCGGCAGCCGCTCGGCGAGCCCGGCGCGCAGCACCTTGATCAGCCGGCCCGCCGCCATCGTCCGGGTCGGCGTGTTGACCAGCGCGCCCGAGCGGGACTCCGCCTGCCACAGCCCGTCGAGCGGGGCGGTGGCCAGTTCGGCAGGCAGCACCACCGCGTCGAACAGGTCGGCGCGGTCCCCGCAGTAGGTGGTGGCCACCGCCCGGCCGTCGGCGTCGCCCCAGGCGTGCAGCGACTCGGGATCGAGCGCATGCCCGGTGTCGGCTTCCGGGAGGTCCGCGAGCCGGGCCCCGGGAGCAGCGTCCTCCAGCGCCCGCAGGGCGTGCCACTCCGCCGCGGTCCGCTCGTTGAGCAGGCCGCGGATCCGGACGCCGCCGGTGTGCGCCGCGACGATCTCCTCGACGGCTGCCAGGCCGCCACCCGGCCACGCCACCTCGGGCAGCCGCGCCACCGGGTGCGAGGGCACCGGCGCCTTGTGCAGCGTCACGTCGTAGCGGTGCAGGGACATCTCGTTGCGGCCCAGGCCCCGCTTCAGCCGGACATCGACCCCGCCGACGTCCGCGCGCCCGGTCAGCGCCGCGAAGAACCCGGGATCGACGACAAGTTCCCGCTCCAGCCGCAACACCGCGTCGGCCGCCTCCAGTACCCGTGCCGCCTCGGCGTCCGCGCCGAAGCGCCCGGCTTGGAGCGCGACGTGGAAGGCGCGCAGCGACATACGGTTGCGCACGTCGCCGACGAAGATCCGCCCGCCGGGCCGCAGCAGCGCCAGCGCGCCCTCCAGCACCCGCGCCAGGTAGTCGCCGGACGGGAAGTACTGGATCACGGAGTTGATCACGACGGTGTCGAAGTGCCCGGCGGGCAGGCCCTCGAAGTCGTCCGCGCCGCGGGTGGACAGGTGGGTGCGCCCGGCCCACTCGGTGTCGCGCAGCTGACGGGTCAGCCGGTCGATCACGGAGGCGGAGAAGTCGGTGGCCCAGTAAGACTCCACGTGCGGCAGCAGCTCGCTGAGCAGCAGGCCGGTGCCGACGCCGATCTCCAGCACGTTGCCCGGCTCCAGTGCGAGGATCCGGCCGACGGTGGCGGCCTGCCATTCACGCATCTCGGCGAGCGGGATCGGTCCGCCGGTGTAGGAGCTGTTCCAGCCTGAGAAGTCCGCGCCAAACCCGACGGCGCCCTCGTCCCCGTACAGCGTCTCGTACGTCGCCTCCCAGTCGGCCACGAAGTCGCCCGGGTCGGTGTCCGCGTCCGGCATCGGCACCACGTAGCCGACCAGACGGCGGTCGCCGGGGACGTCCTCGCGCACCACCACGGCGGCGGCCAGCACCGCCGGGTCCTCCCGCAGCACCGCCTCGACCTCGCCGGGCTCGATCCGGTGGCCGCGCAGCTTCACCTGGTTGTCGGCGCGGCCGATGAACTCCAGCTGCCCCCGCGCGGACCAGCGGACCACGTCCCCGGTCCGGTACATCCGTGACCCGGGCGGCCCGAACGGGTTCGCGACGAAGCGCTCGGCGGTCAGCGCGGCCCGCCCCAGGTAGCCGCGGGCCTGGCCCGCGCCCGCGACGTACAGCTCGCCCGCGACGCCGTCGGCCACCGGCTCCAGCGCCCCGTCCAGGACATAGGCCCGGGTGTTGGCCAGCGGCCGGCCGACCGGGACGCCGGCGCCGAGGTCGGTGTCCGCGTCGATGGGGAAGTGCAGGACGAACGTCGTGGTCTCGGTCGGCCCGTAGCCGTCGACGATCCGCACCTCTGGCGCCGCCGCCCGGACCAGGGCCACCGCCGAGGCAGGCACCACGTCTCCGCCCGACCAGATCTCGGTCAGGGTACGCAGCCGCTGCGGGTACTCCGCGGCAACCACCGTGAACAGTGCCGCCGTCATCCACGCCGCCGTCACGCCGTACTCCTCGATGCACCCCGTCAGCACGGCCGGGTCGGCCGCGCCGGGCGGAGCGAGCACCACCGTGCCGCCCGCGCACAGCGGCACCCACAGCTCGTACGTGGAGGCGTCGAACACGTGCGGGGAGTGCGCCAGCACCCGGCTGTGCCCGCTACCCCACGCCGGGTCCTGCACCAGCTCGGCGACGTTGCGGTGGGTCGTCGCGATGCCCTTGGGGCGGCCGGTGGAACCGGAGGTGTACATCAGGTAGGCCAGCTGGTCCGGCCGCACGACGGGCAGCGCGCCGCCGCCGGCGGGGCCGTCCAGCGCCGAGCCCAGGTCGGCGACGTGCGCGCCGGGGGCCAGCGCGGCGAGCCGCTCGACCGCGTCGGCGCCGGTGACGACGCACACCGGGCGCGCGTCGGCCATCACGTAGTCGATGCGGGCGTCCGGATGGCCGAGGTCGACCGGAAGGTACGCGGCCCCCGCCTTGAGGACGCCGAGCAGGACGGCGAGCAGCTCCGGCGAGCGGGGCAGGGCGACGGCGACCGGGTCCTCCGGCCGGGTGCCCCGGGCGAGCAGCCAGTTCGCCACCCGGTCGGCCCGCTCGTCCAGCTGCCGGTACGTCCACTCCCCGCCCTGGGAGACCAGCGCGACCGCGTCCGGGGCCCTGCGGACCTGCGCGGCGAACAGCTCGGTCAGCGGGGCGTCGAGCACTGGGTGGGCGGTGTCGTTGCGCCCGACCAGCAGCTCGGCGCGCTCGGCGGGGGCGAGCAGCGGCAGGCGGCTCAGCCGGGTCTCCGGCGCGGCCGCCGCCCCGGCCAGCATCCGCTGCCAGCGCTCGAACAGCCGGATTACGCCCGCCGCGTCGTACAGGTCGGTCGCGTAGTCGATGTTGCAGGTCACACCGGCCGGCCGACCGGCCTCGTCGAACCGCTCGAACAGGTCGACGTGCAGGTCGAACTGGGTGCGGCCGGTCGGCGGCGCGTCGTAGGCGACGTCCAGGTCCGCCAGGGCGAAGTCGGGGGCCTTGTTGTTCTGCACCGCCAGGATGATCTGGAACAGCGGGTGGTGGGCGGCCGAGCGGCGCGGGTTGACCCGCTCCACCAGGTGGTCGAACGGCACGTCCTGGTGCTCGTACGCCAGCAGGCAGGTTTCCCGGACCCGCCGCAGCAGTTCCGCGAAGGTCGGGTCGCCGCCGGTGTCGGTCCTGATCACCAGGGTGTTGACGAAAAACCCGACCAGGTCGTCCAGGCCGTTGTCGAGCCGGCCCGCGATCGGCGCGCCGACCACGGTGTCCGTGCCCGCACCCATCCTGGTCAGCAGCGCCGCCATCGCGGCCTGCACCACCATGAAGAGCGTCGCGCCCGAGCCCTGCGCCAGCGCCACCAGCTCCCGGTGCAGTTCGGCGGGCAGCTCGAAAGTCTCCATCGAGCCCCGGTAGGAGGCCACCGCGGGCCGCGGCCGGTCGGCCGGGTAGGACACCACTTCCGGTAGCCCCGCGAGGTGCTCCGTCCAGTAGTTGACCTGCCGGGACATCACACTCGCCGGGTCGTCGCCGGCCCCCAGCGTCGCCAACTGCCACAGCGTGTAGTCCGCGTACTGCACGGGCAGCGGGGTCAAGCCCGGCTCGCCGCCCGAGCGCCGCGCCGCGTACGCCGCCATCAGGTCCTCGGCCAGCGGCACCAGCGACCAGCCGTCGCCGGCGATGTGGTGGACGATCACCAGCAGCACGTGTCGCTCCGGCGCCACCTCGAACAGCCAGGCGCGCAAGGGGAGGTCGCGCGCCAGGTCGAAGGTGTGGGTGGAGACCGCCAGCAGCTCACCCTCCAGGTCCGCGGCGTCCACCCGGCGGCGGTCGAGCCCGACGGACACCTCCGCGGCCGGGACGATGCGTTGCTCAGGAGCGCCCTCGACGTCCGGGTAGACCGTCCGCAGCGACTCGTGACGGCGCACCAGGTCGCCGAGCGCGCTCTCCAGCGCGGCGCTGTCCAGCCGCCCGTCCAGGCGCAGCGCGAGCGGCATGTTGTACGTCGCCGACGGGCCCTGCAGGCGGTCCTGGAACCACAGGCGGCGCTGCGCGTACGACAGCGGGATGCGCTCCGGGCGGACCTGCGGAGTCAGCGGCTCGCGCGGCGGGGCGCTGTCGCGCAGCCGCTGGACGAGTTCGGCGACGGTCGGCGCCTCGAACAGTTGACGCACCCGCAGTCTGGCGCCGGTCGCGGCGCGGATCCGGCTCAGCAGCCGGGTGGCGAGCAGCGAATGGCCGCCCATCGCGAAGAAGTTGTCGTCGATCGACACCCGGTCGGCGCCCAGCACCTCGCCGAACAGCCGGCTCAGCAGCGCCTCCTGGCCGTCGCGCGGGGCCCGGCTGTCGCCCGCGAGGGCGTCCAGCGGCTCCGGCACGAGAGCGCCGGCATCCGGGCCGGCACCCGCGCCGGTGCGCGCCGGCATCCGGGCCGGCTCCCGCCCGCCGGGCGTGGGGAACGCGCCGACCCGGGTCGCCGGGTCGTCGGCAGCCTGCGCCAGGACCGCGACCCAGCCCTCCAGCAGGGAGCGGACGGACTCCGCCTCGAACAGGTCCAGGGCGTAGTGCGCCACCAGGCGGATGCCACCGGGCCGGCCGTCGTCGGTCCACGACTCGGTGACGTCGAAGTGCACGTCGGTCAGCAGCTTCCCGGTGGACAGGATCTCCGCGGAGACCTCCGCGCCCACCACCTCGATCCGCGCATCCGGGGTGTTCTGGAGCGTCAGACTGACCTGGTACAGCGGGTGGTGCGCGGTCGAGCGCACCGGGTTGAGCGCCTCCACCAGCCGGTCGAACGGCAGGTCCTGGTGCTCGTCGGCGCCGATGCAGGTCTCCCGCACCCGCGCCAGCAGGTCGGTGAAGCGCGGGTCGTCCGCGGTGCTGGTGCGGATGATGAGGGTGTTGACGAAGAAGCCGACCAGGTCGTCGAGTTCGTCCTCAGTGCGGCCGGCCGCCATCGTGCCCACCGCCAGGTCGGTGCCCGCGCCGGCGCGGGTGAGCAGCACCGCCAGGCTCGCGTGCAGCACCATGAACAAGGTGGTGCCGGTGCGGCGGCCCAGCTCCGTCAGCCGCTCGTGCAGCTCGGTGGGGACGGTCAGCGGCAGCGTTGCGCTGTTCTGCGAGGCGACGGCCGGACGCGGACGGTCGGCGGGGAAGCCGACCCGTTCCGGCAGGTCGACCAATTGCTCCTGCCAGTAACGCACTTGGCGGTGCAGCGGGGTGTCCGGCGCGTCCACCGCCCCGAGCCGGTCGCGCTGCCACAGCGTGTAGTCGGCGTACTGGACCGGCAGCGGCGCCCACCCGGGCGCCCGGCCCACGCACCTGGCGGCGTAGGCGGCCGTCAGGTCGTCGGCGAGCGGCCGCATCGACCAGCCGTCGCCCGCGATGTGGTGGACCACCATCAGCAGCCGGCGCAGCTCCGGACCGGTCTCGAACAGCCAGGCCCGGAACGGGATCTGGGTGGCCAGGTCGAACTCCTGCCGGGCCGCGTACCGGACGGCCGCGTCCAGCTCGGCGGCCGGCAGGCGCATCTGCCGGACCAGGTCCTCGGCGGCCGGAGTGGCCACGATCCGCTGCCGCGGCATCCCGCTGTCGGCCACGAACACGGTGCGCAGGGCCTCGTGCCGCTCCACCACGTCGCGCAGCGCCCCGTTCAGCGCCGCGGTGTCGACCGGGCCGGTGATCCGGAAGCTGAACGGGATGTTGTACAGCGCCGACGGCCCGTTGAGCTGCTCGACGAACCACAGCCGCTGCTGCGCCAGGGACAGCGGCAGCGGGTCGGGGCGCTGCAGCGGTGTCAGCGGCGCGCGCCGCCGGCCGGCTCGTCCCCCGACCCGGGCGGCCAGCTCCGCGACGGTGGGTGCGTCGAACAGGGTCCTGATCGACAGGTCCGCGTCGTACCGGGCTCGCAGCCGCCGCACCAGTCGGATGCCGTGCAGCGAGTTGCCGCCGAGGTCGAAGAAGCTGTCGTCGATGCTCACCCGCTCTTCGCCGAGCAGCTCGGCGAAGAGCGCGCACAGCTCCCGCTCGGCGGCGTCCCTCGGCTCCCGGCCGCCCGCGACCGTGTACGTGGGCGCCGGCAGCGCCTTGCGGTCGACCTTCCCGTTCGGGCTGATCGGCAGCTCGTCCAGGACCACGATCGCGGACGGCACCATCTGCTCGGGCAGCCAGGTGCGGATCCGCCGCCGCAGCGCCGCCGGATCGATCCCGGTGCCGGCCCGCGCGACCACGTAGCCCACCAGCCGCTGGTCGCCGGCGGCGTCCTTGCGGGCGAGGGCCACCGCGCGGGCCACCGAGGGGTCCTCGCGCAGCACGGACTCGATCTCGCCGAGCTCGACCCGCACGCCGCGGATCTTGACCTGGTGGTCGATGCGTCCGACCAGCTCCACCAGCCCGTCGGGGTGGAACCTGGCCAGGTCGCCGGTGGCGTACAGGCGCTCCGCGCGCACCGGGCCGTGCGACCACTCGAAGAACTTCGTCGCCGTCAGTTCCGGGTCGCCGTAGTACCCCTCGGCGACGCCCAGGCCCGCCATGTGGATCTCGCCCACCACGCCGACCGGGACCGGCTGCTTCGCCGCGTCCAGCACGTACAGCCGCTGGCCGGCCATCGGCCGTCCGAACGGGATGCTCGACCAGCCCGGCAGCGGCTTGCCCGCCGGGAACCAGGTGGAGGAGATGGACACCTCGGCGAACCCGCCGAAGACGTGCACCCGGATGCCCGGGGAGAGGGCCTCCAGGCGCTCGGGGAGGTCCGGCAGGCTCCAGTCGCCGCCCAGGATCACGGTGCGGATGCCGGTCCGGTCGCCGAGCGCGCGCACGTGCTCGACGTAGAGCTCCAGCAGGGCGGGCGCCGAGTTCCACACCGTGACGCCGTGCTCGCGCACCAGGTCGTGCCAGTGCGCCGGATCCTTGCTGCGGCCCGGGTCGGGGAAGACCACCGAGCCGCCGGCCACGGCGAGGCCCAGCAGTTCGTAGACCGACATGTCGAAACTCGGCGAGGACAGCGCGATCACCCGGTCCGCGGGGCCGACCCCGGCGGTGGCGCTGATGTCGGGCAGGTTGTTGACGACGCCCCGGTGCCGGATGGCGATGCCCTTGGGCCGGCCGGTGGAGCCGGAGGTGAAGATGATGTAGCAGAGGTCGTCCGGGCCGGTGGCGTCCTCGGGGGCGTGGTCCGGCAGCCGCTCCAGCTCCGCGGCGTCCCGGTCCATCAGCACCACCGGGATGTCGGTGCGCGGCAGCCGCGGCACCAACGGCGCCTCGGTGACCAGGGCGTGGCAGTCGGCGGCGTTCATCATGTACGCCAGGCGTTCGACGGGGTAGTCGGCGTCCATCGGGACGTACGCGGCGCCCGCCTTGAGGATGCCCAGGATCGCCACCATCAGGTCCGGTCCCCTGTCCAGGCACAGCGCGACCCGGCCGCCCCGGCCGACGCCGAGCGCCCGCAGCCGGTGGGCGAGCCGGTTGGCGGCCCTGTCGACCCGGCCGGCGCTCCAGGCCGTGCCGCGGTGGATCAGCAGCACCCCGTCGGGGTCGGCCGCGACCCGTTCGGCGACGCACGCGTGCAGGGTGCGGTCGTGGTCGAACCCGGTCGGGGTGTCGTTCCAGTCGACCAGCATCCGCTGCTGCTCCGCGGCCGTGAGCAGCGGAGCCTCGGTGCGCGGGCGCAGGCCCGGGTCGGCGACGCAGGCGGCCAGCAGGGTCGTCAGGTGTCCGAGGAGCCACTCGACGGTCACGTGGTCGAACGCGTCGGTGTCGAAGGCCACGTCCAGGTGGGCCTGTTCGGCGGACTCCCCTACCTCGACCACCAGTTGGTGCTTCGACGGCTCGGCGGTCGCCGGTCGGAACACCGCGTCGGCGGCCAGGTGGCGCTCCTCGTCGACCTGCCGGCGCCCGGTCAGCCGGACGGTGCGGAGGAGGTCGGCGAAGGTGTCCTCGCGCCCGGGCGTGATCGCCAGCAGCTCGCCGGGCGCGCCGCCGAGCTCGATCAGCTCGGGGCCGTCGTACCGGGCCAGCACCGCCGCGAAGGCGGCTGTCAGCACGGAGAACAGGTCGGTTTCGTGGTCGGCGGCCAACGAGCGGGCGGCGTCGAGCAGTTCGGGGTCCAGTGCGCGGGTGATGCTTCCCTCCCCGCAGGGCGGATTCGATCCGTCCGCCTCCCTGGTGTCCTGCAGTGCGCGCGGAAGCCTCGGCAACCTGGGCATACGCCTCTTTCCGTCCTTCCCCGAAGTAGCGGCACAGGGCACGGCGCACCGACTCCGGGCACGCGCGACCGGCGTCACCGGGGCGTGGGGTCGGCGGCTGTCACCCGTCAGAAGTAAGTGGTCCGGCTCAGAAGTAGATGGCCTGGCCCCGGGCGCCGATGGGCACGCCACAGGCAGGTTCCGGCTGCCATGACCATTTCAAAGTAGGTGCTGGGTTCAAGATAATCAACACCCCATTTCACGCCCGACCAAACAGATCCGGCCGATTTCGACGCGGAGCCCCCGCCGCCCCCAAGAGGCGGTTGCCAGGCGCTCGAAGCTGTGGTTATGGTGATGATCGAAAAGCAATATGCCGCTGTGAGGATGGTTAATTTGACGAATCCTTTCGACAATACGGAAGGGCAATACCTCGTGCTGTCCAACGCCGAGGGACAGCACTCACTATGGCCCGCATTCGCCGACGTTCCCGCTGGCTGGAGCCTGATTCACGGGCCGGGAGCGCGGGAGGACTGCCTCGAATACATCGAGCGGAACTGGACCGATATGCGCCCGAAATCGCTGATCGAGGCGCTGCGCGGCGACGGCCAGTAATGTGCGGCCATTCGGATCGATGACCCCCGCACGCAAAGCATTCACTAGCGATTTCATGCTCTCGTTATGAGATTTTCATAACTCCGGAATCCGGAAGAGGTTCGGCGTCAGATGACGAATGCCACCGATCAAGGAATCGCGAGTCAGTTCGACAGCAGGCTCGACATCCAGCTCGAAGCCGGGGCCCCGCCGCTGGTGGTCACCCCTGAGCTGCCCGCACTCGCCGACGCGCTGGACTGGCTGCGCTCGGTCGACGACGACCTCCGCGCCGCCACCCGCACCCACGGGTCGCTGTACCTGCGCGGCCTGCCGGTACGGGACGTGCAGGACTTCGGCGCCGTCCGCGACCTCCTCGTCCCGCAGCGCACCCCGTACCGGGAGAAGGCCACACCGCGGCACAGCTACGGCGACGACGTGTTCTCCTCCACCGACCTGCCGCCGGCCCAGCCCATCCGCATGCACAACGAGAACAGCTACACCCTGGACTTCCCGGGAACGCTGGTCTTCTGCTGCCTCACCGCCCCGGCGGAGGGCGGCGCCACTCCGGTCGCCGACTGCCGGGCGGTCCTGCGCGAGCTGCCCGACCACCTGGTGCGCCGGATGCGTGCCACCGGCTGGGCGCTGCGGCGCAACTACTCCGACCTGGTCTCGCTGGACTGGCGCACCGCCTTCGCCGCCGACCGCGCCGAACAGGTCGAGGCCTACTGCGCAGAGAACCTGATCGCCGCCCGCTGGAGCGGCGACGACCTGAGCACCAGTCAGGTCCGGGCCGGCATCATCACGCACCCGCACACCGGTGACGAAGTCTGGTTCAACCACATGGCGTTCTGGAACTCGTGGTCCCTGGACGAGGAGATCCGCGAATCCCTGGTCGACGAGTTCGGACCCGACGGCCTCCCCTTCGAGACGTCCTTCGGCGACGGCGAATCACTCACCGAGGACGACCTCGCCACCCTCAACGCCGCCTACGCCGCCGCCACCGTCCGGCGCTCCTGGCAACCCGGCGACGTCATGGTGGTCGACAACATCCTCACCGCCCACGGCCGGGAGCCGTTCCGGGGCGAGCGCCGCATCGTCGTCGCCATGGGCGGCCCGGTCTCCGTCCAGGACTGCCTGCCCAGCGTCGACGCCGAGGCGAGGTTCGTCTGAGATGACCGACCGTCAGCACGCCACCGGTGACGACCCACTGGCCCGGTTCCTGCGGGCCGCCACCGCCACGCCGGACCGCCCCGCCGTCCGCTTCCGCGGCGCCGGCGTCACCTTCGCCCAGCTCGCCGACCGCGTCACCGCACTGGCCGGCGCCCTGCACGAGCGCGGCGTACGCCGTGGCGACCACGTCGGCGTCTGCCTGGAGCGCGGCGTCGACCTCGTCACCGCACTGCTCGCCGCCTGGAGCGCGGGCGCGGCCTACGTACCGATCGACCCGCGCCACCCCGACGAGCGGATCGCCTTCCTGATCCGCGACTGCGGCCCGCGGCTGGTCGTCGCGGCCGACGACCGCCCGACCCGGCTCGCCGACGTCGAGACGATCGCCCCCGCCGCCGTCGGCCCCGCCACTCCGCCGGTGCCCGTGACCCCCGCCGACGCCGCCTACGTCATCTACACCTCCGGCTCCACCGGTGTGCCCAAGGGCGTCGTCGCGACCCGAGGCGGCGTGGCCTCCCTGCTGCACCGGCTCGAAGCCGTCGGCGCCTACCCCGACGAGCACCGCGTGGTCGGCTGGAACGCCAGCGCGTCCTTCGACGCCTCCGTCCAGCAGTGGGCACGGATCTGCCGCGGCGACACCATCGTGGTCCTCGACGAGGAGGAGCGGCGCGACCCCGCCCGCTTCGGCGCCGCACTGGCCGCGTACGGGATCACCGACGTCGATGCCACCCCGTCCCACTGGGAGGCCGTGGAGCCCGGGATCACCAGCCCGTCGCTGCGCCTGTTCCTCGGCGGCGAGCCGGTCTCCCCCGCGCTGTGGCGGCGACTGGCCGAGGCCGGGCGGCAGGGCCGCATCGAGGCGTACAACCTGTACGGGCCGACCGAGTGCACCGTCGATTCCACCATCGCCCCGATCGAGGGCGACGAACCGCACATCGGCCCGCCGCTGCCCGACGTCGAGGCCCACGTGCTGGACGACCGTCTGGCGAAGGTCCCGGTGGGCGTCACCGGCGAGCTCTACCTCGCCGGTCCCGCCGTCGCCCGCGGCTACGTCGACCGCCCCGGCCTCACCGCCGAACGCTTCGTCGCCGACCCGTTCGCCGGCGGCGAAGGCCGGATGTACCGCACCGGCGACGAAGTCCGGTGGCGGGCCGACGGCGCACTGGAGTTCGTCGGCCGGGCCGACCGCCAGGTCAAGGTGCGCGGCTTCCGGATCGAACCCGGCGAGATCGAGGCCGCCGTCGCCGCCTACCGGGAAGGCTGCGCCGCCGTCGTGGTCCCCCGCGCCGACGACCTGGTCGCGTACTACGTCGGCGACATCGACCTCGACGCGCTGCACGCGCACCTGGCCGCACGGTTGCCGGCCCACCTGGTCCCCGCACGCATGGTCCCGATCGCCGCGTTCCCGCTGACCGTCAACGGCAAGATCGACCTCGCCGGGCTGCCCGACCCCGACGCCGGCCGGACCGACGGGCGGCAGCCGGAGGGCAAGTACGAGGAACTGGTCGCCGACGTGTGGGCGGACGTCCTCGGCCGGGACCGGGTCTTCGCCGACGACGACTTCTTCGCCCTCGGCGCCCACTCGCTGATGGCGATCCGCGTCGTGGCCCGGGTCAAGAAGGAGCTCGACACGGCCCTGTCCATCCGCGACGTCTACCGGCGGCCGCTGCTACGGGACTTCGCCGAGTTCGTACGGGCCACCCACGTCGGCGCGGCCGCGACGGCCGAGCGCTAGAGGAGAACACATGGCCAACCACCTGGGGGCGGCCCGGCAGAACACCGCCGTGATCTCCCCGAAACAGCTCGACGACGCCGCCACCACCCTGGTCTGCCTGGGCTTCTGCGGCGGCGGCACCGGGCCCTACCACCCATGGGCCGAGGTCGTCGCACCGGACGTGGACCTCGCGCTGGTCTGCTACCCCGGCCGCGACGGCCGCTTCATGGAGGACTTCGCCACCACCTGGGACGAGCTCGCCGAGGACGCCACCCGCACCGTCGTCTCCGCCGTCGGCGACCGCCCCTACGTCCTGTTCGGCCACAGCATGGGCGGGTGGATGGCCTTCGACGTCGCCACCCGGCTGGAGGCCCGGGGCAGCTCCGTCCCCGACGCCCTGGTGGTGTCCTCGTGCAACGCCCCGGCCCGCGGCCTCACCCCGCGCGACATGTTCCCGGCCCGCCAGGACAGCGACGAGGACCTGATGACCTGGATACGCACCCACGGGCTGGTCGCCGACCACGTGCTCGGCGACCCCGACCTGCTGGAGATGGCGGTGGAGATCATGCGCGCCGACATCGCCGTGCGCGACACCTTCCACCACAACGGCGCCCTGGGCGTCACCATCCCGGTGCAGTTCCTCGCCGGCGCCGACGACGCGGTGATCGAGGCCGACGCACCCGCCCAGTGGAAGGAGCTGGCCCTTGGCTCCTACCGGCACGACCAGCTGCCCGGCGGGCACTTCTACACCCCCGAGGTGTGGCGGACCCTGCCCACCCGCATCAGCGCGATCAACCTGTAGAAACGCCCCAGGAAGGCTCCGGGAGTGCCCAGCCCATGACCGATCAGTTCACCGTGAAGGCCACCTACGGCCAGGTCTTCGCGGTCGCCCAGTTCCGTGCCGTCTTCGCCGGCCGGCTGCTCGGCGTCATGTCCGACACCCTGCGGGCCGTGGCACTCGCGGTGCTGGTGTACGACCGGACCGGCTCGCCGCTGCTCACCGCAGTGACGATGACCATCAACTTCCTGCCGCAGGCCGCCGGCGGCCTGTTCCTCGCCGCGCTGGCGGACCGGTTCACCCCGCGCACCCTCATCAGCACCGGCTACGCCCTCCAGTGCGCGGTCGGGCTGCTGCTCGCGTTCGGGCACCTCCCGGTCGCCGCCAGCCTGGTCCTGGTCGCCGGCGTGGCCTGCCTGACCCCGGTCACCACCGGGGCCACGGCCAGGGTCCTCGCGGAAGCCCTCGCCGGCGACACCTACGTCCTCGGGCGCTCACTGTCCTACATCGTCGCGGTCTCCGCGCAGATGGTGGGCATGGCCGCCGGCGGGACGCTGGTGGTCTGGCTGGGCGTGGAACGCACGATGCTGGTCACCGCCGGCGCGCACCTGGTCGCCGCAGTGATCAGCAGCCTGTTCCTGTCGCCCTCCCAAGCTGCCCGCGCGAACGCGCCGGCGACGGACGGTGGATCGATCGTGCGCCGGACCCTGCGGGGCAACGCTGCGCTGCTCGCCAGCCCCGGCGTGCTCAAGCTGATCATGGCGCAGTGCCTGCCCGCCGCCTACCTGGCCGCGGCGGGCAGCCTGATCATCCCCTACAGCGCGCACCGCGGGTTCAGCCCTCAGCAGACCGGTGTCCTGCTGGCCGCCACCTCGGTCGGGATGCTGATCGGTGACGTCGTCATCGGCCGGGCGTTCGCGCCCGCCACCCGGGAACGGCTGGTCCTACCGCTGCTGCTGGTGATGGGCGCCCCCTCGCTCACGCTCGTCCTGGACCTGCCCTATCCGGCGGTCGCCGCTGCCTACGTCGTCACCGGCACCGGCTCCGCCTACCTGCTCGGCCTGCAGCGGCGCTTCCTGGAAGCCGTTCCCGCCGAACTCCAGGGCCAGGGCTTCGCGTTGCTGAACACCACCACCATGAGCATCCAGGGTGTCGGCCCCCTGGTGTTCGGCGTCTTCGCCGAGTTCGTGCCGGTCGGCGTCGCGATCGCGCTGACCGGAGTGGGCAGCGTGGCCACCACCCTGCTGCTGCGCGAAGCGGTCCGGCCGAGGCCGGTTCCGGGCGAGGCCGTCTGAGCACGCGCGACGCGGCGAAGGCAGAACAGCAGTCCGCCGACCGCTACGAATGGAATGGATTTGCCTGTGGAGGCTCGGTCGACCGTTCCGCGTCGCTACCTCAGCGTGCTGGTGGACCTGTCGGCCGTCGCGCACAACACGCGCGTCGTCCGACAGGCCGTCAGCCGGCCCGCCACCGCCGTGATGGCCGTCGTCAAGGCCGACGCCTACGGGCACGGCGCGATCGACGTCGCCCGCACGGCGCTCGGCGCCGGGGCGACCTGGCTGGGCGTGTGCACCACGGCCGAAGCACTCGAACTGCGCCGGGCCGGCCTCGACGCCCCGATCCTCGCCTGGCTGCACAACTCGGCGGAGAGCATGCGCCTGGCCACGGCGGCCGGCGTGGACGTCGCGGCGCAGTCCGCCCGCACCCTGGCCTTCGCGGTCGACGCCGGACGAAGCACCGGACGCCCGGCCAGGGTCCATCTGGAGGTCGACACCGGGCTCGCCCGCGGCGGGGCGGCGCTCCAGCACTCGGCGGCCCTGCTGGACGCCGCAAAGGTGGCCCAGAGCCGGGGCCTGATCGAGGTGGTCTCGGTGTGGTCGCACCTCTCCCATGGCGAAGTCCCGGGCCATCCCACGCTGGACGACCAGGCGAGGCTGCTCGACGACGTCTGGCGGCAGGCCGTCGACACCGGTCTCGATGTCCGACGCCACCTCGCCGGATCACTGTCGGCGCTCACCAGGCCCGACCTCCACCTCGACATGATCCGGACCGGCTCGGCCCTCTACGGCCTACTGCCGTACGCCGAGCGCCACCGTTTCGGCCTCCGGCCCGCCATGCGGGTCACCAGTCATGTCGCACTGACCAAGCGGGTCGAAGCTGGTCAGGGCGTCTCCTACGAACACGACTGGGTCGCGCCGAGCGCGCTCAACCTGGCCCTGATACCGGTCGGCTACGCAGACGGAATCCCGCGCTCCCTCAGCGGACGCCTCGCGGTCTGCATCCGCGGCCGTCGCTACCCCGTCGTCGGGCGCATCTGCATGGACCAGATGATGGTCAACTGCGGCGACGAGAAAGTGGCGGAGGGGGAGGAGGTGGTCCTCATCGGCAGCGAGTCGGACGGCGACCCCACCATCCACGAATGGGCGCTCGCCACGAGCACCACCCCGTGCGAGGTCGCCACCTACTTCGATCGCCCGCACGCCAACCGGCAGACCGTGCCGGCGGCCGGCACCCGGCCCTGGACGGGCTGAACCTGCCTACGAGGATCGCAGGACGGCTCCACGCCCGACCCCGGAACCGACACAGCGGCCCCACCTCACGCCTGGAATATCCCGATCGTCCCATCACGCACGCCTAGGAAGGACCCCGCGACCGCCCAGCCCCTGCCTCACTTCGATTCCAGGAGCGCCCAGACGCGTCTGCCCCACGGGGCTGTGCCGGGTCCGAGCAGGTCGTGTCCCCAGCGGTCGGTGAGGTTGTCGGCGTTCGTGTGAAAGCACCCAGCCCGGTACGCGGCTACGTACCCAGCAAGTTTCGATACCGCCCGGCGCTGGTGCTACCCGATTGCCGGCTCTTTCAAGACGGGTGCGCTGGTTGTGAGACAGGCGCCTCACCAGCTTGACCATCACTCCGTCAACCTCCTGCGCGCGTGGTCTCGGTTTGGGCATGCTGATGGCGATGGACCGGGGGGGCGACCATGGGGCGTAGGCAGGGTGCGCGGGCCGGGTCGGCCGTGACGGGGACGGCTGCTGTCGTGACGGCGGGACTGGGGCCCGTGACCAACTACGCCAGTGCCACCGTTCCAGGATGGGCAGCTCACGCGTGGGTGATCTGGCCGCTGTTCGCCGTGCTGGTGACAGCAAGCATCGGGCTGGTGCTGTGGAGCCGACGGTTGGATGGTGCAGCAGGACCGCCGGCGCGGCTGGGCCCGGTGGGCCGACCGGCCCGAGGCCGACAGGATTCCTTACGCCCACCACATGTGGAGCGTGTGCGCGGACGTGAAGCCGAGCTGACCGAGCTGGCAGGCATGATGCGACAGCCACGAGGACGGTTCGCGGTGTTGTGCGCAGCTGGCGGGATGGGCAAAACAACGGTAGCCGCGCAACTAGCCGCCAAGGCCGACGCGGCGGGCTGGCGAGTGTTCTGGGTACGCTGGCGCGATTCCGCCGAACTGGCGCAGCAGATGGTGCAGGCGGCACTGGCCTGCGGACTACCCGAGGCAGAACTGGAGTCCGCGCAAGCCGGGCAGGCAAGTCTGCCCGATGTAGTGTGGCGGCAGTTGGGCCGGGCACGACGGTGGCTGCTGGTGGTGGACAACGCCGACGAGCCACAAGAGATCGGCCCGGCAGGGGAACCGTTGGCCGACTACCGCGGTTGGATCCGCCCGCACGGCCGAGGTCTGCTGGTGATGACCAGCCGAGACGGCAGCCAACAGACCTGGGGGCCGCGCGCCCGGCTACTTCCCTTGACGCCGCTGCCCGCACAACCTGCAGGAGAGGTCCTCGTTGACGCTGCTCCGGCCGCTGGCACAGCAGAGCAGGCTCGGGACCTGGCCGTTCGGCTCGGCGGGCTCCCGCTGGCGCTGCACGCGGCCGGCACCTACCTGGCCGGACCCACCAGCCGCTACCGCACCTTCACCACCTACCGCCAGGCCCTGGAGCAGGAATTGCCCCTCCTGCTGGGAGCTGAACTGCCGGAGGCCTCTCATACACGAGTCGCCCGCACCGTGGTGCGGCACACCTGGGAGGTGTCCCTGGACCAACTCGCCCGGAAGGGCGATGCTTTGGCCCGCCCCGTGTTGCGACTGCTGGCCGTACTGGCCGAAGCTCCCATCCCGTTGTCCCTGATCACCCCGGACCTGCTGTCTGCCGTAACCGGAGACAACGTCACCGTCCCCGCGTTGGAGGCTGCCTTCGCAGGTCTGCATCGGTACGGCCTCCTTGGCGTACCTCACCCTCCCGGCAACACTGGGCAGGCATCGGGCATCAGCGGCCCGGCGCAGGTGGTGCTGCACCCTTTGATCCGAGAGATCAATACCGTCGCTCTGGCGGCCGAGGCATCCCATCTCACCACGTGGCACCAAGCCCTTGCCGAGCGGTTGACCGCTGCCGTGCACGAGGTGGACGAGCAGGGGCGCGCCGGCTGGTCTGCCGCCGTACTCCTCGCCCCTCACCTGCCAGCGCTGCTCGACCTCCCCGACGCACGCTCCACAGCACCGCCCTGAGCACGCTCGCGCACGTACTGGAGCACGCCGGCGCCTTCAGCGCAGCCCGCCTGCTGCACCAACGGGTCCTCAACTTCGAGACGCGCACCCTAGGTCCCCAGCACCCCAACACCTTGACCAGCCGCAATCACCTGGCCAACGCCTTGTTCGGGATGGGCGAGCCGACTGAGGCGATACATCTGCTCCGGCAGACGCTGGAAGACCGTAGCCGTCTCCTGGGCACGGAGCACCCTGACACCCTGACCAGCCGTCACGACCTCGCCTGCGCCCTGGACGGAATGGGCCGGCATGCAGAGGCGCTGGCTTTGCTGCGGCGGAACCTCCCCGACCGTGCTCGTGTGCTGGGCCTCATGCATCCGCACACTCTGGCCAGCCGTCTCAGCCTCGGTCTCGCCCTGGACGGGGTGGGCGAACATGCGGAAGCGGCCCGCCTGCACCGGCAGACCCTCGACGACCGCATCCGCGTGTTGGGCATCGAGCACCCCGATACCCTGACCAGCCGCCACAACCTTGCCGGCGCACTGGCCAGGATGGGCAAGCAAGAAGAGGCCATACGCCTGCTTCGACAGACCCTCGCCTCCCGCGTCCGTATGTTGGGCCCTGAGCACCCGCACACCGTGCGCACCCGCGACGACCTGCAGACAGCTTCGGCTGCCTGGCGTGCTGCACGACGGCGACAGATCTGGTTACGCCGCTCGCGACGCTAGGAAGCTGCCCTCCCCCACAGGCACCGCACGAAAACGCGGGCGGGCCCAGCGCGGCCACGCTCGACGATTCAAATGCTGGGCACATAGAGGTGTACGCATCTGAGTACATTCGGGCGTACGCCGACAGAGGTCGTCGATCAGGGGCAGTCCTCGGCCCGAGTCGTTCTGTGCGGTCGGTGTCCGCGGGGTCGGCAGACGGTTCGGTGCGCGGTCGACGACGGCCAGGTACACACGGTCGGCCCGCGGGGCGGTCCACGACTTTGCGGGCCGAGGACCCCCGTGCATGCCAAACCGCGTTCATCATCGACTCGGACCTGTTGAGGCTCGCGCAACCTCCGGTGCAGCCCTTACCCGCCGGGGCAGCAGTGCCTTCTACGTGTCTTGCCGGGGTGGGGCTTCTGGTCTGTGACCGCGACGCCGCCCGCGACGTGTTCTGGCGCCTGCGCATCGTCTCCCGGCTCAAAGGCACCAAGGGCCTCGTCGTCCTGCCCCACCGTTGGAAAGCCGAGCGCACAATCGGCTGGTGCATGAACGCCCGCCGCAACGCTCGCGACTACGCGCGCTTGCCCCAGCACTCCGAAGCTCACCTGAATCGGGCACTCATCACCATGATGACCCGGCGGCTGACCCGCAAGAGCCCGCGCACGAGGCAGTGGACGCGGAAGACGCCAGCCACCGGATGACGATGGTCCTACTCGGCGAAGGAGCGGAAAACTCCCTCCGAGTCCTCGTGCGCGCTCGACGAGAACTCCTCGAAGTCCATGTTGGCCAGTTCAAGGTTGGCATGGATCGAGTGGACACCGCTCGGCACCGTGCGGAATTCGCGTCCGAACTCGATCGCGGCCTCGTAATCCTCGTCGTCGTCAAAGTCCTCCCGGGTCATGGTGGTGACCGCAAGCAGGGCGTGGTGGTCGGCACGCATCGTCGTGCTGTCGGCGACGAACACCACACTGAGCTGGTCCCACAGCTCCTCGTGAGCCGATATCGCCGCCAGGATCGCGTCTGTGTCCGCGCCGTCCAGCTCCGGCGCGTCGACCACGTCATAGGAATCCGCAGGGTCGCCGTCGTAGTGGGAGGACCTCTCCAGCTCCGCCGTCATCTCCCGCCACGCAGCCTCGTCCGTAAAGTCGATCCTGATGATCACAGCTGAGAACTCGTTGCGCTCTGACAGCCCGGACAGCGCCACCATCATCACCACTCCTCGAAGAATTCTGTACTCCTGATCCGGGCCAGAAGATAGCGAACGGCACTGACATCGCCTTCGGCAGACACAACTGTCCGGGGGCCTCAAAGCTGTGAGGGAAGGTGACTTCAGCACGCGACTACGAACGTCTGCCCCAGCACTCGGCGGAAGCGCATCTGAACTGGGGATTCGTCACTTGAGGCTGTGACCCACTCGACTACGGCCCGGCTGGTGATGTCACCAGCCGGGCCGTAGTCGCTGAAGACCGTCAGGAAGAGAGGAGCCTACTCAGCTACGTCCACCGGATACGGGCCAACGCTGCGGCCGCGGTCACCATCGGAGCTCTGAGCTCGCGGCACGAAGCATACGAGGGGCTCGCCGCGCTGCGGGACCGTATCGAGACAATGGCCTGGCGCGGCGAGCGGGGACGGACCGCTCTGCGGGTCTTGCGGGCGCATCTGAACTTCGCCGAGATCGCGGGCGACGGCGCCAGTGAACGGCAGACGGCCGAGGAGGCTGGTATCTCCCGCACGCCCCTGCGGGTCGTCTACGACCTGGTCCTCAAGCCGCGCGGCTGGCTGCGCCGTCTGCGGCGTCTATGAGACCGATCAGACATGGGCTCTGACGCCTCGGGCTTTGGAGGGCATCGGGCTGGCCACCCATGCTGCGCGGCCAACGCCAGTTGGAACGCCCGCACTCGACTGGGACGCCCTCGCCGACGACTACGGCACCGCAAGCAGCATTGCTGCGCGCCGCATAGCCCTGCACGGGGTCGAACTCGCGGCCTATCGCCACGCAATGAAACGGCTCACAGGTCACCAAAGCAAAGCCGTGGTGACCGTGCGCGACGGCCGCACGGTCCTGCTCCCGGCACCGCGCGTCGACGAAATCCCGGCCCCTTGGTGCTCCCCCGACAGCTCTGCCTTCGACCCGGCGCGGACGCACCGCCGCGGACTGACGGGTGGCCACCGACGGGCGCCTCATCCTCATCACCCCTGCAGACCAGCGCAGTTATGACGAGCTGGCAGCAGCCCGGGCCCAAGCTTTCAGCGAATGGAAGTCCGCCGCGTGAACCCACAGCCTCCATCACCTGCCGCTGCCCAGGAGGCAGCGACCACTCCTCAATCACTGCGCAAGCAGTACGAGTCCGGGGCTACGGTCGCCGACCTCGTCGCCCAGAGCGGGTTCTCATCCGGCACGGTCCTCAACCGGCTGAGGGAGGCCCGGACCCCGATGCGTACCTCGACAGGTCGACGAGGTCCTGTTCTTCCAGGAGCTAGTGCTCTGACCGCTTAGGTTCACCGGGTTGGGCGGCGTCTGCGGGTGGACGCATCGAACCGGGGCTGTCCTACTGCAGGGTGTTCTCCGCTGCCCACCCGAGCAATGCTCATGACCTGTGGATCGGCCTCGGATCGGGCGCGAAGGGCGTACCTTCCCGAGTGATCGACTTCTGGTCATCGAGTAGGCCGACGTTGCACCGTCGGTCGGGAAGGCACGCCCGTGCTGAGCGTAGTGAATGCCGATGGAACGACCGAGACGGGCTGTCTGATCGACGACATTGTCCGCGAGGGCGCGAGGCGGATGCTGGCCGCCGCGCTGGAAGCCGAAGTCAACGCCTATATCGCTGAGTTGGCTGATCAGCGCGACAAACAAGGGCACCGGTTGGTCGTCCGCAACGGCTATCACCAGCCGCGGTCGGTGACGACCGTGGCCGGTGCGGTCGAGGTGAAGGCGCCGCGGGTGAACGACAAGCGCGTCGACGAGGCGACAGGTGAGCGCAAGCGGTTCTCCTCGGCGATCTTGCCGCCGTGGTGCCGCACGTCCCCGAAGATCAGCGAAGTGCTGCCACTGCTCTATCTGCATGGCCTGTCGTCGGGTGACTTCGTGCCCGCGCTCGAGCAGTTCCTGGGTTCCTCGGCCGGCCTGTCCCCGGCCACCGTGACTCGGCTGACCACCCAGTGGCAGGCCGACCACAAGGCGTTCGGCGAGCGCGATCTGTCTGCCACCGACTACGTCTACGTGTGGGCCGACGGCATCCACCTGCGGATACGTCTGGAGGAGGCGAAAGCCGCGGTCCTGGTCGTCATGGGTGTGCGCGGACGGCACCAAGGAACTGATCGCGATGGCGGACGGCTACCGGGAATCGGCGGAGTCCTGGGCCGACCTGCTGCGGAACTGCCAGCGTCGCGGGATGCGCGCTCCTGCCCTCGCTGTCGGCGACGGCGCCCTCGGCTTCTGGAACGCGTTGAACGAGGTCTTTCCCGAAACCCGCCATCAAAGGTGCTGGGTTCACAAAACGGCCAACTGCCTCGACAGCCTCCCGAAGTCGGCCCAGCCCGCGGCGAAGAAGGCCGTCCAGGACATCTGCAACGCCGAGGACAAGGAGCACGCGGCCGAGGCGGTCAAGGCGTTCGCCAAACAGTACGGCGCGAAGTTCCCCAGGGCGGTCAAGAAGATCGTCGATGACGAGGACGAGCTGCTGGCCTTCTACGACTTCCCCGCAGAGCACTGGATTCACCTGCGGACCACGAACCCGATCGAGTCGACCTTCGCGACCGTCCGGCTGCGGACGAAGGTCACCAAGGGCGCCGGCTCCCGAGCGGCCGCCCTGGCGATGGTGTTCAAGCTGGTCGAGTCCGCACAGGCCCGCTGGCGGGCCGTGAACGCACCCCACCTCGTCGCCCTCGTGCGAGCCGGAGCCCGCTTCGAACGCGGTCAGCTCGTCGAGCGCCCCGAGGCGGTTGCGGCATGACCGAGGCCAGCCGATTCCCTGGGGGCGCCGACGTGGCATGGTCTGAACACGTGGTGGTGCGAGACGGCGTCCGGCTTGCCTGCCGGGACTGGGGCGGGCCTGGACAGCCCATCGTATTGCTGCACGGCCTGGCAGGTCACGCGGGTGAATGGGATGTGCTGGCACGGAGGTTGAGCTCCAGATATCGGGTCGTCGCGGTCGACCAGCGCGGGCACGGCGCCAGCGAGCGCCACCCGCGGGACCTCTCCCGCGCCGCCTACGTCGCCGACGTCATCGCCGTTGTCGATCAGCTGGCGCTGCGGCGGCCGGTCCTGGTCGGCCAGTCGCTGGGCGGGCACACGGCTATGCTCGCCGCCGCCGCACATCCCCAACTCGTCCGCGCGCTCGTGCTCGTCGAGGCCGGCTCGGGCGGTCCGAACCCGAACGGCCCGGTGGACATCGGCGGATGGCTCGACTCGTGGCCGACACCGTTTCCCTCACGCGAAGCGGCAGCCGCATTCCTCGGCGGCGGACCGGTCGGCGCAGGCTGGGCGGCCGGACTGGAAGAACGCGACGGCGGATGGTGGCCTCGCTTCGACCGGGACGTGATCGTCCGCTCGCTGGCGGAGAACGCCCAGCGTTCCTTCCGGCACGAGTGGAGGCAGGTCACGTGCCCCACCCTGGTCGTCCTGGCCCAATCCAGCTTCATCCCCGCGCAGGAAGCCGATGAGATGCTCCAGCAGCGACCCGCAACCATGGCCATGAGCATCCCCGGCACTGCCCACGACCTGCACCTGGAACAACCTGGGATCCTGCACACCGCGCTCTCGGGCTTCCTCGAGAACCTCGCCTGAAACTCCTACGCGCTCACAACGACACCAAAGTCAGACCCCGCACATGGCCATCGATCCACAGATTTTGACAATTACTCGTGACCGGAGTCGTCACGAGTGAACTGCGCAAGGGTCGTCGCGGCCGCGTGCGCCACACCGGAGAAGTCGTCCGTAAGCAGTTCCTCATAGCCCTTGACGATCAGGGTCCCAGCGTTCGACATGTCTGCAAACGTCCTCGCATCCGGCTCCTGATGAATGACCACACCCACAACAACCCTGGCATAGGCGCTCGACAGGCGGTCGAACTCCAACGACATCTCTTCGACGAACCCGAACCCCTGGCCGGTCTGGCTGTGACGGCTCACGTTGATCGTGCCGTCCGGTGAACGGCTGTCGTAGTGCACCAGATACACCGGCTCGCCGAACGGATCGTCTGCCGCGTACGTCGCCGCCACAATGTCGAGATGCCGCGGGGACTCCCCCAGAGGACTCGGATCCCATTTGAGCCGCACCTCCACCTTGTCCAGCCCACCCACAACAGTTCCCACCCGACACCCCTCACCCGGACCACACAGACACGTCAAGCACCCACAGCATGTCCCCAGACACGCTCCTTGATGCCCGACCTCACGACAAAGATCCACTGCCCCACCAGCACGCGCTACAACCGCTCAGTTTCCCCGGGTGGCCCCACACATCCCCCAACGGGTGTGCAAAGATCGTTTCCTTTCGGCGCCTGGCTCGCTTATAGAAGCGTGCTGAGCAATGAAACCTGTCTGGAACTGCGCGACCTCCTCTTCCAGGACGGCCCCGAGGGCGCCGCCGTGCACGCGCACTGGCGCAAGGTGATCGGTGACGACCTCTTTCGCCACCACCCCGCGACCTGCGAAGAGCGCTGGCAGTTGTCGTACGACCGGCTGCGCCGGATCAACGAAGAACTTCCCCTGGCACCCGACCAGCTGGCCCACGACCCGCGCCACCTCGCCGCGTTGCACGAGTGGGCATCGGTCGTGGACGGCGCCACAGCAACGGTCGCCGGCATCCACTACAACCTCTTCCTGGGCAGCCTTCTCGACGACGACCGATCGGCACCACGCGATCTGAGCGACTTCATGCGCCTGTCCCGCGTCGGCACCTTCCTGTGCACCGAACGAGCACACGGCAACGACGCCCCGGCGCTGGAGACCGTGGCCCGCTACGACCGCGGATCCGACGAGTTCGTGCTGCACACTCCCCACCCCGGCGCTGCGAAGTTCATGCCCAACACCAGCCCGGCGGGCGGCCCGAAGACGGCCGTGGTCGCGGCGCGGCTCCTGATCGACAACCGGGACCAGGGGGTCTTCTTGTTCCTGACCCCGCTGAGTGACCACCGGGGCGCCCTCCCCGGTGTCAGTGTCACCTCCCTGCCTGAGCGCATCGGCAGCCCGGTTGACCACTGTGTGACCTCCTTCGACCGGGTGAGGCTGCCCCGCACCGCGCTGGTCCAGGGCCCGCAGGGGCAGCTGGATGCGGACGGCACCTTCCACAGCACCGTCGGCAGTGCCCGCAAGCGGTTCCTGCACACCATCAGCCGGGTCGCGGTCGGCAAGTTGTGCATGAGCGCCAGCACTCTCGGCGGCGCCCGGGCCGCACTGGCGATCGCCGTCCGCTACGCCGGGCACCGCCACGTATCCGGGCCGGCGGGCGGCAAACGGCGCGTCCCGATCTCCGCCTACCGCTCCCACCACGGACGGCTCCTGGAAAAGATCGCCGACGCCTACGCGATGACCTTCCTGCACCGTATGGTGACCGACCGGTGGATCACCCATGCGCCCGCCGAACACGCTCCGGTGGAACGGCTGGCGGCGATCGCGAAGGGCTGGATCACCTGGCGGGCCCGCGACATCACCATCGAGGCCCGCGAGCGCTGCGGGGCACGCGCCCTGTTCCCGGCAAACGGCCTCGCCGAGTTCCCCGCCAACACAGACGGCGCGATCACCGCTGAGGGCGACAACCTCGCGGTGTGGTCGAAAGCCGGCGCCGAGATGATCTTCGGGCACCAGCTGCTCCCCGCATCCCCTCACGCCACCGGCGCGGAACAGCTGACCGATGTGACCTTCCTGCGCCGCGCCCTGGCACACGTCGAACGCCAGGCGCACCTCGCCGCCCGCCACGACCTACGCACCCCCCACCCCGGCCGCGAAAAGGGCTCATTCGTCCGCTGGAACAACGCCACCGCTTCCGCGCTCGCCCTGGTGGAGGCCTACGCCGTCGGCCAGGCAGCCGACGCCTTCGCCACCGTCTGCACCCGCGCCGCAGACACCGCGCCCCGCACCCTGCTCAACGACCTGTGCGCCCTGTTCATGCTGCGGCACGTTCGCGCACATGACGGCCCGCTGCTCGCCGACGGCATCCTGACGGCCGACCACGTCCAGACACTGCCCAGCGTCCTGAACGCCCTCACCGCCCGCCTCGCCCCACACCTCGACACCCTGGCCCACGCCTTCGACATCCCCGAGGAACACCTCAGTTCCCTGCCCATGCTCACCGACTGACACAACAGCGCGGCAGGCCCTATGCGCCTGGCACGCAGGTCCTCCTCGGACCACCAGCGGCACTCCACGGGCGCGCGCGGTCCGGACCCGATCCGGCAGTCTCGGACCGTAAGCGCGCCGCGTTCGGTGTCACGCTCGCACACCCAGGCGTACAACTGGCCAGCGGTCGCCGTGACCACCGGGACCGCTGGCAGAGGACGTTGGTCAGCTCGAAGAACGAGCCGAGGTCCCGGTCGATGACCTGGGGGTAGGACCGGTCGGTGCGCTCGCAGCCGTCCCGGGGGTACTCGAAGACGTCTCCCGCGGCCTGGATGACCCCGGCGGTGTAGGAGTCGCCCAGGGCGACCCAGTCGTAGTCCGCCGCGGCGGCGGGCTGCGCCCCGGCGAGCTGTGCGGGAGCGAGCGCGCCGGCGGTGAGAGCCGCGGCCGAGCCGAGCCGGGCCAAACGCGTACGGAACCTTGCCACGAATCCTCCAGTGACACGGTGTTGGCGACTCCTCGACCCTACGAAGACTGCAACTTTCCGCACTAGATCCAATACGAACAGTCACATTCCGTGGAGTCCGAGGATGCACCCGTTCCCGGCAGACACTTTCCGGACTGGTTGATTCCGTATCCGGACCGCCCGTACGCGAGGTCTGGCCGAACCTGCGCGATCTTCGCGATTCATGGAGCAGCCCCGATCGCCGCAGCCCGACTCTCGGCCGCCACCGCATGTCTCATTCGTGATCACCGCCAGCCTGGGCCGGCTGACCACCGGACGCCGCGGCAGCGTCCTCTCGACAACACCCGCCGGACGCAAAGTTGAGCCCGGAGCGGCGGGCGGCGCTCGATGAACTCGGCACGCGCGGGCAGGGCCCAGCACGCGAAGGACGCCCCGTACCCGCAACACGGCGGGTACGGGGCACCTGCCCGATCGAGGCCGACACAGCAGGACCCGGCCGATCGCGCGATGATCCCCCTCGCACACCTCCTCATACGGCGTGCGAAGGTGAATCGGGAGCCGGGGTCCGGGGCTCCCGGGAGCCGGGGTCCGGGGCTCCCGAGAGTGGCTCCCGTCCCGCAGGAGCCGCTCTCTGTCTGTCACTTCCCGACCCGCACGCGGGCCGGATGCGTCCTTAATCCCGAATACGACCGTCGCAGGGCGGCCTCGTACGTCAACAGACAGAGTCGACCCGGTGGCGGCCCTCTCCACACCAGCCACCGGGCCTGGAAACGGAGTGCAGGGGTGTAGTGGCGGGGCCCGGTCCGCAGTGGGCGGCATCCCTCCACGAACAGCACCGGCAGGCCGGCCTGCGGGGCTGGAGGACCGCGTCCGCGCGCGACGGCGCGGGTACCTGTGCTATCGGGCAGATGCAGCGGGACCTCCGCCAACCACGAAGCCCACCCAGCCCATCCCCGCAGCAGCCGCCCGGGATGCGGGCGCCTGTTCGAGGTGCGGTGGCGTCGCTCGGTTACCTGCTGACGGGATGCGGGCCCGGGGTTGTGACAGGGGCGCAGGTCATCGCAATGACGGTCTCCTTGACCGCCACCGTGCGCGGAGCCCCCGAGCGGGCGGCGCCGCCCGCTGTCCCGCCCACCTGGCCGGCCAGCCTGCCGGCAATGGGCAGGGGCAACGCCAGGGAACCCGGGAGCGGACTCGGAGGGTGGCGGTACTGAGGTACGCGCGCGGCAGGTGTGGAAAACGCCGGACCGGCAAACCGTTTCGACAACCCGTGCGCTCGCGCCGATGGAGCACACGGCGGTACTCCCGCAGGCACCCGAGGTTCTCCCGCCCTTGTGGCGCCTGCGGTTGGAGGCAGGCCCGGCTGCGCAACAGGGGGAGCACGCGCAGCCGGCCCCTGCCGTGCCGAGACCGCTTCTGGTCTGAATCAGTTAATCCGCCTTTGTCGGCACAGGGCCTGCCGGGCCGGGGTCATCCTTCACCTTCCGGCCGGGAACAGCCACCGGTTTGCCCCCCCCACAGCTCCGCAGGCGCCCGCGTCGCCTCGCAAGCACCCGGCCGACAGATCCCCCGGATGCTGCGGGAGGGCCCCGTGGTCAGCGGCCGGTGCCAGGCTCCGTCTCGGGAAGCGCGTCCTGGACGCTCGGATACAGGCGCAGCACCTCGTTAGCGCCGGTCAGTTCCAAAAGACGCACCACCGCATGGGGCACGCCCACCAGCCGCAGGTCCGTAGCCTGACGCAACAGCAGCAGAAGGTTCAAGAAGGTGGAGTCGGCGAACGTAACCGCGCTCAGTTCCAGGACCAGGACAGGCACGGCGGCCGCCGTGTCCTGCAGACGCATGCGCTGATCCGCCAGCGAGGCAAGATCGAGATCACCGCGGACCGTCACCACCCACGCCCCACGGCACGCGTACTGCTTTCCCAGCACAGTAAACGACGGCACAACATCCACCGGGACAGTATGGCGCCAGCGGGCACGCCCAACCAGCCGCTGACAGGCCACCCGCGCACCCCCGCACCGACGCACGGACCAAGAAAGCGGTCGGACGGCAGAGCCCCTCCCCTTGACCTTCGGCTTCACGCAGATCGGACGGCCGCCAGAGCCCAGTCCAATGCCGTGCGGATCTCATCGCGTCCGTCGGTGCTGTCAGGGATGCCAGGTGTCCTGCCATGCGGGGTGCAGTTCGTAGGGCAGGGCAAGGGCTTTCATGATCTGAAAGGCACGGCCCGAGTCCACGGACCAGTGCACACCCCGGCTCTGCTCGCGTCTGATGCGCTGTTCGCAGTCCCACACGATCCGCCGGTGGAGGGCAAGCCGGCCAAGGATCTGAGCAGGGCACGGGCACCAGCAGTGGCTGACGTGTCCGGCCTGTGGAGGGTCGGGGCAGTCGAGTTCGTGGAAGAGTGCGGCATCGCGCTGTTCTTCGTCCCACCGGTCCTGGAGGAACGACATCAAACTGGTGACGACAGGCATGGGTGCAACCCCCCTCATCGCACGGACAATCCGATGCTCCCACCACACGGCCGAGTCGAGGGCCGTGCCCCCGGGCCGTGACAGCGACTGCGGGGGTTCTTCCACGGAGTTCAACTCCGCTGCGAGCAAACCGGGTTGCACAGCACCGCAGACCAGCACACTGCTGCTGTCCGCCGCAGCCACCGCGCGCCGGTGCGGTGTCCGTCTCATCATCACCCACGCCTCGCCCCGCAGCCTGCACATGCTGGAGGAACTGGGTATACAGCATCTCCTCGACGCACCCCTTCGCCCCCTTCCCTGACCCGCAAAGAGATTAAGAATCTGCCGATGCCAGCCCCAACCGGTCCAACCTCCCCGCCCTCGCCCACCGCCCAGGAGCGTGCGGCCCAGGAGGTCCTCGCCTCTTTCGACGCTTACGCCCGTGTCCGCGCAGCCCGCGACGGCGTCCTGCCGTCCTCCCGCGTCGGCCCGCGGGAGGAAGAACGCGCCTTCGACGAGCTGCAGCAGGCCATCGCCCGGCTCCGCACCGCATCCCGGCCCCGGTAGGACCCGAAGAGGCGCCGCCTCGACCACCGCCCGCACCCCCGGGCGGACGATGTTTCGGCGGGAGGAACGCTGGTACACGGTCGACGGAGGTCGCGTCGCGTGTGGGTTCGGAAGTGAGCCGGCATTCCATTCGTCCGCCCGCTCTGCCGTCCGGCTCACCACGCGGGCGGCAGAGCCATGCCAGGTTCACACGCATCGGGCGGCCGCCAGAGCCCCCTCCAGTGCCCTGCGGATCTCCTCGGGCTGCTGTTCGCTGTGGGCCCAGTCCACGATCATCGCCGAAGCCTGCCGCAGTTTCACTTCGGTACGCTGCGAGACCTCCCGGAGCACTTCGAAACCCTGATCGGGGCACAGACCGCCAACGGCGACGACCACACCGATCGCCTGGTCAACCACAGCGTGGGAGACCACAGCCTCCCGAAGCTGACCGTTCTCCCTCTGAGCAGGAGGACCAGTGCAAACCAGAACAGGCACATGCGCCAGCAGACACTGGCGAGGATGCTGTACGCGGTCGTTGTCGTCAGGCCCGGGAGGGTGAACTGAGGGAAGAGTGCCAGGTAGAAGACGGCCACTTTGGGGTTCAGCAGGTTGCTGATCAGCCCCTGCTGGAAGGCGGCGCGCGTGCCGGGGCCCGCAGCCGCATAGTCGGACTGGGCGACCTGGGGCGCCGGAGTGTCCGGTGTCGCCTCGGCGCAGGCGGATGAAGTCGGCCGGGCTGAGCACCGAGGTAGATGAGGTAGAGGGCGCCGGTGATGCGCAGGGCTGTGTAGCCGATCTGCGAGGCGGCCAGCAGGGCCGTCGGGCCTGCCACCGCAGCCGTGGCAAGCAAGGCGTGCCCCAGCATGATCCCGGCTGCGGTCGCGTGAGCCGCGCGCCGTCCCGACCGGGCCGTGTTGGCCAGCAGCAGGGTCAGATCGGGGCCGGGCATGACGATGACGACCAGCGACGCGGCGAAAAAGCCGAGCAGTTCTGACATGGGAATGCACACATCGCCGAACTCGCCGTCACCCACCAGCGCTGGGCGGCCAGCCCTCTCGCCGCCGCGATCGCCGCGCGACTGGGCTGGCACCTACCTCAACTTCGGGAACGCCGAGCGCGGCCTGGCTCTCGTCGAACCGGTCGATCGCCGCCGTCCGGCACCGTCGGCCGGGACCTGGACCGTGGGCATCCTCAACTTACGCGGCATAACCCTCGCCGAACTCCTCCCAGACAAAAGGAGGGCAGGCGGGAAGCAGAGCGGCAGAACCACTCGGCCTGGCGCGCGGCTGACGCTCACCCACAACCACGTTCTCCCAACGTCTTCGCCCCCCGGTCGATTGGGCCGACCGCGCGTCGCGCTGCCCCCCACCGGCAACCTGGACGATGCGCTCACCGGCTTGCCGACGACCCTGTTCGCGCCGGCCTGGATCAGCTACGCGCACTTAACTCGACATCGGCGACCGCGACGGCGCGCTTCAGGACCTGTCGTCAGCATTCGACACGGCTCCGCAGATGGCCCGTATCCACCCCATGGACCGGGAGGTCTTCCGCGTCCTGTCGTCCCTCAACCTCCGCAGCGACCCCCAGCTCGAACGGCTCTCCGGAGCCAGCCTCTGAGCCATCGGAAGACGAGTGGCACAGGCGCGCACTGACACGAGAGAAACCGCTAGCTGACATCGGAGCGGTACACCGCCGGGTGACAATCGGCCGGTGCCTGCGCCCCGCTGAGGGGTCCGGATGTCTGATGCGGTCGTTTGTTTAGGTCGTGGTGGGGTGGGTGGGGGTGCGGATGGCGATGAGGGTGATGTCGTCGCGAGTGTCGCCGAGGTCGGTGGCGAGTTGGGTGCACAGGCGTGGCAGGGGCTGGTCGTGGTGGGTGTCGAGGTGCTGGCGCAGGCGGGTCATGCCGGTGTCGATGTTCTGGGTGCGGGATTCGACCAGGCCGTCGGTGTAGAGGACGAGGGTGGCGCCAGGTGGCAGGGGAATGCGTGCGGTGGGGCGTTGCATGGTGGGGCGCAAGCCGAGGAGCATGGCGTGGGGGCCGGTGAGGTAGGTGCTGGTGGTGTCCGTGGTCAGGAGCAGGGGTGGTGGGTGGCCGGCGACGGACCAGGACAGGTCCCACCGGTTGTCGGGGGTGGGGTGGAGGCGGGCGAGGATGACGGTGGCGGAGTCGGCGAGGGTCAGGTGGGCCTGGGCGGTGTCGAGGCGTTGGAGGATCTGGCCGGGTTGTTCTTCTGGGCGGTCGACAGCCAGGGCGCGGAGCATGTTGCGCAGTTCGCTCATACGGGAGGCGGCCTGGATGTCGTGGCCGGTGACGTCGCCGATGACCAGGGCGAGGTCGCCGTCGGGCAGGGTGAAGGCGTCGTACCAGTCGCCGCCGACTTCGGCGGCCCGTTGGGCGGGCTGGTAGTGGGCGGCGAGTTCCAGGCCGGGGACGGCGGGCAGGTCGGTGAGCAGGGCGCGCTGGAGGGTGGCGGCGATGTCGGCCTGGGCGGCGTGCAGGCGGGTGTTGTCCAGGCCCAGGGCGGTGCGGCGGGCGATCTCCTCGGCCACGAGGCGGTCGGCTTCGTTGAACGGGGGGCTGGCGGCGGCGCGGATCAGGGTGAGCGCTCCCAGGGTGAGTGCGCGCATCCGCAGTGGGACGATCAAGGTGTCGGCGGCTTCCACCAGGTTCAGCAGATCCTCGCCTGTTCCTGTGGCAAGTTGCGGCAGGTGCTGGGCGGTGCCGCCCTGGCGGATCCGGGTCAGGGCCGCCTGGTGTTCGGGGTGTTCAGGCGCGTTGAGGTCCGCGGGGGTGGCGGGCAGTATGCCGGGCGCGTGGTGGGCCCAGGCCACGCGGCGCATGGTGGGCCCGTCGGCCAGGTCGATCAGCGCGGTGTCCGCCAGGCGGGGAACCAGCTGGCGTACCAGACGTTCCAGGGCCTGTTCCGCGTCCAGGGTGCTGACCATGGCCAGGGTGATCTCGCTGAGCCAGGTGATTTCTGCGAGGTCGTACTCGGCCTGTTCGCGCATCGTCTCGCTGTGCGCGTAGCGGTCCGCCCGCCGTTCGGCGCGCTCGCGCTGGGCGGACGCGTCGTGGAAGACGACGACCGCGCCGTTGCCGTGCCCGGCTTCTGGCGGCAGGGGAACGGCCGACCACCACACCGGCAGCGCGCTGCCGTCCGCGCGCAGCAGTACCGCACGGTCACCGCTGATCCGCTTGCCCTGGGCGACGTCCTTGAGGACCGGCCGCTGTTCGCGCAGGCCCTCCGTGTTGCCGACGGCGGGATTGAGCGCGTCGTGTGCGTTGACACCGATCAGGGCGCCGGGCTGGTAGCCCAGCAGGTGTTCCGCCCACTGATTGCAGGCGATCACCAGTCCCTGGCTGTCGATGGCGTAGATGCCGGCCCCGGCGGCAGCGAACAGGGCAGACATCAGCGCATCGCCCGCCAGCGGGGCGGCGGGGATGCCCGTTTCAGTGAAACTCTCCACCCGCCGTATTGTGCCGAACGCTCTTGGCGGCACGAAGAGCAAGGTCCGCCTGCGGCGCTCCGGATCTTCATGCGGTCACCGGGCCTGTCGCGGAAGGCACATCGGGGTACTGCTCGATCACTGTGTCCAGTCCGGTGAGTTCCAGCAGCTGCCGGATCTGCTGGCCAGCGCCGGCCAGCCGCACGCAGCCCTTCGCGGCTTCTGTCGAGCGCATCGCGTAGACCAGCACTCCCAGCCCGCTGGAGTCCATGAAACTCACCGCCTGCAGGTTCCACACCAGATGTGCCCGGCCCGCCGTGACCAGTTCATCGACCGCCTCACGCAGCAGCGGAACCGTTGCCAGGTCGATCTCACCGGACAAGGTCAAAACCGCCCACGTCCCACAGTCACGGGAGCGCTCCACACCGGACACCCGGGGTCCCTCCCCACCTTGAATAGCCCGATCATCCCACCGGACGGACGCTCCGCCAGCCACCGGCACGAGCGGAAGCCGACGCCATACCCCCGGCCGGATCGGTGCACGGCGTCGAAGGGCCCCCTTCTCACTGCGGGACAGTTCGGCGGTGTGGAGCAGCGAGCGGCCGTAAAGGATCGAGGCGCCCTCGTGGCGGACCGGCCCGGGCTTTTCGGCAACACCTCGGGGTGCGGGCCGCATCCCCGGCCAGGGATGACACAGCCTCTGATGCCTCTGAGGTTTCAGCGGCCTTCGAGATCCAGGCTGCTGTCGCCCGCGCCCAGCGCCGCCCTCACACGGGCACGGGCACGGGCACGGGCACGGGGAAGTATCCGGCTTGGCTACGCCTGGCGGAGTCAGTGTTTCAGGGCCTGGTCCACGGTGGGGTAGCAGGCGATGACGGTGTCCAGGCCGACCAGTTCCATCACGTGCAGCACGGGCGGCTGGGCGCCTGCCACGCGGATCCAGCCGTCGGTGGCGGTGGCGGCCTTGTAGGCGGTGACGAGCATGTTGATGCCGCTGGAGTCCATGAACGTCACACCGGTGAAGTCGGCCACTGTCCTCGCGGGCGTGTCACCGGCCAAAGGGGCGAATGCTGTCGCAGCGTGCCGGCATGCCGTGTGGTCCAGTTCGCCGCGCAGGGTGACGACGTGTACGCCGTCGATGGTGGTGGAGCTGGCCGACAGAGAGCCGGGCTGTGCAGGGTGCGACGTGGCCACCGTGTCCTCGACTGTGTTCGCTGACGTGTTCGGACCTGAGCAGGTATCCCCATACTGCCCCGGAAACACCGGGCAGCATGCACGGCCGCACCATCCGGTCCGGCCGGAACTGCTTGGGGCAGGCCGGATACGGGTACCCGAGGCGGACAGGCAATAGCGAAGGTGGACATACGCATATGAAGTCGGTCCGGGACGACGGTGAACACCCGCCGGACAGCTCTCACCCCCTGTCCCTCGCATCACCCCTGAGCGGAGACACCTTCTGCATCGCTCACGCACGCCACCTCGCCGCCGGCTTCCTCACCCGCGCCCAGAGCGAGCAGGACGTGACCGTCTCCGACCGCGCCATGGACCTCACCCAGCTCGTGGTCAGCGAACTGGTCACCAACGCCCACCGCCACGCCCCCGGCCCGATCCACATGGAACTGCGCATCACCGGCACCATGGTCGAAGTCACCGTGCAGGACAGCACCCGCGTCCAGCCGGCCGCACATTCCCTCGACCCGGGGCGGGTCGGCCAGCACGGACTGGAGATCGTCATGGCGGTCGCCGAACACTTCGACGTCCGCCTCGAACCGTCCGGGAAACGCGTCACCGCCCACATCGCCCTCGCCGACCGCCACGCCCCCACTCCTCCCCCGGTCCTGGCATAAAGGCCGTTCTCCGGCTGACGGCTGCGTCGTGGCGATACTGCCGATGATCTTTGACGTGGCCGTGGGCGCGATGCCCTGGGCGGCCGTGCGGCCGACGATGATCACGGCACAAGACCTGCGCTGATACGGGCCCGGGGACAGCGGAGAAGACGGTGACAGGTACGGCGGCGCCCGGTACTGAAGCGGCCGCGCAAACGCTGCGGTCGACAAGATGGAGGTCTTGCGGGGCAGAACGCGCGGATGTGGAAGGCCGTGCACGCGCGCCGTGGTGGACCAGGCGATCGGGGTCCTGATCGTGCCGGGGCCAGCTGACGCCGCGCCAGGGCTGGGAGGTGCTCAGGGAGGTCTCCCCGTGGCCCGACACCAGGCTGCGGCACATCGCACAGTTACTGATCGAATGGGCCCGGGCCGGTCTCCTGTCTACCGGCAACGGCACGGTGCTGGAGGAGCAGCCGCAACGAGCGTGGCCGCCTGTCGGCGTACGCGTCGCCGTCGCCCGCCACATCGTCGACACCGGCGACCTCCCCACCACTCAGCACCACCAGCCCTAGAACCACATCAGCCGGGCAGACAGCGGAGCTGGAACTGCCGGGAGAGGTGTCAGGGCCCCGGGTCCAGCAGGTCGGGCGCGGCCATGCCGTCCACGACCTGGCGGGCCACGTCGGTGAGTTTGGCCCTGTGTCTGCGGGCATAAGCACGTATCCTGGTGAACGCCTAGTCCAGGGTCGTGTCATGGCGCTGAGCAAGGCAGCCCTTGGCCTGTTCGATGACGACTCTGGAATCCAGAGCGTGCTGGAGCTGAGCGACCAGGGTGATCAGTTCATGGACGGTGCGCTGCTGCAGGACACCGATCGTCGCGACGTCCGCCAGCGCCTGAGCCAGCCGCAGCCCGCCGCCGTCCAAAGTCCCCGGCCCACTGCGGAAGAGGACCAGCGCACCGACGGCATGATCCTGCCGGCGCAGGGGGACCGCGGCCACCGACGTGAATCCAAGTCGGCGAGCGGCCGGCGCGAAGCGGGGCCAGCACCGGTCGGCCACGCCGTCGTCCAGGCGAACCTCGGCCACCGGCGCACGGGCCTGGCAGCAGTCCCGGCAGGGCCCCTCGTCTTGTTCCACACCGAGCCGCACCAGCGCCTGAGTGCACTCGTCGGAGGCACCGACCTCCACACCGCGCCCCTGAGGCATCCCCAGCAGCACTCCGGCCGCCGCCACATCCAGCAGATCCACACAGTGCGCGGCCAGCACGTACAGAAGACCGGACACACCAAGATCCCGCACCAGGGTGTCGGCGAGCTCGACGAATGCCGCAGCAACCCGCTCCTCGTACGGCAGTTCAGGCACGGCGCACGCCCTTCGCCCCCATCTTCCGTCTGCGGCCGGGCCACAGCGTGACCCGCAGCCCGCAAGCGGTACACCGACCGTAGCCGTTACCCCGTCAGGCCCGGGAGGAATCGCGCACAGTGAGCACTCACAGGCATCGGACAGAGTTCTCGGCCGGTACTCCCCCCAGCCTGACACTGCCGGGGACCGAGGGGCCGCGCAGCGCGGCAGGAGGAACCGGTGAGTGAGCCGTCGGAGGCCGAGGCGGTGAAGGAGTCCGCGGCCCGGACCAGAGAACCGATCGCGGCGCCGGTGGCGACCACGACCGCCGCATCGACCGCGGGTCCTGGGGCCGCGGCCACAGCGACGGTCACGGCGGCGGCAGTCACCACCGCCGCTGACCACCATCCCCACCGGGCCCGTGCCGTGAAACTCACCGGCACACGATGGCCACACCACCACGGCGTCCCGGAGCTTCACCAAGCCTCCGGGACGCCGTCGCGCTGCAACCCCGCGCTAGAAGAACCTGTCCCGCCGCAGCGGCACTGCCATCCACCATGGCCGTGTACACGAAGACCGGGAAGCGGATACCGCCCAACTGAACCACCGCAGGAGCAGAAGCTGGCGCCACGCGGCCCGCAGAAGGCCGGGAAGTCCGGAGTGGGCCCGTGTCCGTCGGTGCAGGGCCGGCCCCGCACTCCCACCCCTCAGCCGTTGAACAGCGTGTCCTCCCTCGGTCGCCGTCGTTGACGAGGTAGCACGCACCCGCTTCTTCACAGCGGGTGCGCAGTCTCCGAGGGCCCAGCTCCCGTCATGGCGTTGGGCCCTCACCCCACCCGGCCTTCGTCATGTGCAGTCTCGGGCCTCAGACCCGCCCTGGTCGGCCGCATGCCTCGACGCTCCCGACCAAGATCTGGCGCAGCGTCATGGGGATCGTCTGGAGGTTGAGACGGCACTGCAGGCAGTGACGGCCGCCTTCCTCTGGAGTAAGGGGATGGCGCTCGCCCCGCGCGCCGGTGAGCGGCCCATCACGCTGTTCGCACGGCGGACCCTGCGGTGCGGACAGTCGAAAGTTGGCTGGACAGGCCTCTTCCACCTGCACGGTGGTCCGGGCACGGTGGTAGGGACGGGTGCCTCCATACGAGGAGGTGAGGTTGGCCCTCACCGAACGCGACCAGCACCTGGTGCTCTACAGCGCCCCACACGGGTCCCCGAGCGCTGAAGCGCTGGCCCTCCTCAACGTCCTGGGAGCATCGGCCATCGACTACCAAAACCCCCTGACATGACGCCGTGAACCCCAGAGGGCACATCGCGCCCCAGCACGGTGGGATGCGCGCCTGAGCCGCCCCGGACGGTCGTGTGCCCGGGGCATGACGGACCGTCGCGCGTATCCGGGGGATCAGGCGGCCGTGATGCTGCGATGAGGTGCGGGTGCGGGAGACCGTCCGCGCCGGACCCGCAGAGGGCCAGACGACCATGCCGGTAAGGCACCAACAACCCATGCATCCGCGAGACTTCAAAGACTTCGTCAGCCGACGGGCGAAAACGCAAGGCTACAGTCTCGCCCCCCAAGACGGCCGGACCAGGCTCACCAAGGACACCAGCCTGTCAGAGAGCGCCATAACCGCCATTGCGACGGGGAAGCACAGACCCCCCGCCGGCCCTTGGAAGAACCTCGCCGACAAACTGCTGTGCCAGCACAAGGACCTGCTCCGTGCGGCCGACATCCTCAAACGTGCCAGCGGCCCAAAGAAGAGGAGCCCACGGGAAGTTGCGCTCGACCTGTGCCTGTCGATTAAGAATGTCACCTTGTTCGAGGTGATCGTGGCTGCGTTCCTGAAGTCTGAGAAGCAGTAACCCTCGCTACGGCGCCGGCTCGTAGTCGACCGTCTCCTGCCCGCAGCCCGCCGCGAGTTCGGTCAGAGCGCCGCGCTCACGGTCATCGACGGCCAGCTGCCAGCGCAGCTTCGTCGCCACCCAGTCCGCGGTGTAGGTGCAGCGCGCGTCGGCGAGGGGCGGTGTCCAGTCGGCCGGGTCCTGGTCGGACTTCGAGCGGTTGGTGCGGGCGGTGACTGCGACGAGGGACCTCTCGGCATCGAGGTCGTTGGCGTAGGCCTCCCGACGGGCCGCGGTCCAGGCGGAGGCCCCGGAGTCCCAGGCTTCGGCCAGCGGCACCATGTGGTCGATGTCCAGGCCGCCCGGCGCGGTCAGGGTGACGCCGTCGTAGTAGGAGAACCACATCCCCGCTGTCACCTTGCAGCCAGCCTCGACGGTCGGCTCGGTACGCGATTCGGCGATCAGTACTTCCATCCGGGTGGAGCAGCCGTCCCGGTCGGCATCCACCCAGTGCTTGAACGAGGTGCGCTGGTAGCCATCCCGGGACTCGACGCCGGACGGCAACAGGTCGACAGCTTCGGCGAGCGGGAGCGGCGCGGCATGCTGCGCGGCAGCAGCCGGGGCCGCAAGGGGCAGGGCGAGGAAAGCGGCGGCCAGCAGGCCACGCGACAGAGTCTTGAACATGCTGCGTTGATATCTGGCCCACAGCCGGCCCCGGCCCCGAACGCGGCCTGCGGCACCCGGCCGCCGCAACAGTCATATCGGCGCCCGCGCAGCCGCATGGCCTCCCGTGGGGAGCCGGGAGGCGGCGGGTCCTGCCGCCGACGGGACGGCAGGACCCTGCGACAGGGCGTCCACCTGGGGGTTTGGCGGGGCCCGGACCGACAGACTGCACCACAAACCGGCCACAGGCATAGATCCCGGCCGAAAAGAGTTGATCCAGTCGCTGTCAGACGTGCCGGCGATGACGAGCGAACGGCCGCCCCCTGCACCGCCGGAGACGGACTCTCGCCGAAGATCAGTGAATTCTGCGCCGATGCGCCTCGCCGCGGATTCGGGCCGCGAGCCGGCCAGCCTTCACGGCACGCTCCCCGCTCAGCACGCACAAGGTGCGCGGGGACCTGCCGAGGCTCACCACCCGGCTCTAGGAACAGATTCGCCTTGCTTGGCGCCAGCCCGCGTCGACGCCCGGAAGCTTTGCTCGCATAACCGGCCAGCGCACTCGCCCATCGGGACTCAGACCAGGGGGCAATGCACCATTCAACACCGGGCCGCGGGGTCGACGCACAGCCGGAGGGGACGAAGAGGATCCAGTCCGGAGGATCCCCCGCGGGCGCGGGGCCGACACCGCTGATGCCCAGCCCGTCTGGCCCTACATCGGAAGATCCCCGCGGGCGCGGGCAGCGAAGGTCCGGCTGTCCTGCAGAAAACGCAGTCTCTTGGGGGTTCTTAGCCGCTACTTCAACGTCAACCGACCCGAGGCAGAGCCAGTACCGCCGCCAGAGCAGAACCAGCGGCAAGCACGAGGAACAGCCCGTCGTAGCCGCCCATTTGTCCTGCCGATGCTGCTCCCGCCCAAAGCGCGAGCGCCGCAGCCACAGTGGCCGGTGCGATCAGGAGTCCGGACAGGCGGCCGTAGTTCGTTGTTCCCCAGCGGTCGCTGACGGCGGTTGCCTGGAGGAGCGTGAGGTTGCCGCGTACGACTCCGGCGAGGACGGCGAGCAGGATCAGCAGCGAGATCGGGCCGGGGATGAGGGCAAGGGCCGTCGTGGTGGCGCCGCCCGCGGTGAACAGGACCGCGGTGCGGGTGGTGACGCTGGTGGTGCGGGTCAGGGTGGCGTAGAGGGTGCGGCCCAGCGCTTGGCCGGCTCCCCCGAGGCCCAGTGCCCAGGCGGCTGTTGAGGGGCCGGCGCCTCGTTCGATCATCATCGGGACCATGCCGAAGACGACGGCGTACATGGCGAAGCCGGAAGAGGTGAAGGCCGGGACCAGGAGCAGGAAGGGCGGCTGCGGGCGATCGGTGTGCGGTTGGGTGTCGGTGCGGATGATGGGGCCGGTGGCCAGGGGGCTCGTAGGGCCAGGGCGTGCGCGGGGATCGTCACGGCCGCGAGGATGACCGCGAGCACGACGTAGGTGGCGCGCCAGCCGAGGTGGTCCGCGAGCAGGGCGGTGAGCGGGGCGAAGATCGTGCTGGCGAGTCCGCCGGCGAGGGTGACGATGGTCAGGGCGCGTACGCGGTCGGGTCCCCACCAGCGGGTGACGGCAGCGGAGGCGGGCTGGTAGAAGGTGGCAGCCATGGCGAAACCGGCCAGGAGCCATCCGGCCGTGCAACATAAAAGTTCGGGGCTGCGGCGATGGTCAGGATGGCCGTGACCGCGAGCACTGAGCCGGTTGTCATGACGGTGCGGGGGCCGCGGCGGTCGAGGATGCGGCCGATGGGGATGCCGGTGGCAGCCGAGACCAGGAGGGCCGCGGAGAATGCCACGGTGGCGGCGCTCGCCGTCCATCCGGTGTCCGCTGTCAGGTGCGGGAGCAGAACGGGGAAGGCGTAGTAGACGATGCCCCAGCTGGTGATCTGGGTGGCGCAGAGTGCGGGCAGTGCGGCGCGGAGCCGCGAGCGGCTCGTTGGCGTGCCGGTCGCGGCCTCGTCGGTGTGCAGGTGGGTCATCAGCAGATCAGCAGCAGCCGCCACCGGCGGCGACAGGTTCGCCCGCGTTGGCATCCGTGTCGGAAGTGGCTGTGCCTGAGGTGCAGCAGCTGCTGCCTTGCTGCTTGGCGAGGGAGTCTGCGTCGGCCTTCACGACGTACACCTCCCAGGGTTCCTGGCCGGGGCCATGGACCCAGACCTTGTCCTGGAGTGCATAGCAGCAGGTGGTGTCGTTCTCTTCGTCGGTGATCAGGCCTTCTGCGCTGAGACGGGTGGTGGCGGCGTGGACGGCTTCGGTGGTGTCGACTTCGACTCCGAGGTGGTCCATGCGCGTGTCCTCGCCCGCCGTGCCTTCGATGAGGACGAGCTTGAGCGGGGGCTCGGCGATGGCGAAGTTGGCGTAGCCGTCGCGGAGTTTGGCGGGCTCGGTGCCGAACAGTTTGCTGTAGAAGGCGATCGAGGCTTCGAGATCGGGGACGCGCAGGGCGAGCTGTACACGGGACATGATCTTTCCTCCTGGCGTAGGAAGGACGCGTCCGGCCGGGCTTTGGCCGAGGCGCGATGGTGCAGGGCCGGGCGACAGCCGGTGGTCAGCAGCCGCCGGATGCCTCGGGCCTGCCGATCTGGAGGGCGGACGTGGCGGATCCGATCTGGACCAGGGCGGGCGCGGGGGCACAGCATCCGCCGCTGCTCTCCTCGGCAGCCGCCTCGTCGAAGAGTCCTGCGCCGCCGCAGACTCCCGTCTCGGGCAGGGTCAGTTCGACGCGCTCGGCTGCTTCCTGGTCTCCGGCGAGGGATGCGGTGATGGAGCGGACCTGCTCGTATCCGGTCATCGCGAGGAAGGTGGGGGCGCGGCCGTAGGACTTCATGCCGACGAGGTAGACGTCCTTCTCCGGGTGGGAGAGCTCGTTGACGCCGTGCGGGTAGACCGTGCCGCAGGAGTGGACGTTGGGGTCGATGAGCGGGGCCAGCGCGGTCGGGGCCTGGAGGCGTTCGTCGAGGCCGAGGCGGATCTCGGACAGGAAGGTCAGGTCGGGGCGGAAGCCGGTGAGGACGATGGCCTCGTCGACCGCGTCGAGGTGTCGGCCGTCCTCTGCGATGAGGATCAGGCGGCCGTCTTCGTCTCGTTCGATCGTCTCGGTGCGAAAGCCGGTGACGGCGTCGGCGTGGCCGTTGTCGACGGCTGCCTTGGCGGCCAGGCCGAGGGCTCCGCGGGCGGGGAGCTGGTCGGCTTCGCCGCCGCCGAAGGTGGAGCCGCTGATGCCGCGGCGCAGGATCCACACGGCGTGCGTGCCCGGTTCGTTCTGGGCCAGGTCCGCGAGGGTTGCGAGCGCCGTGAAGGCGGAGGCTCCGGAGCCGATGACCGCGGTGCGCTTTCCTGCGTAACGCGACCGTACGGACGGGTCGTTGAGGTCGGGGACGCGGTAGGTGATGCGGTCGGCCGCCGCGTTCTCGCCGAGTGCGGGCAGGCCGCTGGCGCCGGCTGGGCTCGGGGTGGTCCAGGTGCCGGAGGCGTCGATGATCGCGCGGGTGAGGAGGCGTTCCTCGCGGCCGTCGGCGGTGGTGAGGTGGACGACGAGGGGCTGGCTGTCTCGGTCGGCGTCGACGATGCGGTCGCGTCCGGCGCGGGAGATGCCGGTGACGGTGGCGCCGTAGCGGATGCGGTCGCCGAGGGTGTCGGCGAGGGGCTGGAGGTAGCGTTCGGCCCAGTCGCCGCCGGTGGGGTAGGTCGTCGCGTGGGGGCGGCTCCAGCCGGTGGGGGCGAGCAGCTTCTCGGCGGCGGGGTCGGTGAGCTCGCTCCAGGTCGAGAAGAGCCGGACGTGGGACCAGTCGCGTACTGCGCTGGCGGCTACCGGTCCGGCCTCCAGGACCAGGGGTGTCAGCTGCCGCTCCAGGAGGTGGGCGGCGGCGGCCAGGCCGATGGGGCCGGCTCCGATGACGACAACGGGCAGATCCTGGGCAGCGGGCGCAGTCACGACGGGCTCTCCTCGGTTTCGATGTTTGTCGATGTCCTCTGGTCATCAGGATGCACCCGGGTTCGATGTGCGTCAACATAGAGGTTCATCGAAATAACCTCGCCCGTTCGGGCAGATCCAATCCCCTTCGACTCTTGGCAGGTGATTAGATGAGTGTCAACATAGAGGCATGTCGAAGTTAGTCTCTGTCTCCGGTGCTCCGGACGCCACGACGTCTCTGGCTTGCTGCCAGCCGCTGGGGCAGGAAGAGCTCTCCGCGCCCGACGCGGAGAGGATCGCGAGCATGTTCAAGGCCCTTTCGGACCCGGTCCGTCTGAGGCTGTTCTCCCGAATCGCCGCGCAGCCCGGCGGTGAGGCGTGCGTCTGTGACATCCAGGACGTCGGCGTTTCCCAGCCCACGGTCAGCCACCACCTGCGCAAACTCCGTGAAGCGGGTCTTCTGGTCTCCGACCGGCGGGCCAGCTGGGTGTACTACCGGGTGGCCCCGGGCGTGCTTGCCGGCATGGCGGGTCTGTTGTCAGCAGCGGCGTGAGCTGAGCCGGTCGCCGAGTGGCGGCGCACTCCGGTGGGTTGAGGGCTGAGCCGCCCCGGACCGGCCGTGCCCGTCCACTCGCATTCCCAGCCGGACGACGCTGGGGTGAGGAGAAGAGATGTCCCGTGAGGCCGCGGAGCCTGCCGAGAACGCGGAGTGCTTCCAGCTGAGCGCGGCGGATGCGGTCTGGTGGGCCGGCGTCTTCAAGACACTGGGCGATCCGGTACGCCTGCAACTGCTGGTCCATCTGGCGGCACGGCAGGGAGCGGAGGTCGCGGCGCACGACATCTGCGATGTGGGAGTGGCTCAGTCCACCGTGAGTCATCACCTCAAGCGGCTGCGGTGCATGGGGCTCGTGGAGAACAGGCGGGAAGGGCGCATCGTCTACTACCGCATGGGCGCCGGGGTCCGTTCGGCGCTGATGCAGATCCTTCAGCGCGACCAGGCCGAGGCACCCACGATGCCGTCGGCGCCCGAGGCAGCCAGGGCGCCCCTGGTGGAAGACTCCAGCCCGTTGCCGCCCTGAGGGTGAAGCGGCGGCGCCGGGCCGGAAACGGTTGCGGGCCCTGAGCCTTGCCTGCTCAGGGCCCGCTGATCAGTCCGGTACGGCTGCTCCTACGAGGGCTCGATGGTGAGCGCTATCATCAGGAGACTGCGGCGGCGGCCGGGGATACGGTCGCCGGCTGGTCCAGGTGGACCGTGGTGTCGCACAAGCGCTCGACCTGCGCCGGGTCGTGGGAAACGAGAAGGACCGTCCGGCTGCCGCGCAGTGCCGCGATCGACTGCTCGACCGTATCGCGGCTCTGTTCGTCGAGTGCGCTGGTCGGCTCGTCCAGAAGCAGGCACTCCGGTTCCAGGGCCAGCGCCCGGGCCAGGCACAGGCGCTGCCGTTGCCCCGCGGACAGGTTCTGCGCCGGCGAGTCGAGCCTGTCGGAGACCTCCTTCCACAACCCAGCCTCGCGCAGGGCCTGTTCCGCTCGCTCCTTCAGCACTTCCCGCGGGGCCCGCAGGATGTGCCGCAGCCCGAACAGGGCGTTGTCGAGGATGCTGCCGCCGAAGACGACCGGTGTCTGGGGTACGAGGACGATCTTTGCTCTGAGGTCGGCGTCTCCCTTGCCGGGCGCGATCGGCCGCTCCAGCACCTGCAGGTCGCCATCCCGGGTGAGGCCGGTCGGGAGGAGGTCCACCAGAGCACGCAGGACGGTGGATTTCCCGGCGCCCGACGGCCCGCACAGCCCGGTGGTGGAACCACGCTCCAGACTGAAGGAGACCGGCCCGACCAGGGTCTTGTCGCGGCTGAGCACGCGCAGTTGACGCACGGCGATTACGTTGTCCATCGCTCTCCTTCGAAGCGGTTGCGCAGCGCGACCGCCGCGCTGAGAAGTACTGCGGTGATCAGTACAAGGACCATGGCGCTCCCCCAGGCCTGGGTAACTGCCTGAGGGTCGCCCGAGTCCTGGGAGAGGGTGAAGATGTGCGTGGGCAGCGCCTGGACCGGCGATTCCACGACGCCGCTCGGGAAGGCGGGAGCCCCGAAGAAGACGGTCGCCGTGAACAGCAGCGGCGCGGTTTCTCCCGCTGCGCGGGCCAGGCCGAGGAGCAGGCCGGTGAGCGTGGCGGGCCAGGCATAGGGGACGACGACCGAGCGGATGAACTGAGCGCGCGTCAGCCCCAACGACAGTGCACTCTCGGTCAGTTCCGGTGGCATGCTCCGCACGCGCGCTGAGGTGGCCAGGGCAATCACCGGGATGACGACCGGCACGAGCACGATGGCTCCCGCCAGCCAGGATCTGCCCCATCCCATAATGCTGGACAGGATGACGAACCCGGCCAGCCCCAACAGGATGGTCGGCGCTCCGCCCAGCACGATCGTCAAGGTCTGCAACAGCCGTGCGACCCGTTCGGATGCGTGAACGCCGATCAGGATGCCCGCGCCGAAGCCGAGCGGGAGCGCGATCAGACCTGTGGTGCCGATGAGCAGCAGGGTGCCGACGATCTGGTCGCGTACGCCTCCGCCCGCGGCGCCCGTGGCCGAGGTGAACCAGAAGGACGGGTTGAACGCGGAGCTTCCCCGCGTCACCAGGAGGGCGAGCATGCCGAGGAGAAGCGCGGTGGGCAGCAGCAGTGCGCCCAGACGCAGTCCCATGGCGAGCCGGTCGCGCTCAACGCGCATCCGGGGCGCGCCGCGGAAGGCAGGGGCTCGCTTGTCCGAGGTACCGCGTTTTTGGCCTCGGGTGCCCCAGATGGTGGCCGCGGCCACGAACGCCAGGAGGACGAGGCCCAGTCCGCACAGCGCGGCGAAGTAAGGGCCGGATGTGCCGGCCAGCACCGGTTCGGGGCCGGCCAGTTTCGTCGTCAGTGTCTGCCCCGGATGCACCAGCGAGTGGAGGAACCCGTCGAAACTGGTGGGCAGTCGTCCGTCGGCCCGGCCCACCACCAGGAACACGGCGATGGCTTCGCCGAGCGCGCGGGCCAGGCCGAGCAGGACGGCGGAGCGCATGCCGGGCCGGGCGAGCGGCAGCACCGCGGAGCGGATGACCTCGCGGCGGGTCAGGCCCAGCGAGAAGGCGGCCTCCCGGTAGCGGTCGGGCACCGCGGTGAGCGCGTCGACGCTCACCGCCACGATCGTCGGCGTGATCATGACAGCGAGGACGATCCCGGCAGCCAGGAGACTGTCCCCGCCGGGTACGTCCCCGATCCAGGCAACGACGGGCCGGATGACCATGATGCCGATCAGGCCGTAGACGATGGACGGTACGGCGGCGAGCAGCTCCACGCACATGCGCAGCGGCCGGGCCACGCGGGGCGGCAGGTACTCCGACAGGGCAAGGGCCGCTCCCCAGCTGACGGGTACGGCCAGGATCAGAGCGAGGGCGCAGACGACGGCCGTGCCGTAGATCATGGCGAGGCCGCCGTAGGCGGCGTTGGGAGGGCTCCAGGAAGCGTCGGTCAGCAGGGCCGTCCAGTCGACCGAGCCGCTGCTGATCCCCGCGACGAGATAGCCCACGACCACGAGGAGGAGGGCTGCCACGGCGAACACCCCGGCACCCGTCCAGCTCCAAACCCATTTCGAGGGGCGTGGCCGTATTGCTGCGTCAGGTGGCGCGGCATCGCGCGCCAGTGTGGTGGTCATCGGCTACTTACCGATTTCCTTGAGCGTCAGATAGCCGTGCTTGGTCATCAGCTTCTGGCCCTTGGTGGTCAGGACGTAGTCGATGAACTTCTTGGCCGTCCCCTCCGGCTTGCCGTCCGTGATGAAGTACAGCGGCCGGGACATGGGGTACTTGCCGGAGGCGATGTTCTCGGGTGACGCGGCGATGCCGTCCAGGGTGACCACGGCCAGGTCCTTGTGCCCCTCGACGAAGCTGGTGGACAGCGGGGCCACCGAGCCGGGGGTCGACTTCAGCTTGTTGCGGGTTTCGAGGTTGCCGCCCACGATCGCGAAGTTGTCCGACTCCGGCGGCGCGGGGGCCTTCTTGTCGCCGTAGATGTACTTGTCGAGCACCTCGCGGGTCCCGCGGCCTGGCTCCTTGTCGTAGACGAAGACCTTGAGATCGGGTCCGCCGACTACGGACCAGTTGGTGATCTTGCCTTCGAACAGGTCCCGTACCTGATCCACGGTGAGGTTCTTGACGCCGGCGTCGGCGACCTTCTTGGTGACGATGATGCCGACGGCGTCCGAACCGATCTGGGTGGATTGGAAGTCGGTGTCGGGGCTGGCGGCCTTGTCCTCGTCCGCGAGGGGCTTCGAGCTCATCGCGATCTTGATCTGGCCTGCGGCGAGCTGGGAGATGCCGCCGGCGGAACCGCCCTGGGTGGCGACGGTGATGTCGAGTCCGTCGGCCTTGAGGGCCTCAGCGGCGTCCGCGGCCACGGGGGCTACCGTGGTGGAGCCGCTGACCTGCAGAGCACCTGATCCTCCCGCTTTTCCGTCGGCGCAGGCCGTGGCAAGGGACGCGAGGACCAGAGCGGTTGAGGCGAGGTGGGCGAGGCGACGCTTCGTGCTGAACACCAGTGGGGCCTTTCTGTCTTCATGGGATACCGCGGCGTGGATGTGGGCATGGGTGTGCGACATTTCTCGGTCCCCTCTGCGGCGGTCACTGAGGTGACGGCTGGAGGGAAACCGGCCTGACGTAGCTCTGCGACGACAGGTGCACACCTGTGCCGTCCGCGCTGTGGCTGGTGTTCATCTCGCTCGTGTGGAGCGAGGCGAGGCGGCCGGGCGGGCGGGGCAGGAGTCGGGGTGTGGGCAGCGGAACGTGGGCACCGGCTGGAGCAGGCACCACGAAGGACGTACGTATGAACATGTCAGATCCTTAGGGAATGGCGGTGCCCTGAAGGGATTACGCGGGCGGCACGAACCCCAGAGGGCGGCTGCCTGCGCAGGCTGCAGACGGATCTGTAGCGGTGCAGTAGGGACGGCGCTGTGCGTCGTCATGGCTGTGGTGCCTTCGGCTCAGGGCCGTCGGCACCGCGGTGACGGAGTGCTCCTCCTCAGCGGGTGAAGGTGATCCAGGCGTGGCCGAACGCGGCCAGGTGGACGTGGAGTCCGTCGGTCTCCTGCGTGGTGTGCAGGGCGCCGCGGACGAAGTGGGCCTGCTGGCCTGCGGTCTCGGGCAGGAGAGCGTGCAGGCTCGCCGAGACGGCGTCGCTGGAGGGGTTGTGCATGCACAGCACCTGGCACGAGCGGTCGGGCGACTCCCGAAGGACCGCCCACACGCCGCCTGCGGCGGCGAGCGGCCGCACGGTCGAGTCGTCCGCGAAGGCGGACGCGATGGAGGGCGGCAGCGGACAGCCCGTCTGATCGGTGGGGCCCTGGAGGGTGGCCTGCAGCGAGGCGAGCAGTGCGGGGACCGCGTCCTCGGTGCGTACCGTGGCGGCGGTCGGGGTGGGGGGACTCATAGGAGGGGCCTTCCTGTCATGGCGGATCCGGGCTTGTGTCCCAGCAGGTGCAGGACCGTGGGGGCGACGTCGGCGAGCGTTGCCCGCTGGGGCAGCGTGGCAGTGGCTTCCTTGTTCGCGGGCACCACGACGAGGGGCACCGGGTGGGTGGTGTGCCCGCCGTAGGGGCGGCTGGTTCCGTCCGGTGCCTGCTTGGTCATCTTCTCGGCGTTGCCGTGGTCTCCCACGAGCAGCAGCCACCGGCCCGACTCGGCGGCGGCTGTGGCGATGCGTGCCACCGCGGCGTCGGTGTGTTCGCAGGCTTTGACGGTGGCCGCGTAGTCGCCGGTGTGGCCGACGACGTCGATGTTGGCGAGGTTGGCGATGACGAGGTCGACTTCAGGGCGGGCCGCGGCGTCGAGGACGGCGTCCGTGACCTGGTCGAGGTTCATCTCCGGGCGGGCCTTGTAGTCGGGGGCGCCGGGGCCGGTGATGCGGACGTGTTCCTCGACGCTGCGTGCCGTGCTGTCACGCCCGTTGATGTAGTAGGTGACGTGCTCGAACTTCTCGGCCTCGGCGATGCGCACGCTGCGTACGCCTGCGGCGGTGAGTTCGTCGGCCAGACCTCCGGAGGCGTCCGCCCGCTGCACCAGCGCGGGGATGTCGGCGCGGGTGTCGTACTGGGCCAGGCTGAGGGTGTCCACCGTGCGCGCGGTGGCCGCAAGGTGCTCCAGCAGGCGGTCGGCGAGCTGCTGGATGCGGTCGCTGCGGAAGTTGAACCACACCAGGCCGTCACCGTCGGCGATGCGCGCTCCCGGTGCGTCCCGCAGGACGCTCGGGTCCACCCACTCGTCGCCGCGGTCGGAGGCGTCAGCGGCTTCGGCCGCGGTGTTCGCCTCGGTGCCCTCCGCGTCGGCCACCAGGTGGACGGCCCTGTCGGTCAGGTCGAGGTTGCCGGCCTTGTCCATGGCGTAGCCGCGGCCGATGACGCCGGCGATCGCTCCGGTGCCGGCTGCTGCGGCCAGTTCGGTGACCTGCGTCAGGTAGGTCTCGGCGGTGCCGTCGGCCACGTCGCGTCCGTCGGTGATCGCGTGGATCCACACACGGGGCACCCGCCGGGCGGCGGCCGCGGCCAGCAGCTCGCTGAGATGCCCGACGTTCGCGTGGATCTGCCCGTCCGAGCACAGGCCGACCAGATGCAGCGCCCCTCCCCTGACCGCGAGCGCGTCCAGGAGGGAGACCAGGCGCGGGTTCTCCCGCAGCTCACCGGAGTCGATGTGCTGCTGGACCAGGAGGCTGTCGTAGGGCAGAGGCCGTCCCGCTCCGATGACCATGTGGCCGATCTCGGAGTTGCCGACGGTGCCCGGCAGCAGCCCCACCGCCTCACCGGACGCGTCGGCCTGGGTGGAGGGGTAGCGGCCGGTCAGCTCGTCCAGAACAGGCGTGGATGCGGCGTCGACAGCGTTGTCCGCGGCCGGCGGGGCGTGGCCCCAACCGTCCAGTACCAGCAGGATGCCCGGGTCGCCGGGCGTGGTGTCCGGCGCGGTCACTTGGTGCTCTCCAGGGTGGGGTGGAGGGTGTCGAGGGTCTGCCAGAAGGTGGGGAAGGACTTTGCGACGCAGCCCGGGTCCTTGATGACGACGCCTTCGGTGCGCAGGCCGGCGATGGCGAAGGTCATGGCGATGCGGTGGTCGTCGTAGGTGTCGATGGTCGCGCCGTGCGGGGTGCCGCCGGTGATGTACATGGCGTCGGGGAGTTCCTCGACCTCGATGCCCATCTTGCGCAGTTCGGTGGTGACGGCGGAGATGCGGTCGCACTCCTTGACGCGCAGCGAGGCGATGTTGGTGATGCGGGTGGTGCCTTCGGCGTAGGCGGCGACGGCGGCCAGGGACGGTACGACGTCGGGCATGGCCTCCATGTCGATGTCGATGGCGCGCAGCGGGCCGCCGGTCAGGGTGATCTCGTCGTCGGTGACCTGGCTACGACAGCCCATCCGCTCCAGGGCGTCGACCAGGTGGACGTCGCCCTGGTGTGAGCCGGAGCCGATGCCGGGGATGACGACGCGGCTGCCCAGGATGGCGGCGGCGGCCAGGAAGTAGGACATGCCCGAGGCGTCGGGCTCGACGGTGACCTCGCCGCCGCGGGCCTGCTGGCCGGCCGCGACGGTGAACGTGCGGTAGCCGTCGCGTCCGACGTGCACACCCATCTCCTTGAGGGCGGCCAGCGTCATCTCGACGTACGGCTTGGAGACCAGTTCGTCCGCGATGGTGATGTGGGTGTCGTTCTCGGCGCGCAGCGCGTTGATGATCAGGCTGGAGGTGAACTGGCTGGAGACGAGACCGTTGATGGTGGTGGCGCCGCCCTTGAAGGAGCCGCCCACGACGCGGATCGGCGGGCTGCCGTTGCCGCGGACCGCGGTGGCGTCCACACCGAGCGGCGGCAGCGCCTGCAGCAGGTCGCCCATGGGCCGCTCCTGCATGCGGGTGTTGCCCGTGATGATCGTGGTGCCCTGGGCGTGGCCGGCCATGGAGATCAAGAAGCGCAGGGGGGTGCCGGCGCCGCCGACGAAGATGTCGTCCTTCGGGGCGCGCATGGGCCGGCCGGTGGGGGTGACGTGGATGCTGGCGGTGGCGTGGTCGACGGCGCAGGTGACGTGGCCGAACGTCTCGATGGCGCGGGCGAAGTAGAGGGTGTCGTCGGACAGCAGGGCGCCCTTGATGACGGTCTCGCGGCCCGAGAGGGAGGCGATGGCCAGGTAGCGGTTGGTGTAGCTCTTGGAGCCGAGGACGTTGACGCGTTCGTCGAAGGCCGCCAGGGGCAGCACGGATACCTCTTCGGCCTTCAGGCGCGGGTCGGGTGTCGCGTTCATACGGTCCTCCGTGGGATTGCGCGGATGCGGGCCTTGGGGCTGGTCAGGCTTTGACGACGCGGCAGGCGAAGCATTTGTAGGCCTGCTGGCCGGAGAGGTTGTCGTAGTACTGGTCGTCGGGCAGCGTGTTGGCAGGTTCATAGCGCGGGTCGTCGAAGAGGTCGCCGACCTTCTGGGCGGGGCCGAAGGTGTTGGGGACGAACACGGTGTCGGGCCGGATGCCGTCCCAGAAGAGTGCGGTGCCTCTCACGGCGCCCCGCGGGCTCTCCACCCGTACATCGTCGCCGTCGGCGATGCCTGCGCGCTGGGCCGTCTTCGGGTGGATCTGGATGAAGCGGATGCCGTTGAGCTGTTTGCCGGTGGGGGTCCAGTGGGTCATCTCGGCGAAGTGCACGACGCTGGGCCGTCCGGTCATGCCCATCAGCGGGAAGGTGCGGTGCACGTCACCGTTGCCGGGCACGCCCAGTCGCACCGGGTGGGTGAGGGCCTGCGGGTTGATGGGGCTGGTGACCAGCTTCTTGCTGTAGGCCACGGTGGGGTGGGCGCCGGTGACCTCGGGGTGGGTGTAGAAGATCGGCAGCGCGGTGTGTCCGGCGGTCGACAGGCTCTTCTCCAGCGCGGGGGTGGTGAGTTCGACCTTGCCGCTGGGGGTGAGGAAGCGTTTCCCGCGATGCGCCGCGTCAAGGGATTCCGCGGCCTCGTACCAGCTGGGGTGGTCGAGGTAGAGGGTGCTCACGCCGAGGTGCTCGGGTGTGGGGCACGGCCAGCGCAGCGGCTCGGTGCGCTTGCTCATGCGCTCGCGCGTCATGCCGCCCGCGCCGGGCGTGTGCTTCACGAAGTCGGCCCACAGGTTCTTGTAGTCCATCCACCGCTTGGGGAACGCCTCGCGCCATTCCTTCGCCGGGCGGCGGGTGTCGAGGTCGGCCAGCGCGTGGGCTAGGCCGATCCAGATCTCGTAGTCGGGGCGGGACTGGCCGACTCGGTCGACGACTTGGTCCTGCCAGCGGATGGCGCGGTCGTCGCGGCGCATGTAGACGCCTTCCATCTCCAGTCCGCTGCAGACGGGCAGGATGATGTCGGCGTAGGTGGCCGGCTCTTCCATGAACAGGCCGGTGTAAACGTAGAAGTCGAGCTGTTCGAAGGCTTTGCGGACCTTGGTGGTGTTGGCCGAGGACACCAGCGGGTTGCCCTGGGTGATGACGGCGCGCAGCTGATAGGGCTGGCCGGTGAGGATGGACTCGGCGAAGTAGTCCGGGCCGACCGGCAGGGCTTCGCGGCGCTCGGGCGTCTCGGCTTCCAGAGGCGGCAGATGCAGGTCACCGGGCCAGGTGTTGTGCATGAAGTTGCAGCCGCCACCGGGCTTGCCGATATTGCCGGTGACCGCGGCGAGGAACGTGAGCACCCGGTAGGTGTCGAAGGCGCCGAGCTGGTGCGAGATGCCAGCGTTGCAGAAGATCGCGGCGGGTTCGGCGCCCGCGTACTCCTCGGCCATGGCCGTGATGGTGGCGGCGGGCAGGCCGGTGACCTTCGCAGCCCAGGCGGGCGTGTACTGGTGCTTGGCCAGATGGGCCCGCAGCTCACCGAAGCCGGTCACCCACCGGTCGATGAACTCCTGGTCGTACAGGCGCTGTTCGACGATGTGGTGCAGCATGCCGAGCAGCAAAGCCAGGTCGGTGTGGGGCTTGGGCGCCACCCACCGGTCCGCGGCTGCTCCGGTCGGGGTCAGGCGGGGGTCGACGACGGTCAGCGTGGCCTTGGTCTTCTTGCGTTCGCGCAGCAGGTAGTCGAACGTCACCGGGTGGGTCTCGGCCTGGTTGGTGCCCAGGAACAGGTAGTGCCGGGCGGAGCCGAGGTCGTCCTTGCCCGTGGCGCCGTCGATGCCGTAGCCGTTGGTGAAGTTGCCCAGGCCGAAAGTGGCCGCGAGCGCGTTGCCGCCAGCGTCGTTGCAGACCGGGCCGACGTCGGTGTTGTTCGGACTGCCCAGCATCGCGAACAGGCGGCCCACCAGAGAGCCGGTGCCGCGCGGCATACGGCCGGTGGTGCGGTTGGCGATCGTGTGCACCTGGCCGGTGTCGCGCAGGTGCAGCAGCTTGCGGGCGATGGTGCGGTAGGCCTCGTCCCAGCTGATGGCCTCGAACTTGGAGTTCGCCGCACCCTTCTTGCCCGAGACACGACGTAACGGGGTGGTGAGGCGTTCCTTGTTGTAGACCAGCTGCGGCATCATCTCGGCCTTGACGCAGACCTGGCCGTTCTGGACGGGGTCGCCGTCCTCGCCGCGGACGGCGATGATCCGGTCGGCCTTGAGGTCGACGTTGAGGCGGCAGTTGGAATTGCAGAACTGGCAGGCCGTGGCCACCGTCCGGTCCGGGGTCAGGGCCGCCGACTGGTCGGTGAAACTCGCGCCCGGAACACTGCCCGGGGTGTCGGGGCTGCCGGACTCGGCGGCGCTGGCCGCCACCAGCGGCAGCAGAACAGGGGCACCCAGGCCGGCACTGCCGACGACGCTGCCCCGGACAAATCCTCTTCGGGAGATCCCATGCTGGTCGTGCTTCATGCGCGTGAGTGATCCTTCCGCCTGGTGTGGGGACAAGGCGGGCATGGCGGTGCCCGCGGCCGTGCGCACCCGGGCGCACGGCCGTGTCAGAAATTGAGGGGCAGCGAACGAAGCTGCGTCAGAGGGCGTGCTGGGGCGACGGCGTGCTCGCCGACACTCGCACCGCGTTGAGGAAGGTCTTCAGAATGACGTGCTCATCGCCGGGGGCGGAGGACAGTTCGGGCTGGAAAAGGCTGCCCATGAAGAACGGGTGGCCGGTGATCTCCAGGGCGCGCGGCGCGCCGTCGCTGTCCCAGGCGCTGATCTGCAGGGAGCCCTGGCTGGCGGCGCCCATGAAGTCGGCCGTCAGCCCGTACTCGCAGTGGAAGACCTCCTCGACGTTGGTCGTGCCGTAAATCGAGGCGAGCAGCGAGTCCTCCTTGACCGTCAGGGGGGCCTTCTCGCCGCGGAAGGAGCATGTCAGCGGGGTGACCAAGGGCAGGAGCTTCTCCGGGTCCTCGTCCACGCCTTCCGCTTCGGGAAGGTGCAGCACGTTCTGCGCGTGCTCGATGAGGGCGCTGAAGAACCCGCCGCAGGTACCGAGGAAAGGCAGCGCATTCTCACGGGCGTGGCGGACGGCGAGGTGCACGCCCTTCTGGTTGAAGTACGGCGCCCCGGGGACGACCCAGATGCCGTCGAACCCGTCGAGCCGGGAGGCATCGTGGATGTCGACCGTCGGAACCCACTCTGTGAATACGTCCCACTGCTCGCGCATGGCATCGATCTTGGGGTGAGACGGCTCATCGTGGTTGCCACGATCGCCCACCAGGGCAAGGCGAGGCTGCGCAGAGTCTGACATCGTTTTCCCTTCAAGGATTGCGGGCCAGGCGTGGGACAGCCGTCGCCAGCGACCGTTCCAGCCTCGTAAAACCGCAGCGAGCAGTGCGCCGACCGCACGACCGCTGCGTTCTGGTGGGGATGTGATGTGGTGTCAGGAACCGTGCCGCCACAGCGCGGTTGAAGGGTGAATGGAGCGCGCAATACGCCTACGGCACGGCCGGGCACATTAATGAGCCAACCGTCTGCCTGTCGGGTCCATGCAACGTCTTTCAGCCCCCCTGGCACCAGGACGGGCCCGCTCGTACAGGCCCCCGTGCTGCTTCTCGCTCAATGTATCGATGGCGGTCAAAGTATTCGAGACCCGGTTTTCAGCCGACGGTCTTTTTCCGCCAACCCCGCTCAACACCGCTCACGAACCACCACTCCGAGGCACGTTTCCGCAGGCCATCAGGGAGCAATCGCCGGTAACAGCACACACCGAAGCCCCTGCACAGCCAGCGGCGCGCCACGTCGACGCGAAGAGTTGCCATCGCGGACATGACCGACCTCCTTCAAGTCTCCGCAGGTCAATGCCACTTCGAGCCACATGCGGGCGCAGAGTGGAGATCTCGGGTAGATGGCTGAAACGAGCATCCAAAGCAAGCCGTTATCAACAGCATTCACTGTTGATACCACTCGATGCTGGTTAGTCTGTGGACCGCCGGAGGTCGGCCCTCATCCCCCGTGGAGACCGGCCTCCGGCGCCCCATCACAGGCGGCCCCGCGCACGAACACGCCCCGGACCCGCCGCTGTTGGCGTCCCCCAGCCTGATTGCTTCCTTGAGGAGATCTTTGTGAACCGCCCTGCCGGACATCCCCGCCGATGGCAGATTCTGGCCATCCTGTGTCTGAGTCTGGTTCTGATCGGGCTTGACACCCTGATCCTGAATCTGGCCCTGCCCAGCATCCAGAAGGACCTGGACGCCAGCAGCAGCCAGTTGCAGTGGACCGTCGACTCCTACGCACTGGCCTTCGGCGGACTGCTGCTGATGGCGGGAGGACTGTCGGACCGCTTCGGCCGCAAGAAGCTGCTCGCCATCGGACTGGCCGCCTTCGCAGTGACCAGCCTCGGTGCCGCGTTCGCCTCCAGCCCCGAACTGCTCATCACTTTCCGCGCCACGATGGGCATCTCGGCAGCCTTGATGATGCCCGCCACCCTGGCCATCATCAAGGACGTCTTCCCGCCGGAGGAACAGGGCAAGGCCATCGGCATCTGGTCGGGCGCCGCCGCGGTCGGCGTACCGCTCGGCCCGGTCGTCAGCGGCCTGCTGCTGGAGCACTTCTGGTGGGGCTCGATGTTCCTCATCAACGTGCCGCTGGCGGCCATCGCGCTCATCGGCGGCTTCAAACTGATCCCCGAGTCCAAGGCCGACGGCCACCCCGGCCTGGACCTCGTCGGCGCGCTGCTCTCGGTCGCCGGGCTCGTCGCCATCGTGTACGGCCTGGTAGAAGCCCCCCACAACGGGTGGGGCGACATCGTGACCCTCGGCTCGCTCCTCGCCGGCGTCGCACTCATGGTCGGTTTCGTCCTGTGGGAGAAGCGCACCGAGCACCCCATGCTCGACATCGGCCTGTTCCTCAACGCCCGCTACGGCGGCGGCGCCTTGGCCATCGCCTGCACGTCCTTCGGCCTCTACAGCGGCCTGTACCTGCTCACCCAGTACTTGCAGTCGGTCCTTGAACTGGACCCGCTCGGCGCCGGTCTGCGGATGCTGGCGATCGGCACCATGATGATCGGCGCTCCGCTCTCCGCCAAGCTCGTCGAACGCACAGGCCTCAGGAACACCGTGGTGATCGGCCTGGCGCTGTGCGCGGTCGGGCTCGGCGTTCTCGCCGGACTGCAGATCGACGACGAAGCACAGGCCCTGTGGGGTCTTGCCGTGTTCGGCCTCGGCATGGGTATCGCCCTCCCCGCCGCCGTGGACGCCATCCTGGCCGTCTCCGCGGCCCGCCAGGCGGGCGCGGGATCCGCTGTCGCCGACGTGGGCATGCAGGTCGGCGGCGCCCTGGGCATCGCGGTCAGCGGCAGCATCATCGCCACCCTCTACCGCGACGACCTCCCCAAGGCCGCGCAGGTGCCGGGAGAGGCGGGCGACGCCGTACGCGAATCCCTCGCCGGTGCCTCCGCCGTCGCGCAAGAGATCGGCGGGGCGGCCGGCGAGCGGGTGCTGTCCGCCGCTCAGGAGTCCTTTGTGCACGGCTTCACCGGCACGTTGACGGTCGCTGTCGCGGTCGCAGCCGTCGGAGCGGTCGCCTCCGCGTTCATCCTGCCCCGCGGGCAGACAGTGGAAGGGGACGGGGCTCCGGTCGCGGACGTGCCCGCGGAGCCCGAGGCCGACGCCCGGACCGGCTCGTAGTCGGTCATGGCCGCCATGCGTAGGATCGAACACGCAGTTCGCCCCGCCTCCAACAGCACCCGCGCCGCCGGTGCCGGCCCGAGCGACGGGCGCGGGGGTGACAAGGAGGTGGTGATGGCCCGGCCATCAAAGCTGAGGGTCGCGGTCAGCGATCCCGGTCAGTGGCTCAGTGAGCGTGAGCGTGCGCAGTTGCTTGCTCCGAAACTGCGCGCCCTGGCGGATGAAACGCGACTGACGCTGATTCTGCTGATCGCGCAACGTCCGCGCACGGTCAAGGAGTTGCAGGAGGCCACCGGGCTGAGCCAGACGCTGGTCAGCCATCATCTGGCGCCGCTGCGCGAGCAGGAGCTGGTGGAGGCGATCCCGCAGGGGCGCAGCAACCAGTACGTGATGTGCTGCTCGGCACTGGCGGAACCGCTGCGCATGTTCGCCAGTTTGGCGGCTCTGGATCCGGAGACGGTGGCGGCCTGTTTGGAGCCTTCCGCCCCGGCCGCCGCTACCGAGGGCTGACCGCCGCCTGCCCGCAGAGTCCCGCCTCCGCCCCTCGCGCGGAGGCAGGACTCTTTTGGGTGACCGCGTTCGCGGTCAAGCGCGAGCCCGACGGCGGCCATCACCTACTACGGGCCGACGCCTTCCTCGCAGTTGAAGCTCAGCTCCAACTTGGTGCGGACCCGCGCGAAGGCTTGTAGGGCACTGGTCGGCGGATGTGTGTGTCAGGTGGGCCGGTCTGCCTGGGCGGCGTAGGCGCGCAGTATGCGCACGAGCAGGATCTGTGCATGGTGGTTCTGTTTTAGCGGACCGCCTGGCGGCGGTGACCCCGACTTCAGAGGCCAGGAGCTCGATTAGTTGGGCGTGTCGCCTGCCATCGGAATTGTCCAATCGGACGATCGCGAGAGCTGGCAGAAGATCGGCGAGGAGGGCAGCGTTCCTATGGTCCAACGCGATGTGCCCGACACAGAGGCGAGGTTCTCCTCCACGGCAGTGCAGGGCTGTTGGGATTCATCTCGTAACCGGGCAGCGACTCCAAAGAGCAGTCCATTAGTGGGATCGCATCCTCCGTGAGGAAGCCGTGCGGTTGAGCGGCCGCAGAAACTGGTGGGCTTCTGCGGCCGCGTGCCGCTCAGTGAACGGGTGGGGACGATCGACGGAGCATGAAGGAAACTGAACGACCTGCGCTTGGGTCGACCTCGGGTGTGGGCATGGTGCTGTCGCCCTTGATCAGCTTGGCCCCTTCTTGAGTGGCAGTTGTCACGCCTGCCGAGAAAGCAACTGCCAGGACCTCTGCCAGCATGCTGTTGGCCCCGGCCTGCGGGAATGGTGTGATCGCGGAAAAGGCTTGCTCGCGATCGTGGAGCCAGTCCTGTTCTGCCGACACGGTCAGCCACTCTCCGTCGGATTGGATGAGCACTTTTGCCGAGCCCAGAGTCAGAGCTTCGGTGGCGATCATCCCAGCCAGTTCGATCGGGTCATAGCTGCCCAGACGGAAGAATCTACTTTCATTCTTGAGCAGAAATTCCATCGGATCGAGTGGGGCGATGTCTTCAGGGTGATATCTCAATCTCGCCGCCCTGCCTGAGTTCGTTGAAGAGGTTGAAGGCCGATGGGGGTATGTGGAACTCATACCCCTCGAATTTGGGCGATTTAGGCGACTCCGGGATTTTCCGACTTACGGCCCCGGCTTCTTCAAGCCTGTTCATCGCGGTGTCCGTGATCCTGACCTTGATGATCCCTTTCTGTCCTAGCTGCCTGAGCGCAAAGAATTGCGCATCGGCGTAGTGCGTGGCGAGGAAAAACCCTCCCGGCCCGTCAGTGTGTCCTGCTGCCGCCGCGGTCGCGTCGAGTCCCTTGTTCAGGATATCGACCAGCGACTTCACACTGGCTCCGTGAAAGAACAACCCACCGCTGGCTGAGCCCTTCGCCAGCCCCTCTGCTCCGAGGATCGAGGTCTCTGCCTCGTATGCCTGCCGTCTCCATCCGGTGAGTCCACCGACTCCCACGAGGGCGATCTGCTGTGCGAGTTCCTCGGCTGCTTCGGCGTACAGGTCGGCGAGGGCGTCGCAGCCTTGCTGACGGAGCAGGTATTCCGCACGGTACAACCGGTAGGCGGGGCGGACGGGGAGGTACTTGTCGACGAAGGCGCCTGCGCCGCCGTTGTCGCCGGTGAACGCGTCGTGTGCGTCGCCGAGGAACACGAAGGGTGACTTGACGACGTCGGCGAAGGCGTCGCCGAAGATGCCGAGCGCTTCGCCGAAACTGCCGACGCGATCGTTGGGGTCACCTGGGGTCAGACCGCTGGGATCCGTCAGAAGGGTGGGGGTGTTGTCGGCGTAGGCGTACGGCGAGACGTGCGGCGTGGTCTGGCCCCGGGTCGCGGGGTCGGGGCTCGTGAAGCGGCCGGTACTGGTGTTGTACTGGCGGGCGTGCAGGTCGAGGTTGCCGGTCGTGGTCTCGTACCGCGCGCCGGTGTAGGACGGGGTGCTGGCAGGGGCGCCGCTGCTGGTGGTGTTCAGGACGCGGGTGCCGAACGGGTCGTAGGCCCAGCGCTGGTGGAGGGTGCCGGTGCTGCTGGCGACATCGACCGGGGAGCCCTGCGTGTCGTGGTGGTAGTAGAAGAGGGTCCCGGCGCCGGTCTTGGTGGCGGTGGGCTGGCCGAGCGGGTCGTAGCGGTAGGACTGTTTGATGGCCCAGGCGCTGTCGTACTCGGTGGCCAGGATCGGCAGGGGTGCGTTGGGGTCCCACTGGGTGCGGCTGGTGACTGTGCCGTCCTGGGAGGTGGTGACTTGGTTGCCGGTGGCGTCGTGGTCGTAGGTGTAGTTGGCGCCCGCGACGGTGGCGGCGGAGATCTGTCCGGTCAGGTCGTAGGTGAAGGTATCGGCGCCGGCCTTGGTCTGGTTGCCCTCGGTGTCGTATTCGTAGGCGGTCGTGGTGGTGCCGGCGGTGGTTGAGGTGAGCTGGTCGGCTGCGTCGTAGGCGTAGCTGGTTGAGGCGGTGCCCAGGGTGGAGGTCTGGCGGTTGCCGACCTTGTCGTAGGTGTAGGAGGTGGTGCGGCTGGCGGCGCAGCTGGTGACCCAGGGTTGCGGGAAGCAGCCGGAGGTGAGGCGGCCCGCGGTGTCGTAGGTGAGGTCGTAGCCGCCGGTGCCGACACCCTCGCGGGTGATGTCGGTGTGGGTGGGCAGGCCCGCGGCGGACAGCGTCTGTGCGGTCTTGGTGACTGTGGTGCCCGCTTTGGTGGTGGCGACGGCGGTCAGGCGGCCGGCCCGGTCGTAGGTGCGGTCCTCGGTTTCGGTGTTGGGCAGGGCGGACCTGGTGAGGTTGTCCGCGGCGTCCCAGGTGTAGGTGGTGGTTTTGCCGTCGGCTGCCATCGTGGCGGTGCGGCCGTCGTTGTCGTAGGTGTGGGTGATGGTGTTGCCGTCGGAGTACTTGCGGGTGAGCATCTGCCCGGCGGCGTCGTAGGTGTAGGCGAAGCCGCGGGTCTTGGTCAGGTTGCCGACCTCGTCGTAGACGAAGTCCTCAGCGATCTTGGAGTTTGCGCGGGCGGTCAGCTGTCCGGCGGCGTTGTAGCCGAAGGTCGCGTCGGGGGTGGAGTCGGAGTAGTCGATTTTCGTGGTCAGGCCGCGCGGGTCGAAGGTGTAGCTGGTGGAGCCGCGGGGGGTGGTCTTCTTGACGAGGTTGCTGTCGGCGTCGTACCCGTAGGTCGTTACACGGTCCAGTGGGTCGGTGACCGTGGTCAGGCGTCGGGCCGCGTCGTAGTCGTAGGTGGTCTTGTGATCGTTGGCGTCGGTGCGCAGGGTGACGTTGCCGACCTTGTCGCGCCCGTAGGTGGTGACGGCGCCGCCGGGGGCGGTGACGGTGGTGAGCTGGTCGAGCTTGTCGTATTCGTAGGCGGTGACGCGTTTGTCTGCGTCCGTCTGTTTGACGACGTTGTTCACCGCGTCGAAGGCGGTGGTGCTCACGCCGCCGAGCGGGTCGGTGACGGTGGTGAGGTTGCCGGCCAGGTCGTAGCCGTAAGTGGTGGTGTACTGGGCGGGATCGGTGCCGGTGGCGTTGCCGCGGGGGTCGACTGCGGTGGCTTGTCGGTTGTCGCTGTCGTAGGTCCAGCTCTCCTTGTTGCCCAGCGGGGAGGTGCGGCTGAGCAGGTTCCCGTCGGCGTCGTAGGCGTAGGTGGTGGTCTTGCTGAGCTGGTTGGTGCTGCTGGTCAGCTGGTTGTTCTTGTCGTAGACGGAGCTGATCGTGTTGTTTGCGGCGTCGGTGACCTTGGTGACGTTGTCGTTGGCGTCGTAGGTGTATTTGGTGGTGTGGGTGAGCGGGTCGGTGACCACCAGCGGCCGGTTGATCGCGTCGTAGGTGGTGGAGGTCGTGCCGGCCGGGCCGGTGACCTTGGTGTTGTTGCCTGCCGCGTCGTAGGTGTAGCTGGTGGTGTAGGCGGCCGGGTCGGCCCCGGCGGCGTTGCCGCGCGGCGAGACGCTAGTGAGCAGCCGGCCCACCTTGTCGTAGGTGTAGGTGGTCTTGTTGCCGACCGTGTCGGTTTCGGAGGCCAGGCGCCCGCTCGCGTCGTAGGTGCGGGTGACGAAGTTGTCCGCCGGGTCGGTGGCCCGGGTCAGGTGTCCGGCGTCGTCGTAGGCGTAGCTGGTGGTGTTGTCCGCCGGGTTCTGCGCGGAGGTGAGCTGTTCGGCGCCGTTGTACTGGTAGGTCGTGGTGCGGTTCAGCGGGTCGGTCGCCGACTTCAGCAGTCCGCGCCCGTCGTAGGTGTAGCTGGTGGTGTAGGCGGCCGGGTCGGCGCCGGTGGCGTTGCCGCGGGGGTCCGTCTTCGACAGGATCCGGCCGGCCTTGTCGTACGTGAACGTCGTCTTCTCACCCAGCGGCGTGGTGACCGACGTCCGGTTGCCCGCGGAGTCGTAGCCGTAGAGCGTGGTCTTGTTGCGCGGTGTTGTCACGGTCGCGATGGAGCCGAGCGTGGTGTACGTGTATCCGACCTTGCCGTCCAGCGGGTCGGTGGTCGAGGTCAGCTGGTTCGACGTGTTGTACGCGTAGATGGTCTTGTTGTTGCGGCCGTCGGTGTGGCTGGTGATGTTGCCCGCGCTGTCGTAGGTCCATTTCTCGGTGTAGCCCAGGGCGGTGGGTGAGCTGCGGGTGAGCATCCGTCCGGCGCTGTCGTACGTCATCGTCGTGGTGTTGCCGCGCTGGTCGGTGATGGAGACGGGCCGCAGTGTGCGGTCGTAGTCGTAGGTGATGTTCTCGCCGTACGGGTCGATGGTCTCCATCAGGACGTTGCCGGCGTATACGTCGGTCCAGACGCCGCCGTCGGGCGCGGTGGTGTGTGACTCGCTCTTGCCGTCCCAGGTGAAGGTCGTGGTCTTCTTGTTCTGGTCGGTCTGGGACTTGATGCGGCCGGCTGTGTCGTAGACGTTGGTGACCGTGCCGTCCGCCGGGTCGGTGTAGGAGGAGAGGCGTCTGTTCGTGTCGTAGGTGTACGAGGACACGTTGTCGGCCGGGTCGGTCGCCGAGGTCAGCAGGCCGTTGCTGTAGCCGTAGGAGACCGAAGTGCTGTCGGGCAGGCCGACTTTGGACAGTAGCCCGTCGGCGCCTAGCGTGAATGTGGTGGTGCGTCCCGCGGCGTCCTTGACGGAGGCCAGCTGGCCCGACGCGTACGTCAGGCTGAGCCCCTTGCCCGCGGTGTCCAGCACAGAGGTGAGCTGGCCGCCGGTGGTGAAGGTCCGTTTGGTGTGGTCCGGTGTCGTGAGGGTGTAGTCGCTGGCGTTCTTGACCAGCTTGGCCGCCGAACCGCCCGGAGCGGTGTAGCTGCCGTCGCTGGCCTGCGTGAACACGAACGACGCCCCGTCGTCCGTCCGGTACGTCACCTTCCCGGTCGCGACCGTCAGCTTCGCGTCAAACGGTGTCGCCCAGCCCCGCCCCAGCAGACCGACAGCTGCCGAGTCGGACCGGTAGGTGCGCTCCAGGGCGAGCGGCACTCCCGGGCTGACCAGGGAGGCGTCGGTGAGCTGCTCGAAGAACATGCCGGTCGCCGTGTTGACCGGGTCGGCCCGGTGGGCCTGCGCGTAGCAGGTGCAGATGCCTGCCTGCGCGCCGGGGATGTCGGGCGTGTAGAACGCCTCCACCAATGGTGAGGTGGTTCCTCCTGGGCTCGACGAGCCGTCGGCGGCGTTCAGGAAGACCCAGGCGTAGTACTTCTTGCCGTCCTCCAGGATTCCGCCGAGCGTACTGCCGGCCCACCAGAAGCACTGGTCGGTGGGGTAGGAGTTGCTTGCCCACCAGTCGTAGCACCAGGCCCCGGTAGCTGGGGTGTTCCCGCTGGGATCGTCGGTGGACTTCTTGATCTCCTGCTGGACGACGGGGAATCCCGCCTCGTCCAGGACGTACAGCCACATCCCGGTGTACGTCGAGCCCCGCTTGGGCAGCTTCACCTGCCCGCCGATCGACAACATCCCGGGATACGCGGTCGCCCAGGCTGACACCGAGGTCGGGTTCTCGGGCGCCGCGGCGAGGCGCTGAGTGGTGGCGCCCGCTTCGGCGGCGGGACCGCGCTTCACCCCGCTTGTCTTCGGCTTTGCATGGGGTTTGCCCTTGAGTGTTCTCTCGGGCGCGTCCATGTACGAACGCATCGGCGACCGCTCGTCCCGGTCCTCGTTCATCTGACGACGGCGCTCGGCCAGCGTCATGGCCTTGGGCGGCTTCGGTAGATCGGCCGCCGTCTTGGCCTTGGGCTGCGCAACAGCTGCAGCAGCAGGAGAGGGTGGGCTGGCGCGGGGCGACGCCCACGCGGGAACAATTCCCGCGATGGCCACAAGGGCCAGCGCCAGAGCGGCTATGACGAGTCTTCGTACGTGTATAAGCACGATGCATCACCGGTGAGGAAGAAGTGAAAGATGGCCGGAGTGATGCTTGATCCAATAGACACGGAAACTAACGCCCGCTGCTGGATACGGCCGGTAAACGATGGTTGCTCAACGTGAATTGCCCTTCCTCCCTGGCCACAGGGGCAACACGACGAGCCCTCACATTTGATTGGCGTGAACACGATCATGGAGGGAGGAAGGTGTCGCTGAAAGAAGAACCAACTGCGAGGCACACCGCGTCACACAAAGGGTAAATTCGAGGTGGCAAGCAGCGGACCGATGTGGTCGATAGTCCGGTCCGCCGTCGACTTTGGAGACCCCGAACAATGGCGCCAGTTGGCGCGTCGTCAAGTTCGTGCGCCAGTAGACCGTAACCAGCAGGACAGGGTCCTCCAGCGACAGACTCCAGGGGCGGCCGCGTTGGTGGTCCGCGGTCTGCCCTCTTTCTGACTTCGATCGTTTTTGAGCCCCCGTCAATACGCTGACGGGGGCTCAAAAACCTGTCTGCTCGATGCAGCAATCAGCTGCCCTGCAGGTCCTGCTGGAAGCGGTCGCGGATGGCTTCCGGGGTGAGGGCGTTGGTTGCCCGCGGTGGGATCGCGCCCGTGCGCGGCAGGGTTCGCACGCTGATCAGGTGCGGCCCGGAGGCGGCCTTGGCCCTCAGGACCGCGTTGCGCAGGGCGTCTTCGTTGTCGCAGCCCTCCGCGGTGCGGTAGCCGGCTGCGAGGGCCGCGGCCGGGAACGAGGTGTTGCCCGAGGTGGTCGACTGGCCGCCGGTGGACTCGTGGATCTGGTTGTCGAGGATCACGTGGATCAGGTTGGCGGGTGCCTCGTGTCCGATCATCGACAGGGCGCCGAGGTGCATCAGCGCGGCGCCGTCGCCGTCCAGGACGACGACGGTGCGTTCGGGGTGGGCCAGCGCGACGCCCAGGCCGAGCGACGAGGCGTGGCCCATGGAGCCCTGCATGTAGAAGTTTCCGGGGCGGTCGGCGACGGCGAAGACGTCGCGGCCGGTGAAGCCGGTGGTGGCGATGACGGATGCGTCGGGGCAGGTGTCGGTCACCACGCGGATCGCGGTGCTGCTGGCCAGGCCCGTGGGCGTCTCGGTCTCTTGGGCGGCCGCCTTGCCGATGGCTCCGCGTTCGACAAGGACGAAGGGGGCCCGCCGGTCGGCCAGGTCCTTGTCCGCGGCGTCGAGGATCTCGGTGAACCGCTCGATGCCGTCCGCGGCGTGCAGCGTGTAGTGCGGGCTGCCGACGCTGTCGAGGATGCCGTGCGTCGACGGGCCCATCACGGCGTGCTGCGGCTCGTCGCTGGCCGGGTCGGGCCAGCCGCGCAGGCTGGCGAAGGTGAGGATGGGCAGTTGGTAGGTCATCACCAGTGAGGTGAGCGGGTTGATGAGGTTGCCCAGTCCGGAGTTCTGCAGCATGACGTAGGCGCGCTGCCCGCCCAGGGCGGCGCCTGCCGCGACCGCCAGGGCGTTGCCCTCGTTGGGGGCGGGGACGTAGCGGCCGGGCTGGGTGCTGAGGTGGGCGATGGGGCCGCCGAAGTGGGAGCAGGGCACACCGCTGGCGGTGGTGAAGCCTCGGTCGGCGAGGATGTCGCAGAAGTCTTCAGCGGAGATCATGGGCGGGGCAGCTCCGTTTCCGTGGCGGGTGTCGCGGCGGCCTGGGGTGTGGCCGCCGGTTCGTCGGTGGACGCTGCCTGGCGGCTGCGGCGCCTCATCTTGATGCCCTCGATGATGATCGGGATACCGGAGATCAGGACGATGCCGATGACCATGCCTTCGATGTTGTCGCGGACGAAGGCGATCTGGCCGAGGTAGTAGCCGACCAGGGTGAGGCTGACGGACCACAGGACGGCACCGATGACGTTGAACAGGAAGAACGTCCGGTAGGTCATGCGGCCGACGCCTGCGGTGATGGGGATGAAGGTGCGGAACACCGGGATGAAGCGGGCCATCACCAGGGCTTTGGGGCCGTGCTTGAGCATGAATTCCTGCGCGCGTTCGGCGCTCTCCTGCTTGAAGAAGCGGGAGTTGGGCCGCCTGAACAGTGCGGGGCCTATCTTGCGGCCGAAGGCATAGCCGAACTGGTCGCCCAGGACGGCGGCGACGGCGATGGCGAGCATGACCACCCATAGGGGCTGGTGAAGGATCTGGTCGTTGGCGACCAGGAGGCCTGCGGTGAACAGCAGTGAGTCGCCGGGCAGGAAGAAGCAGACGATCAGGCCCGACTCCGCGAAGACGGTGGCCATGATGCCCAGCAGGCCGAAGGTGGAGATGAGTTGTTCGGCATCGAGTAAGGGTGAGGCAGCGAGGTTCAGCATGGCCGGAGGTCCCTGGGTGGTGAGGCGGGAAATGGAAGATCCGGGAGCCGGCCCGTATGGGGGCCGGCTCCCGGAAGCGCGGGCTATTGGGCCCAGTGGGGTCGGTGGTCGATGCGTACGACGGCGCAGGTGATGGAGACTCCGCCGCCGTGGGCGACGATGAGGACGTGGTCGCCTGGCCCGACCTGGCTGGTGGCGACGAGGTGGTCGAGGCCGACGATCTGGTCGTTGACCGTCAGGTGGCCGAGGTTGCGGCCGAAGTCGAGCAGTCCCAGGTCGGTTGAGAGGCCCATCGGGTCGAGGATGACCTTGAGGTAGCTCTCCTGGCCGGTGAAGACGTGGGCGACGCGGGTGACGTCCGCCGGTTCGAGGCCGGCTTCGGCCAGGGTGCGCAGGGCTATCTCGGTCCGCAGTTCGCCCTGGCGGCGTACGACTTCGGCGACGGTCTCCTCCAGACCACCGGCGGCAGCCAGACGTTCCTTGAAGTCCATGCTGCGTCCGACCGTCAACGACGGGGGGAAGAGCGGCTCGGCGCCCCGGTACTGCTCCTCGACCTCGGCGGTGGAGCCGGTGTTGATGGACAGCAGGCTGGCGAAGCCGTCGGTCTTGGACAGCAGGACGGCGCTGCCGGCGTCGCCCAGCACGCCGTTCTGGATGCCGAAGGCCCACCGGTTGAAGTTCGGGGTGCCGACGTTGTCGGCACCGGTGAGCAGGGCGGTGGTGCGCTCGGGGACGGCCTGGAGGTAGCAGGCGGCCAGTTCCAGCGAGCCGATCAGGCCGCTGCAGGCCTGCCAGACGCGGAAGGAGGGCACGTCGCGGTCGGTGATGTGGCGCAGGATGTAGTGCTGCGGCGACCAGCCTTCTGGGCCCTGCTCGTGGCCGCAGGCGTGGATGTGCATGTCGATGTCGTGCGGGTGAGTCTGGGAGCGTTCCATGGCCTGGCGGGCTGCGGCGACGGCCATGTCGGGTGCGGGCATGTCGTCGGCGACGGCCGCGCCGGTCCAGCCGTACCACTCGTAGTCGTCGGCGTCGTACAGGCCGAGTGCGACGGCCTTTTGGGCGTCGACGATCTCGGGGATGTAGGTGCCGAGACCGGCTATGCGGATGTCTGTGGTCTTCACGGGTGGCTCGATCCTCGTCTGTCGCTCGGTCAGGCCGAGGCGTTGGCTGAGTTGAGTTCGGCGGTCAGCGCCTGGACGACCGTGGTGATCGTGCCGTCCTTCAACAGCTGCACCATCGGCAGCTTCACCTGGTACTCCCGCTCGATGCGGTTACGCAGCTCCACCGCCATCAGCGAATCCATACCGAGCCGGTTCAACGGTCGGCTGACGTTGAGGCGCTCCGCTCGCAGCCCCATCACGACCGCCACCGCTTCCTTCACGAAGGCCAGCACCGTGTCGTCGGTGCCGTTGACCGGTACCGCGTCGTCCTCGACCGACTGCGCCTGCAGTTCCGGCTTCGGCTGCGGAGCGGCGGTCTTCTCGGGCTGGACCGGGACCGGGGATACGGCTGCCGGTGCGGGCACACGGGGAGCTGCCGGGGCAGGCGCGGCGGGGGTTGTCGGGGCAGGCGCTGTCTCGGGCTGGGAGGCCGAGGGGTTGGCGGAGTTGAGTTCGGCGGCCAGGGCCTGGACGACCGTGGTGATCGTGCCGTCCTTCAACAGCTGCACCATCGGCAGCTTCACCTGATATTCGCGCTGGATGCGGTTGCGCAGCTCCACCGCCATCAGCGAATCCATACCGAGCCGGTTCAACGGTCGGCTGATGTTGAGTCGCTCGGGCTTCAGACCCATCACCACGGCCACTTCCCGCTTGACCGACTCCAGCAGTTCCGTGCTCGGCGCGACAGCTGCGGGTGTCTGCCCGGTGTCGGCCGACCGGGGGGCGGGGATGCGGGCCTTCTTCGGCGTCGCCGCGGCGGGTGCGGGCTTCGACGCGGGCTTGCTCGGGGCGGGTGTCTCTACCGCGACGGGTGCGGGCACCGCCGGGGCCGGGGCTGCGATGACCGGTGCCGGGTCGGCCGGGCCGGACGCGGCCGGGCGGCTCGTGGCGGTGAGGTGCTGCAGCAGCGGCACGGTGGCCGCCGTCGGGTAGGCGCGTGCCCAGGCGGGCCAGTCGGCGCGCAGGACGGCGGTGTGCAGGCGCCCTTCGGCGAGGATGCCACCCAGGACGGCGAAGCCGTCGTCGGGGCTGAAGGAGGACATTCCCTGGGGCAGGAGGGTGCGGTCTTCCTGCTGTTCCTTGCGGGCCACCATGCCCACGCTGTCCCAGAAGCCCCAGTTGATGACGGTGGCCGGTCGGCCGTGTGCGTCGCGGTGGTGGGCCAGGGCGTCGAGGAAGGCGTTGCCAGCCGCGTAGCCGCCGAGCATGGGCGAGCTGAGGATCGCTGAGCCGGAGGAGAAGAGTACGAACGCGTCGACTTCCTGGTCGTGCAGGAGGCGGTGCAGGTTCCAGGCTCCGGAGACCTTGGCCGCCAGGACCGTGTCGAGGTCGGCGGGGGTCATGTCGCTGAGCGGGGCGTAGTCGATGACGCCCGCCGCGTGGAAGACGCCGCGGACGGGCGGCAGGCCCTGGCGGTGGCGGCCGGTCAGCAACCCCTGCATGGCGTGGTGGTCGGCGACGTCGGCGGCCTCGTACTGCACGCTGACGCCGCGCTCGGCGAGTTCGTCGAGGACGGCGAGCGCAGCGGCGTGCGGGTGGTCGGCGGGCAGCGGGGTCCCGGTAGCGGGCAGGGGGCTGCGGCCGGTGAGCAGGAGGTGGCGGGCGCCCTGGTCGGCGAGCCACAGGGCGAGCCGGCCGCCGATACCGCCTGCTCCCCCGGTCACCAGGTAGGTGCCTTCGCCGTGGATGGCGACGGCCGGTGTACGGGCTGCCGACGGCGCGTTGACGGCGGCGTGGTGGCTGAACGACAGGACGATCTTGCCGGTGTGGCGGGACTGGGCCATGAGCCGGAACGCGTCAGCGGCCTGGTCGGCGGGGAATTCCGTGTGCGGCAGGGGCTGCAGGTCGCCGCGTTCGACCAGGGCGGCTGCGGCGCGCAGGATGCGTCCGGCACGCTCCGGCGCGTTCTGGATCATGTGGACGACGTCGACGGCATGGAAGGACAGGTTGCGGGCGAACGCGCCCAGGGGCAGCGGGTTGTCGTCGAGGATGTCGCGCTTGCTCAGTTCGAGGTAGTGCCCGTAGGGCGCCATCAGGGAGAGGTTGGCCGGGATGGCCTCGCCCGCCAGGGTGTTGAGGATGACGTCGAAGCCGTTCTCGCCGACGGCTGGGCGGAAGGTGTCGGCGAAGTCCAGGCTGCGGGAGTCGGCGACGCGGTCGACGCCGAGCTTGGCGAGGAGTTGGCGCTTGGCGTCGCTTCCGGCGGTGGCGTAGATCCGGGCGCCCTTCCAGCGGGCGACGTTAAGGGCGGCAAGTCCGGTGCCGCCGGTGGCGGAGTGGATGAGGATCTTGTCGCCGCGGTCGATACGGGCGAGGTCGTGCAGCGCGTGGTAAGCGGTCAGGTAGGAGGCGGGCAGCGTCGCGGCCTGCGCTGAGGTGAGGCGGGCCGGTTTGGGAGCGGTCAGGCAGGCCCGCGTGACGACTTCGCTGGCCAGGGAGCCGTCGGCGAAGGCGATGACCTCGTCGCCGATGGCGACGTCGGTGACGCGGCTGCCGGTCTCGGTGACGGTGCCCGCGCACTCCCAGCCGAGGGTCGGCGGCTGGTCGTCCTGTCCTGGGTACATGCCCAGGGTCAGCAGGACGTCGCGGTAGTTGACTCCGGCGTGGGCGACCTGGATGCGGACGTCGTCGGGTCCGAGGGGCCGGTGCGCGGCGGGCTGGAGACCAAGGTCGTCCAGGACGCCGGGGGTGGGCAGTGACAGGTTCCGCGGTCCGTCGGCGGCGGCGGGGGCCGGGCGCAGGCGGGCGGCGAGACGCTGGCCGTCGCGCAGTGCCGTCTGGTCTTCCGTGTCGGGCTTCTGCAGCAGGTCGGCCAGGGCGGGGATGCTGTCCGGGGACCGGTCGAGGTCGACCAGGCGGGGGCTGAGAGCCGGGGTCTCGGCGGCGAGGGTGCGGCCCAGGCCCCACAGGGGTGCCTGGAAGGGGTTGCGGACCGTGTCGGCGGGGCTGGTGGACTGGGCGAGCTGGGTGATCAGCCAGAGCGGCGGGTGGCCGAGGGAGTGCTTGTCCAGGGCCCTCATCAGGTGCAGGACGCTGTGGCCGGTGAGGAGTTGGGTGCGGCCGATCTCGGTGGCGGTGGCGTCGAGGCCGACCTGCGCGTCGAGCGCCCACAGGTGGATGACGCCGCGGCAGGTGCCCTCACGGGCGATGTCGGCCAGGGTGTCGACGTAGTGGTCGGGGTTGGCGGGGTCGAGGCGGTAGCGCTCGCCCGCTCCGGCCATACGGCCGGCCGCTGCGGTGATGGCGATGACGCGCTCGCCGCGCCAGGTCAGTTCACGGATGAGGGAACGGCCGGTGGGGCCGCTGTCGGTCAGCACCAGCCAGAAGCCGTCCGGCTGCCGGGCGGTGGCCGAACCCTGGTGCGGGGCGGCTTCCCAGGTGAGGGTGTGCAGCCAGGACTCCTGTCCGACGGAGGCGAGTACGGGCGGGACGGCTTCGGTGGCGGTCACAGTGGTGTCCTCGTGGTGCGGTGTCAGCGGTGCGGGGGCGTGGCCGGCCAGGTATTGCAGGCGCAGGCCGCGCATCTGGGCCAGCAGCCCGCCGTCGTCGTCGCGGATGTCGATGTCGGCGCTGAAGGAGTCTTCGCGGGGGGCGGGCAGCAGGCGGGCGTGGCTGTGCATGGAGGCGGTCGGCCGGCCGAAGAAGCGGACTTCGTCGATGCCTCCGAGGACGAAGACGCCTTCCTCGCCGGGGGCGGTCAGCGGCCGGGCGGCGGCCATGGAGTGGCCGCTGGCGTCGAGAAGGGCGGGGTGGAAGTGGTGCTGTTCCAGGCCCTCGCGCAGCTCGGCGGGGCAGATCAGGTGGGCGAGGACTTCCCCGTCGGTACGCCACAGTTCGGCCACGCCCTGGAAGGCGCCGTTCCACTGGTTGCCGCGTGCGGCGTTCCAGGGGTAGAAGTCGGCGGCGTCCTGGTGCTCGCCGCACCGGCCGCGGATGGCGTCCAGGGGTTCGGCTCCGGCCGCGGCCTGCGCGGTGAGGTGGCGGGCGGTGGCCTCGGTGTGCAGCGTCCAGTCGACGCTGTCGGTGTCGGCGTCCCGGCTGTAGATGGAGCAGTGCAGGCTGCCGTCGGCGGCGGGGGTGGCGACGACGACCCGTACCTGGGGCGGCGGTGCGGACTCTTCCAGGAACAGGGCACGGTGGTAGTGCACGTCGGCCAGTGACAGCGCGCCGTCGCCGAGCACGATGCGCGAGGCTGCGCCGACGAGTTCGAGGTGGGCGGTGCCGGGCAGGATGATCGTGTCCTGGATGCGGTGGTCCCGCAGATAGGCGTTGCGCGTCAGGTCCAGGGGACCCTGCCAGATCCGGGTGGTGCCCTCGCCTGCGAGCTCCGTGCCCAGCAGCGGATGCGATGCGGCGGCAGCGGTCGAAGGGCGCGGAGTCGCCGCGTCGGCCAGGGTAGGAGCGGACGGTTCGGCAGCGTTGGGGGCGGGGTCGATCCAGTGCCGGGTGCGCTGCCACGGGTAGGTCGGCAGGGGCACGTAGGAGCCGGGTCCCGTCAGGGCGTCGAAGGTGAGCGGCACGCCCGCGGTGTGCAGCAGGGCGGCGAAGGTGAGCAGGCAGCCGCGTTCGTCGTCCTGGCGGCGCAGGCTGCCGACGGCCGTCACTTCCTGGCCGTCCGCGCGTCCGGTCTCCCGGATGCCGTTGACCAGCAGGGGGTGTGGGCTGACTTCGATGAATACGGTGTCGCCGAGGGCGAGTTGCCCGCGGACGGCGCCGACGAAGTCGACGGGCTGGCGGATGTTGCGTACCCAGTAGTCGGCGTTCATGGCCGACCCGTCGATGACTTCGTTGAGCAGGGTGGAGTGCAGCGGGATGGTGCCCGGCCCGGGGGTCAGGTGTGCCAGTTCGGCCAGGAGGTCGTCGCGCAGGGCGTCCATCTGCGGGCAGTGGGAGGCGAAGTCCACGTTGACACGGCGGTTGGCGACCTCGCGGGTGTCGAGGTCGGCCAGCACCTTGGCGAGGGCGTCTCCGTCACCGGACAGCAGGGTGGAGGTGGGGCTGTTGATCGCCGCGACGGCGACCTTGTCCTCGTAGCCGGCCAGCGCGCGGGCGGCATCCTCGGCGGGCAGCCCGACCCAAGCCATGGTGCCGCGTCCGGAGAGCCTCTTGGCGAGGCGGCTGCGGCGGCAGATGACGGCGGCGGCATCGGTGAGGCTGAGGGATCCGGCGATGTAGGCCGCGGCGGACTCGCCCATGCTGTGGCCGATGACCACGTCGGGCTCGACGCCCCAGGAACGCCACAGCTGGGCGAGGGCGATCTCCATGGCCCACAGGGTGGGCTGGATGACGTCGAGTTCCTTGAAGCGGCCCTCGTCACCGAAGCGCAGGAGGTCGATGACCGACCAGCCGGTCTCGGTGCGGATGGCGGCGTCGCACTCCCACATCACGTCGTGGAAGACGGGCTCGGTGTTGAGGAGTTGGCGTCCCATGCCGACCCACTGCGAGCCCTGCCCGGGGAAGACGAACGCGATCCTGGGCGGGCTGGTGGGGTCGGTGTAGTCGCTGTAGGACAGGCCGGGTTCGTCCTGCCCGTCGGCGAAGGCGCGCAGGGCGTCGGCTGCTTCGCTGTGATTGTCGACGGGGACGGCCAGGCGTGCGTCGTGCAGGGTGCGGCGCAGTGCTGCGGAGTGGCTGATGTCGCGCAGGCTCTGGGCGGCTCCGTCGCCGGTGAGGTGGTCCGCCATGCGGCGGGCGGCGTCGACGAGGGCCTCGGGGCTCAGTGCGGACAGAGTCAGCAGTTCGGTGCGAGCCGGCTCCTGGTCGTGCGGGGCTTCGGTCTGGGGTACGGGGGCTGCTTCGAGGACCAGGTGGGCGTTGGTTCCGGAGAAGCCGAAGCTGCTGACCGCGGCGACGTGCGGGCGGTCTCGGTCGGGCAGCGCGGTGGCCTGCGTGGGGATCTGCAGCGGCAGTTCGTCCCAGGCCACGGCCGGGTTGGGGTTGTTCAGGTGCAGGTTGGGCGGCACGGTGCCGTGTTCCAGGCACAGGATTGCCTTGATGAGTCCGGCGATGCCGGCGGCGGCCTCGGCGTGACCGATGTTGGTCTTGATGGAGCCGACCAGGCAGCGCTCGTCGCCGGCGCGGGGGCCGATCACGTCGGCGAGGGCCTGCAGCTCTACAGGGTCGCCGACGCTGGTGCCGGTGCCGTGGGCCTCGATGTAGTCGACGTCGGCGGGGTCGATGCCGGCGTTGGCGTAGGCGCGTACGAGCACGTCGCGCTGGCCTTCGACGGCGGGGGTGACGAGGTAGCCGGAGCTCTGGCCGTCGTTGCCGATGGCGGAGCCGCGGATGACGGCGCGGATGCGGTCGCCGTCGGCGAGGGCAGCCTTCAGCGGCTTGAGGATGACGGCGCCGATGCCGTCGCTGCGGACGAATCCGTCACCGGAGGCGTCGCCGAACTTGCAGCGTCCGTCGCTGGCGAGCATCCCCGCGCCGGAGTAGACGACGCCTTCTTCCGGGAGCAGGACGATGTTCACGCCACCGGCGATCGCCAGGTGGCATTCGCCCAGGCGCAGGGCCTGTACGGCGTTGTGCACGGCGACCAGGGCGGAGGAGCAGGCGGTGTCGACGGTGAAGCTGGGTCCGCGCAGGTCGAAGGCGTAGGACAGGCGGCCGGAGGTGATGGCGCGGGAGGCGGCGCCGGTCATCGCGTACAGGTCGAGTTGGTCACGCCGGTCGTACTGCAAGTGCCAGTAGTCGCCGCCGAGTTGTCCGATGAAGACTCCCGCGTCGGAGCCCGCGAGGCGGGCGGCGGACTGTCCGGCGTCTTCGAGTGCTTCGTAGGCGGTTTCCAGCAGCAGCCGCTGCTGGGGGTCCATGCGGTCGGCCTCGCGGGGAGAGACTCCGAAGAACTCCGCGTCGAAGGCGTCGATGTCACGCAGGAGGCCGCCCCACCGGCTGACGGTGCGCCCGGGCGTACGGGGGGCGGGATCGTAGACCGCGTCGATGTCGTAGCGCTCTGAGGGTATTTCGGTGATGGCGTCGCGGCCCTCCAGGAGCATCTTCCACAGTTCCTGAGGGCTGGTGGCGTCGGCGAACCGGCCGGCCATGCCGATGATGGCGATCGGTTCGCTGACAGGGTCTGCGGCAGGTGTGGGGTCGTGCGGCATGGGTGTCCTTCCGGGCATGGCGAAGCCGTTCACTGGAACGCAGCACGTGTGAGACCCATTGCGTGCACGCGGCGAGCTGACGGCAGTGCCGGCTCGGTGGCGGGCGTGCACGCGAATGGTGTTCGAAGGTGGCGGGAGAGTCGGCTCCGTCTACGAGGACGGTGGCGCGGCGCATGGCGAGTGCGTCGTGCGGTCGATGAGCCGTGGCGGCTTGTCGGCGAAGCCACCGGTCTTCCAACGTTGTTGCGGCACAGGGCAGTTGCCCGTTGCCGAACGCCCCCGTTGTTTCGACATGTATCGAGATTGGCTTGTGAAAGCATACTTCGCAACGCGCGACTCGGTGACGCTAGTCACACGCCGTAGATCTCTGGGTTCAGGTTGACATCCATCGAATCAGGAAAGATCCTGGAGTCTTGATTCGTCATTTGTCTATATAGGCGTCGGTGATCAACCCGCCGCGACAGCGGCGAACGGGCCGCCGCCAACGCCACGCAGAGACCCTCGACAGGAGTCGATCTCGTTGAGCGAACAGACCACCAGCTCGGGCCCGGGCCAGACCGGTCAGAACGCCGGGGCCGAGACCGGCGGCGCCTGCTGTGCGGGCATCGCCGATCTGCGTCGGCGAGCCGAACAGGCCGCAGCACTCCGCGCCGAGCAGACCGCTTCCGGCGCGGACGGCACCACACCGTCTCCCGCACCCTCCGGCGCCGCGTGATGCCGCCGACCGCCTTAGTCCCCGCGTCTGAAAGGACACGACACCGTGGTTGACCACAGCCTCGACCAGTTCCCCGTCGCCGTGATCGGAGCGGGCCCGATCGGCCTGGCCGCCGCCGCGCACCTGGCCGAACGCAACGTCCCCTTCGTAGTGCTGGAAGCCGGAGACACCGCGGCGGCAGCAGTACGGTCCTGGTCCAACGTCCAGCTGTTCAGCCCCTGGGAATACAACACCGACCCGGCCGCCCGGCGCCTGCTGGCCGAGGCCGGCTGGCAGGAGCCGGACGCCTCGGAGCTGCCGACCGGCGGAGACCTGGTCAAGCAGTACCTGCAGCCGCTGGCCGAACTGCCCGCCCTGGCCCCGCACATCCGCTACGGCGCGACCGTCACCGCTCTGAGCCGGCTGGGCATCGACCGGCTGCGCACCGCCGGCCGCGAGCAGGCTCCCTTCGTCGTCCGCCTCGCCGACGGCGAGGAACTGCTGGCCCGTACGGTCATCGACGCCTCCGGCACCTGGCGCCAGCCCAACGCCGTCGGCGCCAACGGACTGCCCGCCCACGGCGAGCAGGACGCGGCCGCGTGGATCACCCACGGACTGCCCGACGTGTTCGGCGCGGACCGCGATCAGCACGCCGGGCACCACACCGTCGTCGTCGGCGCCGGGCACTCGGCGGCCAACACCCTGCTGGCTCTGGCCGAGTTGGCGGACGCGGCGCCGGGTACCTCCATCACCTGGGCCATCCGCAGCGCCGATCCGTCCGCCTCGTTCGGCGGCGGCAGCGACGACGAGCTGCCCGCGCGCGGCGCGCTCGGTTCGGGACTGAAGATGCTGGTGGACACCGGCCGCGTCACCCTGGCGGCGAACTTCCGCACCCACAGCATCCGCCGCACGGGCGACAACCAGGTCGAGCTGATCTCCACCCAGGGCGGCGAACAGAGCATCACGGCCGACCGGATCGTGGCAGCCACCGGCTTCCGCCCGGACTACGGCATCAGCGACGAACTGCGCCTGGAACTGGACCCGATCATGTCCGCGCCCCGTGCGCTGGCCCCGCTGATCGACCCCAACCAGCACTCCTGCGGCACCGTCACCCCGCACGGCTACCGCGAACTGGCCCACCCCGAGCCGGGCTACTACATCGTCGGCATGAAGAGCTACGGCCGCGCCCCCACCTTCCTCATGCTCACAGGCTACGAGCAGGTGCGTTCCATCGCCGCGGCACTGGCGGGAGACCTGGAGTCCGCCCAGTCGGTGGAACTGCAGCTGCCGGAGACCGGGGTGTGCTCGGTGACGGCCGGCGGCGAGGCGATCGCCCTGCGGCTGGGCCTGAGCAAGGAAGAGCACGAGCAGCTCCTGCACGTCACCGCCAAGTACCTGGGCACCTCGGCCACCGCGGCGGACGCGGTCCTGTCCGCGGCCACCGAACTCGGCATCGATCACACCGCAGCACTCCAGCTGGCGGCCTACGCCGCCGACCAGTTCGACGCGCCCGGCGCCACCGGCTGCTGACAGCACGCCCCGGGGCCGTCTGCTCCCTCACGCCAACAAGCGCGAAGGAACAGACGGCCCCGGGGCCGTTCGCCAGGAGACGCGACCCGTCAGGAGACGCGGTGCACCTTGTGCTGGGCCGCCTGCGCCCGCGGGCGCACCACCAGCAGGTCTATGTTGACGTGCGAGGGCCGGGTCACCGCAAAGGCCACCACATCGGCGACGTCCCCGGCGACCAGCGGGAAGGGCACCCCCGCATAGACGGCATCGGCCTTCTCGCTGCTGCCGCGGTAGCGGTTGCGGGAGAACTCCTCGGTGTGCACCATGCCGGGTGCGATCTCAATGACCCGCAACGGCTGACCGCACGCCTCCAGGCGCAGTGTCTCCGCCAGCACGTGGGCTCCGTGCTTGGCGGCGCTGTAACCGCCGCCGCCCTCGTAATTGGTGAAGGAGGCGGTGGAGGTCAGCACGACGACCACGCCGTCGCCGCTGGCGACCAGCAGGGGCAGCAGCGACTGGGTCATGTGGAGAGCGCCGACGACGTTCACGTCGTACATGCGCTGCCAGTCGGCCGGATCGGCCTGGGCGATCTCCTCGGTCCCGTACGCGCCGCCCGCGATGTTGACCAGCACGTCGCAGGATTCGAGCTGTCCGGCGAACGCGGTCACGGCCTCGCGGTCGGTCACGTCGAGCGGATGGACCTTCGCCGTCCCGCCGTCGGAGTGCACCTGCTTGGCAACGGCTTCCAGCCGGTCCGCTCTGCGCGCCGTGAGCACCACGGTGTAGCCCTGGCGGGCCAGTTCCCGCGCGGTGGCCGCGCCGATGCCGCTGCTTGCTCCGGTGATCACAGCCGTACGCGACTGAGTGGGCTCTGCCATCAAACGGTCCCCCACACCCTTGATTAGACGGTTATCTAAACAGGTGATCTTGGCATCCTGTTGAACGAGTGTCAACATAGACGCATGTCGAAGCTTCAGGAGAAGGTGGCCGCGCTCCCGGCCGAGCGGTGCTGCCCAGCCCTGACCGAGAGGGAACTCACGGCGGAAGAGGCCGAACTCACCGCCGCCATGTTCAAAGCCCTGGGCGACCCGGTGCGGCTGCGCCTGTTCTCCAAGGTGGCTTCGCACCCGGACAGTGAGGCCTGCGTCTGCGACATCGCCGACGTCGGCGTCTCGCAGCCGACCGTCTCCCACCACCTGAAGAAGCTCAAGGAGGCAGGCCTGCTGACCTCCGAGCGGCGCGGAACGTGGGTCTACTACCGGGTCGAGCCGTCGGTGCTGGCCGCCATGGGGCATCTGCTGACGCCGACGCCTGCGTCCGCCCAGGTGGCCTGACTCTCCTCACCCGCCACCCCGGCAGTACCTGCAACCTCGGCGACCGGTGCCGCGCCTCGCAGACCCTTTCGCCGACGATCCGGCGCGTCATCCGCCGCGACTGTGCAATAGTTCGACAGCAGGCGCTGGGCGACTTGCCCTTCCAGTCGGGTCGAAGGTTTACCGTCGGCCGTATGGCGACCTACCGCATCTCGCAGCTGGCCGAGCGCTCCGGTGTACCAGCGACGACGCTTCGCTACTACGAGGGCGCCGGTCTGCTGTCTGCAGATCGGACTCCGGCCGGCTACCGGGTGTACGGCGAGGCGGCGGTCGAGCGGCTGGGGTTCATCGGTGCGGCCAAGCACCTGGGGCTGCGGCTGGAGGAGATCGTCGAGCTGCTCGCGGTATGGGAGGCCGGTACCTGCAGTGAGGTGAAGGCCGATCTGCGACCGCGTATCTGTGCACGTCTGACCGACACCGAGGCCCGTGCCGCCGAGCTGGCCACGTTCACCGCCTCACTGCACACGGCCCTGGAACGCTTGGACGCACTGCCCGACCGCGCGAGCCCCTGTGATCCGCAATGCGGCTTCCTCTCGCCCGTGGCGTCCGGCAGCAGCCGTCCACCGGTGGATGTAGTGCTCTCTCCCAGTCGTCAGGCTGCCGAGTCCGAGGCTTGGCGCACGGCGCCGGTGGCCTGTTCCCTGACCGGCGAGGGCCTGGCCGAACGGACCGTGCAGTGGCGCGTGGCGGTCGACGGTGCCGTGCGGGCCGCGGTGCCGGACGGGCTGCGGTGCCGGACGGGCTGCGGCTGACGTTGCCCGTCGAGCGGACCTCGCGGATCGCGGAACTGGCCGCGGCCGAGCAGCAGTGCTGCGCGTTCTTCGACTTCCGTCTCCACCTCGACGGCCCTCAGCTGCACCTGGAGGTCCGTGCGTCCGCCGAGGGGACAGGCCTGCTCAACGACCTGTTCGGCACGGCCACCTGACGGCGCTGCCTCTGCCAGGTCCTGTTCGTTTCCCCTGCTCCGGAAAGTCTCCGCCGTGCTCGTCGCCCGTTCCATCGCCCTGTTCGTCGTCGCCGCGCTGTTCGAGATCGGAGGCGCCTGGCTTATCTGGCAGGGCATCCGCGAGCACAAGGGCTGGATCTGGATCGGGGCCGGCGTCATCGCGCTCGGCCTGTACGGGGTGGTGGCCACCTTCCAGTCCGATGACAACTTCGGCCGGCTACTCGCCGCGTACGGTGGCATCTTCGTCGCCGGTTCGATCGCCTGGGGCATGGCCGCCGACGGCTACCGCCCCGACCGCTTCGACATCATCGGCGCACTGGTCTGCCTCGCCGGGATGGCGGTCATCATGTACTCCCCGCGCGGGCAGTGACTCGCCGGGCGTCTCAGGCCGGGGCTGCGTACAGCGCGCCTAGGGCAGCGGTGAGAGTGCCGGGTGTGAACGATCGCGAAATGGGCTCTGGCCGCGATTTCGTGATGACAGCGATCATGGCGGGAGTCCCGACCGCCTGAGGGTCAGCGCCTGATCCTGGGGCGGCCGCTCTCCAATGCGTTCCGTGCCGCCTCCATGAAGGCGTAGCGATATTCGCGCTTCGTGGGATTCTGTTCAGACGGAACGGTGTTGCGCATGTGGGTGTGTAGCACCTTGGTGTAGTCGTGGGCGGCCTGGGCTGTCTCGTGCGCACAGGTCAACTCGACGGCTTTCTTCGCCAGCCACAGGCCGTGGAGCTTCTCGTCTGCAGGGTCCGTAGAAGTCGGGAGGCCAAGTCCTCGGCGGTCCAGTATCAGCTCGATGCGTTGCGCGGCAGCGAGCAATCCTAAGATGGCTTCCTTGCACTCAGTGCGTGCCGCTTCCGTGCGCTGCCGCCGATCACGTTGCACCTCGACACGCGTCGCCAGGTACTGCCCTACAAGGGTCCCGGCAGTCCCGAGCAGAACACCGATCAGGGCGAGAACTGTGCCTTCTGTAACTCCATCCATGACATACAGCCTGGTAGACGGCTGCTGTGCCACGGCGGGTTTTTTGAAAAGCCAGCCTCTGCTCAGGCTCAAGCTCAAGGGTCATGGTTGGGTGAGGATGCGGGTGCGGAAGAGTTCGAACGAGGCTCTGCCGTACATAGCCGGCTTGAGTGTCTTCACGCGGTTCACGTGTCCTTCGACGGCTCCGGAGCTCCAGGGCAGGGCCAGGCTGGCGGTCACTGCGTCGAGGTCCTGGCGGAGGAAGCCGGCGAAGCCCTTCATAGGCTTCGGTGCGTCCTGCTCGGCCTGCCGGGTCCACTCCAGGAGCAGGCATCCGCGCTGGTGACGGACCATGTCGGCGAACACCCGAGCGAGGTCGCAGAGCCGGGTGATGTCCGGGCAGGCGAGCCGGGCTTGAAAGAGCCGCTCGTCCTGGCTCTCGGTGAGCGTCTCCCAAGGCCGCATGATCCACGAGGTGATCTTCCGGGGGCTCGGGATATCGGCCCGGACCGGTTCAGCGGTGCCCGCGCGGAGGGCCGCGAGGTGTTTGCGGACGGCCTGGCGGCCGCCCCGATAGCCGCGGGCCCGGATCTCCAGGAAGAGCTGGGTGCCGCTGGCCTGGCCTTGGGCTTCGGTGAAGTGGGCGTTGAGGTATGCCTTGAACGGCTCCAGGACGCCGTTGGGGCGGCGTTCGCGAGCGGAGGCCAGCAGCTCGTCGAGACCGCAGACCCAGTCCACCTCCTCCGTTTCTTCCGCATCCACCCCGGTGTCGCGGTGAAGTAGGTGCAGACCGCGCACCCGGACAAGGCCCTTCCACCAATCCGCTGACCAGGCGACACCACCCGCCGCCTGCTCACGGCGGGAGGCGTCGATCACTTCCTCGACCTGGGTGCCTGCCGGAGCCGATGCTTACTCCCGCCCGATACCACCCTCCACCCCGGGGAACGCGGCCAAACCGAAGTTCTGGACAGGGTTCGAGGTTGTCCGTTGTCCGCGGAGCGGGAGCTCCTCGGTTCTGGTGCTGACCACTCTGCAGGCATCATCCTGAAGGAGCTGACCCAGGGCGTCGCCAGGAGGCACAAATGGACAGAGAGCTCGTCCATGCAGAACTGCGGCAGGCCAGTGCCACGTTCCACCAGCTTCTGGAGTCGGCCACGGCCGAGGACTTGCACCGCCAGAGCGAAGGAACTCGTTGGACCAACGAACAGTTGCTCTATCACATGGTGTTCGGCTACATGGTCGTGCGGGCCTTGCTGCCGATGGTGCGTCTGTTCGGCCGTCTACCGCCGGGCGCAAGTCGCGCGTGGGCACGCGTGCTGAACGCTGCCACCCGCCCCTTCGACGTGATCAACTACCTTGGTGCCGTGGGCGGTGCAAAGGTCTACGGTCATCGGCATATGGGAGCGAAGCTCGACCGGACCCTCGCCGCCCTGCACCGCCGTCTGGACGCCGAACCGGAGGGGCGGTTGGCCCGGACGATGGGATTTCCCAGGCAGTGGGATCCGTTCTTCAAGGACGTGATGACTCTCGAAGATGTGTACCGCTTCCCGACCCAGCACTTCGACTTCCATCGCGCCCAGCTCACCGTGAAGGCCCGGGGGTGACGTGCACGCCGTGCCCCGGTGACTACGGCAACTACCTTGCGCGTGCCTCGTTCCGAAGATCACCGAGGATGCGGCGGGTGCTGCCCATCTCACCTGGCTGAGCAGTCGTCCATGAGAGCGACGGCGCCGAGTGCACCAAGGGGCTTTCAAGACACACGCCCAGCTATCACTCATTTGATGAGTTTCGCCTGGTGAGGGCGCTAATACGCCTGTCGGGCCCCCTAGCGTTTCAATGTCACGATTCGTATTGCCGGGTGTCTGGACGGTGATGCGCATTTCGTGTTTCTGGCATGCGTCGAACAAGGAGGCGTAATGCCGATTGTTATCGCGGGTGTTGGCGCGACCACACCCGGCCAGGGGTGGAAGCCACACGCCCAGGGTGAGGGCATCTTCATCACCGTCGACACGACATCGGCCGGGTTCAACTAAACACTCAAGCTGCCTATCTACATCATCCCGCTCGGCGGTACGGCTACACGCTGAACCGTCACCGGCTCCTCCGCGATCTACCATCCATCGCTCACCCAGTTTCGAGGTGTGCCTCAAGAAGATCGGACGCGATGGACCTCTGACGGTCACGGGAGCGCAGCAGTACGGCTTCCGCATCAACGGGTACGGCGCTCAGTACCTCTGCCGCCTGCCCGGTCGGCTCGGCCTCGTGCGGCAAGAACCTGAACCAAAGCGTCTGGCTGGGCGGGCGGGGCGCGTGCTCGCGGCGGAATGCCCGGTCACGCACCCCGCGTCGGCTGGCGTACGACCAAGGGGCAGCCGGGTCCGCCGCGGTGAGGGTGTGGTTCCTGTTCCCCGCTGAGGGCTGTGTCCCTCTTACCGGTTCAGGACCTGCTCGACCGTGTCAGCGACCTGCTCGGCCTGGATGTCGCGGCCCTTCTCATTGGGGTGCAGATACCACGGGAGCTTCTGGCCGAGGTCGATCTGAGAGGACTCCAGCAGGCCGCCGACGCCCCGATCGGCGCCGTCGCACGCCGTGTTGCCGCCGGTCTGGTCGTAGAGGTTCACGAAATCGGCGCCGCCATCGATGTCGGCGGCAACCTTCTTCATCGTGTCGTCCAGCCGCTTCTGGACCTGCTCCAGGACCGGCAGGGCGTCCTGCGGGATGTCAGCGAACGGCAGTTCCGTCTGGCCGGGTGCCGGGGTCAGGCACTGTGCGGTGTCCGCGGGCACGAGCCGGGGGTAGCCGACCAGGACGCGCTTGGCGTCGGGAGAGAAGTACCCGATGCGTTCGAGCAGCTCCTCCAGGTCCCATCCGACCCGCTCGAACCGGTCGTCCAGCCACTGCTTTCCGTCCCCGGACGTGAAGAACTCGCCGCACTTGGCGGCCGGTACGTCCTCGTCCACCGGCGTTCCCGGGAGCAGTGTCCCCTCCTCGCCGCGGAGCTTGTCGGAACACTGCTTCAGGATGCGACTGAAGCCCACCGTGTTGCCGCCCATGCTGCCCACGGCCAGCTGAGTGTCGGGCTTGAGCGCGTCCTGCTGCGCAGGGAGATCGCCGAGGCCGAAGGGCAGTTCCTGCTTCTCCCAGAAGTGATGGGTGAGCGCGCCACCACAGGAAACGTCCGACTGGACATCGAGCGTGACACCCCTGTCCGCGAGGCGCCGAGCGGCGACGGCCGGATAGTTCTCCTTCGCCTGGAAGCAGAAGAACCTTGCTTCACCTTCGTGGTTCACGGGAGCGATGCCGTAGTTGGCGGTGTAGGAATCACCGAAGAAGACCGTAGGTACCGGGTCAGCGGGCGCCGCGCCGGCGCTGGCCGCCGGGGCGGCGAGCGCCAGGCAGCTGCCCAGCACGAGAGCCGCGGCGGCCAGCCGCCGTGCCACTGGAATTTTCGTCGTCTTGCACATGGCCGAGGACATGCCTGTGCCCTTTCATCAAGGCTCACGAGGAGGTGCGAACGAGCCGGAACTCTCCGTATTCACTCATTAACGGAACGCAATGTTCCAGTTGGTGTGAATCAAACCGGATGTTCTTGGACAGGCCCTCGTTCGTGCCTGTCTGACCTGCTCAGCCGGGGTGCTGGGGAGGTGCGGCAGAGCAGCCCCGAGGGGGTCATGACCCGAAAGAGGAGGAGCCTGCCCATCCGCCGCGCGGACCCAGCGGCGCAGCCGTGCGCCGAAGGGGCGAAGGCGCCTGGCACGCATCGGCTCTGCCGCACAGAGGAGCAACCATCGAAAATGAGTTTCGTGGCCGACGGGGTCGCCTCTGCGGACGTGGCCGAAAGACTGTCCGAGACGTGGGCTTCGGTCGGCAATTTACAGATGGGGAATCTCAGGGAGCAGGTCTGTCCCACTCCAGAGCGCCAGGCGATGACCTGCGGCGGGTCTGCGTTCGCGACATGACGCACAGCAGGGTGGAAGGCGACATCGAGACCAGGCGACTTCCCCCCGCCGTTCGTCCCGAATATCTAGGCCACTCGTCGACCTGAGGATGGGTGGCCTAGATCCCTGGATCACAAACAGCTTCCGATGTAACCACCGACCAGTTCAGCTGCTCCGCAGGCCCCGCCCCGCAACCAGGCGGGCCCGTGCCCGCACGCGTCGTCAGTCGTGCCGAGCAAGTTTGACCGCGGACACGAGCAAGATCACGGACAGCGCGGGGATGAGCATCAACTCCGGGAACACCCCGAGCAGCAGCCCACCCAAGGTGGCTCCGACGATCGAGCCCGCGATCATGACCAGGGCGAAACGACGGTTGGCGCCCAGCACGGCAAAGCTGCCGTCACGACTGTAGCGAGCGAACGCCACCAGCATCGTCGGCAATGACACCAGCAGGGAGAGACTGCCCGCGGTCTTGATGCCCAGGTCGAACAGCAGCACGATCGTCGGGATCAACAGCTCCCCGCCGGCTACGCCCATGATCGCAGCGACCACTCCGATGCCGAACCCCGCCATCACTCCGATCGGCACCTGTGCCCACATGGGCAGGTCGAGGGTTCCCATCGTGGAGAAGTGCGTGAACAGCAGGGCCGCGGCCATCAGGACCATCAGCGCGGCCAGCACCTTGTACAGGGTGGAGGAGCGCATCCGCACCGCCCACGATGCTCCGGCCCAGGCGCCCAGCAGACTTCCGGCGAGCAGGTTAACCGCGACGGCCCAGTGCGTGGCAAGCTCGGGAGCAGATACGGCTGCCAGGCGGGCGGGCAGCGCGGCCAGGACCACCATCAGGCTCATTGCCTTGTTCAGGATGACGGCGGAGAGCGCGGCGAACCCGAACAGGCTGATCAGCAGTGGTAGACGGAACTCCGCACCGCCCAGCCCGATCATCCCGCCCAGGACGCCGATGGCGGCCCCGGCACCGAACACCACGGGCAGGGAACGCGCCGAAGGCAGCGGCACGAGGGTCTGGTCGGTGGTCATGACGGGCATCCTCGCTGGTCGCGATGTCTGTCCGCTACGGAATGCCCTTCCCTTCGAAGGAATGCACCGGGCGCTTCCTCAGATTTCGTCCGGATCTCCGAGCACGGGCATCGACGTGCTGTGCATTCCCGTGGGGCGGTCAGCTGCAACAGTCGCAGCCGGGGCGGCAGCCGCATGCATCCGCCTCCTCGTCTGCGGACTGCGCGGGCACGCCGACGGGAGCGCAACAGCCCTTGCCCTGCCAGGCGTCGCGGCCTTCCTTGATTGCGATGGCGGCGATGACGAGGGCGGCGATCGGGTCGGCCCAGGCCCAGCCAAACGTGGCGTTGAGGACCAGGCCGGCCAGGAGTACAGCGGACAGGTAGGTGCACAACAGCGTCTGCTTGGAGTCGGCGACCGCACTGGCGGAGCCGAGTTCGCGGCCGGCCGTGCGCTGAGCGGCGGACAGGAAGGGCATGACCGCGAGCGAGAACGCGGCGATCACGATGCCGAGGACGGACGGTTCGGCATCTCCCGTCCCGACGAGGGCACGGACGGCGTCGATGCCGACGTACGCGGCGAGAGCAAAGAACGACACCGAAATGATCCGCAGCGTCCGCCTCTCCCGGGCCTGGCGCACTGTGTGCTCGCGGGCGGAGAACTGCCAGGCGACTGCTGTGGCTGAGGAGACCTCGATGACCGAGTCCAGGCCGAAGCCGATCAGAGCCGTTGAGGAGGCGAGCGTTCCGGCGGTGATGGCGACGACCGCCTCGATGACGTTGTAGGTGATGGTCACTGCGACCAGCAGCCGTACCCGGCGGGCCAGTGCGTCGCGGCGGGCCGGGGACGGGCCGATACCGAGGGATATCTCGGCGGTCATCTCAGCAGCAGCCCTTCTCGTTGGCGTCCGCGCAGGTTTTGTCGGCCGCGACCGCCACGACGGCGGTACGCAGGTCGTCCAGTGCATGTCCGAGCCGTTCATCGGCGAGCTCGTAGCGGGTGCGGCGGCCTACGGGCACGGCGACGACGAGGCCGCAGTCCCGCAGGCACGCCAAGTGGTTGGACAGCCGCGTACGGGAGATCTCCAGGGCGTCGGCCAGGTCTGCGGGATGGGCAGGAGCCTCGCGGAGGGCGAGGAGGATCCGGCAGCGGATCGGGTCGGCGAGGGCGCGGCCGAACCGCGCCAGCACCTCGATATCAGCAGCGAGAGTCAGCACACCAACGACAGTACATGAAATCCTGAATTCAGACATCCATGAATTCAAACCCCCGACCCGCCCAACAGCGGACGCGGGCTCACTGTCGCGAGCTCCACACGGATCCTCATCCGCACGAATGGAATCCACCCTCCGAGGCTTGCCGGACACCCACTCACGTCACATCCAGGCATTGACATGCCCGGGACGGCGACGCCATGCTGACCTTACTTCGGCGTTCATCGATACACGCCGGTCGGTTGTACCTGCTGCCGTGCGCGCACGGCTGTCCGCAACCAGACAATCGACGTCCACGGCGACATGCACCGCTCGCTCCCGATGTCGCTCCAGCGGCAGACCGGACGCAACCCATAACCATTCGTCGCGCGCCAGATTGCGGGCGCGCACCAGGATTTGGCATCGACCGTGACAGAAGGAGCTTCACGTGACGCGTGTGTCGGAGTCCGGGCTGCCCATCGAACCGGTTTACGGGCCGGTCGACTTGGAGGGCTGGGACCCGGCGGAGAAGCTGGGTGCGTACCCGTTCACTCGCGGCGTCCACCCGTCCATGTACACCGGTCGGCCCTGGACCATGCGGCAATACGCCGGTTTCGGCACGGCCGTGGAGTCCAACGCCCGCTACAAGCAACTGATCGCCGACGGCACGATGGGCCTGTCGGTGGCGTTCGACCTGCCCACGCAGATGGGCCACGACTCCGATGCGCCGATCTCGCACGGTGAGGTCGGCAAGATCGGCGTGGCGGTCGACTCGATCGACGACATGCGGGTGCTGTTCGGCGGGATCCCGCTGGACAAGGTGTCGACGTCGATGACGATCAACGCACCGGCCGCCCTGCTCCTGTTGATGTACCAGTTGGTCGGCGAGGAGCAAGGCGTGTCGCCCTCGCAGCTGACGGGCACGGTCCAGAACGATGTGCTGAAGGAGTACATCGCCCAGGGCACGTACATCTTCCCGCCCAGGCCTTCTCTGCGTCTGACCGCGGACATCTTCAAGTACTGCCAGGCCGAGATGCCGAAATGGAACACCATCTCGATCTCCGGCTACCACATGGCGGAGGCAGGTGCCTCGCCGGCGCAGGAGATCGCTTTCACGCTGGCGGACGGCATCGAGTACGTGCGCACGGCGGTCGCGGCCGGCATGGACGTCGACGACTTCGCGCCCCGCCTGTCGTTCTTCTTCGTGGCGCGTACGACGACCCTGGAGGAGGTCGCCAAATTGCGTGCGGCACGCCGGATCTGGGCCCGAGTGATGCGGGACGAGTTCGGCGCGAGGAACCCCAAGCCTCTGATGCTGCGGTTCCACACGCAGACGGCAGGGGTGCATCTGACGGCTCAGCAACCTGAGGTCAACCTCGTCCGGGTTACTGTGCAGGGTCTGGCCACCGTGCTCGGTGGCACGCAGTCGCTGCACACGAATTCTTTCGACGAGGCGATCGCCCTGCCGACGGACAAGTCCGCTCGGCCGGCCCTGCGTACCCAGCAGGTCCTCACATACGAGACGGACGTGACGGCGACGGTCGACCCGTTCGCGGGCTCGTACGCCGTCGAGAAGATGACCGACGACGTCGAGGCCGCCGCGATCGCATTGATGAGACGGATCGAGGACCTGGGTGGCGCGGTCGCGGCGATCGAACAAGGCTTCCAGAAAGGCGAGATCGAGCGCAGCGCCTACCGGGTCGCGCAGGAGACGGGCTCCGGCGAGCGGGTCGTGGTCGGTGTCAACCGGTTCCAACTCGACGCGGAGGAGGCGTACGAGCCCCTGCACGTCGAGCCGGCCATCGAAGCCCAGCAGGCAGAACGGTTGGCGAAACTGCGGGCCTGGCGTTGCCAGGAGCGAGTAGACGCCGCCATCGCCCTTACCCAGAAGGCAGCCGAGGGCACCGACAACGTGCTGTACCCGATGAAGGAAGCGCTCGCGGCGGGCGCCACCGTCGGCGAAGTGTGCAATGCGCTGCGCGAGGTATGGGGCGTATACGTCCCACACGACAGTTTCTGACCTGTACGACTCGTCGTCGTCCTCAGCCGCCCGCTGCCGGGGATCTGCCGGCCCGTTGCGCCCACCCCCTACCCGGCGTACGCCATCAGCGCGCCGATGCAGAGATCGGACGGGGTGCCGGTTTCAGTTCTCCACGTACAGGCCGTCGAGATACACCTGCAGAATGCGCGGGCTGAACCGGTCGGTGGCGGACCAACTGGTGCCTGGCAGTGGGCGGCTGAGTTGGATGACAACCCCCATGAACTCCTCCAGGGAGATATCCGCGCATATCTGTTGCGCCTGCTGCGCACGGCTCAGCAGGCGCTGCGCGGCGTGCACCAGACGCTCTCTCTGCTGAGCCAGTCCCTGCCATTCCTTGGTGAGTTCGTCCGACACGCAGCACAGAGCGGCGAGCCGCGCACGGGCGATGGCCTGCGCGAAGCTGCTGAGCGCGGCAAACGGATCGTCTTCCCGGGCGGCGGCCTCTTCCGCCGCGTCGGCTCCGGTCACAACAATCCGCTCCAGTGCTGCCGCGAGGAGAGCATGGCGTCCAGGAAAGTGGCGGTAGAGAGTCGCGTTGCCGATTCCCGCGCGGCGCGCAATCTCGTCCAAGGAAGCTTTCGGCCCCTGCTCCCCGAACAGTTCCTGGGCGACGGCCAAGATCCTGTCCCGGTTGCGTGCAGCGTCCGTCCGCAGTCCCCTCCAGTGACATCCTGTGGCGTCCGCATCCGATTCCCGAGCCCGCACGCGTGCCCCTCTCAACTCCGCCGCCTCTTCCTCGAATTATGTGCCGTTCCTTGCACCTGTAGTCGCAGTACGGCAGGGGCAGCCCGCCCATGCTCCAGGGCCGCACGGGCTGCGCCGCAAGTCTTCGACCGCGCCGCGCCGGAGCAGTCCCTGCAGCGCATCAGCTTTCGTGTGAGGTGGACGTCAGCTGTCGGTCGGCGCTGAACTTCCGTCGCCAGGCCAGGGAGACGTACACGAGGGCGACCAGGACCGGCACTTCGATCAGCGGGCCGACAACGCCCGACAGGGCCTGTCCTGAGGTGACGCCGAAGGTGGCGATGGCGACCGCGATCGCCAGCTCGAAGTTGTTGCCGGCAGCCGTGAAGGCGAGCGTCGCCGTGCGGTCGTACGCCAGGCCGATCACCTTGCCGAGGGCGAAGGTGCCGAACCACATGACCGCGAAGTACACGAGCAGCGGCAGCGCGATACGGACCACGTCCAGCGGCTGGGAGGTGATCGTCTTTCCCTGCAGGGCGAAGAGGATGACGATCGTGAAGAGCAGGCCGTACAGGGCCCAGGGGCCGATCTTCGGGAGGAAGTTGGACTCGTACCTCTCGCGGCCGAGCTTCTTCTCGCCGATCCGGCGGGTCAGGAACCCGGCCAGGAGCGGGACTCCGAGGAAGATGACGACGTTCAGGGCGATCTTCCACATGGAGATGTCGAGGTGCTCGCCGTCGCCCAGGCCGAGCCAGCCGGGCAGCAGGTCGAGGTAGAACCAGCCGAGCAGGCCGAACGCCAGGACCTGGAAGACCGAGTTGAGCGCGACCAGGACGGCGGCGGCTTCGCGGTCGCCGCAGGCGAGGTCGTTCCAGATGATGACCATGGCGATGCAGCGGGCGAGCCCAACGATGATCAGGCCGGTGCGGTACTCGGGCAGGTCCGGCAGGAAGATCCAGGCCAGCGCGAACATGATCGCGGGGCCGACGATCCAGTTGATGACCAGCGACGCGGCCATGAGCCTGCGGTCGCCGGTGACGGCGTCGAGCTTGTCGTAGCGGACCTTGGCCAGGACCGGGTACATCATGATCAGCAGGCCGACGGCGATGGGCAGCGAGATGCCGCCGATCTCGACCTTGGCGAGAGCGTCGTTCAGGCCGGGGATGAGCCTGCCGAGGCCCAGGCCGAGGGCCATGGCGGCGAGGATCCAGACGGCGAGAAAGCGGTCGAGCGTCGAGAGCTTCGCGACGACCGAGGGGTCCTCGGTGGTGGTCACGGGTGCTTCGGTGGGGGTCACGGACAGGCCCTCTTGTTGTCGGCGGCGCTGCGAGCGGACGCGGCCAGGTCGGCGAACTGGCCGGCGAGCCGGTCGATCACGTCCGGGCGGAGCTTGTAGTAGGTGAACCGCCCGCACGGCTCGGTCTCGACGACCCCCGCCTCGCGCAGCACCCTGAGGTGGTTGGAGAGGTTGGTCTGCTTGGCACCGGTCTCCTCCACCAGGTGGGTGGTGCACAGCGTTTCGCGGGCGAGCAGGGTCACGATGTGGAGTCTGAGCGGGTCGGCTAAAACACGGATCAGATCAGTGTCGACTGATGTCAGCATGCACTGATACTGTCACATCAGTCGGGACTGATACCAGTCCGTGCTGACCTTTGGGCCCGCCAGCAGCACCCACTGGGCCCATGACCCGTAGAAGGGGGTCACCAATGAACGCATCCCCACCCCCGGTTTTCCCCGATCAGCGCCTTGCAGCAGGCGTGTCCCGGCTCGCGTCGCGTTACCGCGGCCAGTTCTCGGCAGAGACCATCCAGCGAGTCGTCATCGACTCCTACGACCGTCTCGCCCAGCCCGCCCGCGTCCGCGGTCACCTCGTCGTGCTCGCCGAGCGCCTCGCCACCGAGCGTCTTGACGCTCTCGCCCACGTCGAGGAACAGTCCGACGTCGGACTGCCCCGAGTGCTGTTCGTCTGCGCTCACAACGCCGGCCGCTCCCAGATGGCGGCCACCCTTCTCGCCCATCGCGCGGCCGGACAGGTGGTCGTCTCCTCCGCCGGCACGCACCCGGCCTCCGACGTCGAACCGGCCGTCGTCCAGGTGCTGACCGAAGCCGGCCTGAACCTCAGCGACGCGTTCCCCAAGCCGCTCACCGAGGAGGTCGTCCAGGCCGCCGACGTCGTCATCACCATGGGCTGCGGCGACGCCTGCCCGGTCGTACCGGGCCGCCGCTACCTCGACTGGCCCATCAGCGACCCCGAGGGCGCACCGATCACTGTCGTACGCGATATCCGCGACGAGATAGACGCCCGCATCACCGACTTGCTCGATTCCCTGCCGCACGCCTGACGGGCCGGCCGCTCCGCCAACGCTCCACCTGATCCACCTCGTGAAGGAAGAACCGATGTCCCCGACTCCACTCGCCTCCGTGCTGTTCGTCTGCGTCCACAACGCGGGGCGATCACAGATGGCCGCCGGATTCCTCAACCACCTCGCGGGCGACCGGGTCGAGGTCCGCTCCGCTGGTTCGATCCCGGGCAACCAGGTCAACCCGGCCGCCGTCGAGGCCATGAACGAGGTCGGCGTCGACATCTCCGACCAGAGGCCAAAGATCCTCACCACCGAGGCCGTGCAGGCGTCCGACTACGTCATCACGATGGGCTGCGGGGACGCCTGCCCGATCTTCCCCGGCAAGAGGTACCTGGACTGGGACCTGGAAGACCCGGCCGGCAAGGGCGTCGAGTCCGTACGCCCCATCCGCGACGAGATCAAGACCCGTATCGAGGCCTTGATCGCTGAGATCGATGCCAAGCGGGAGGCGTGAACGCTTTGACCGCGAAGGACGGCATACGCGAGGTCACCATCGGCTCCGGCTCTGCCCAATACGGCGCGGCCTCGTACACGGCTCCCGCTGAGCTCAAGCCGCTCGCCTAGTGATCCGCAAGGTTGCGTCACATTGGCCGACGGTAGGAGGTCGTGGCCTGCGCGAAGGCCACGAGCGAACGGCAGGTCACATCACCATGGCAGTACGTGATCCCATCACGTGGGCACGTTGAAGATGAATTCCTTACCGCCACGATCAGGGCTTGAGGAACGTTCACGCCTGAGCGCTCCTGCTTCGAGGAGACGCTTGAGTCGGTTGTTCGCGTTAGTAGGGGAGATACCCATGCATAGTGCCGTTAGGGTGCAAATGAGACTCTCAGCCACGCCCACGTGCCATCCACAGACATCTCGGTAGTGAAGCTGCGGAGGGCGGGCGGTACCCCGGTGCGATGTCGGGCCGTGCGCACGAGTCCGGAGCCGCTTCGCAGGACGAGCCGGGTCGGGCCGGTGCCGCCAGCCTGGCTGAGCAGATCGGGCAGCCCATTACCGCGATCCTCCCTGGTACCGCTGACACCACGCCCAAGAGCCCGACAGAGCGCAGTCTCGCCGTCTCCCAAGTGGGTATGGTCCGGGTTTTGACGCAGGTGGGCCAGGACCCCGATGCCGTTGTCGCAGATGCCTACCTCCAAACGGCGGGTTCCCGTCGTTTTTCCGGTGTACGCCTGCGCGGCGATAAAGGCGCCCGCAGGACCGCATCCGTGACTGGCCGCGTTGTCGATGAGTTCGCCAACGCTTCGGGCGACCTGCGCACCTGGCGACGCACCAAGGTTGGCGACAGCAAGCAGGCCTATGCGCTCACCTACAGCGTCCGCGGTGCCTGGGGTGAGCAGCGTGGTCTCAAGAAGAGTCGTGTAGCGATCGCGACGATCGTCGAACGGAACTGCCCCGACGACAGTTGCGCCCTCGGGAAGCCGGGCGAGGAGGTCCATACGCTGCAGGTAAGAGGCTACGCGACCATCGGAGGGGAGACACGGAACGCACTTGCTCGACATGACAGAAGCGGCTTGCGCGAGCGCCGACACGACGGCGAGGTCTAGGGCGTTTCTGACGGCTCTTGGACGGTGTCTCGGAGCCAGATGACGATCGCGGTGATGGTGAGGGTGCCGTTGAAGATGTAGTCGCGTTTGTCGTAGCGGCTGGCCACGGCCCGGAACTGTTTCCACTTGCTCACGCACCGCTCGACTGCGCTGCGCCGTCGGTACTGGGCCTTGTCGAGGGCGGGTGGGCGGCCACCGGCCCGGCCACGGTTGCGGCGGTTGGCCTGCTGGTCGTTCGGTTCGGCGATGGTCGCCTTGATGCCCCGACGGCGAAGGTAGGCACGGTTGCCGCGGCTGGAGTAAGCCTTGTCGCCGCGCACCCGGTCCGGGCGGCGGCGCGGGCGGCCCGGACCGCGCCGCCGGATGTGCACTGTCTCCAGCACGGGGACGAGCATGGGGCTGTCGCCCCGCTGGCCCGGTGAGGTGAGCCAGGTCAGCGGGCGGGCCCGGTCGTCAGCCAGCAGATGGACCTTGGTGGTCACCCCGCCCCGTGAGCGTCCCAGCGCCTCCCGCCCATCAGCCTCCACACGGGCTCCGCCCCCTTTTCGGGGAAGTCGCGCGGCGGCCGGTGCCGGGCCCCGGCCGCGTGCTGGTGAGCCCGGCAGGAGGTGGAGTCGATGTTCACCGCCCACTCCCGCTCCGCATCGAGGCGGCGGGCCAGGGCGCCGTCGGGATCACCGGCGTCCGCCTCGATCTGCAGCTCGGTCAGGATCCGCTGCCAAGTGCCGTCCGCCGACCAGCGGCGATGTCGTTCATAGACGGTCTGCCAGGGCCCGTACCGCTCCGGCAGGTCCGGCCAGGGCACCCCCGTACGGGCCCGGAACAGCACCCCGTTGACCACGGTCCGGTGATCGGACCACTGCCCGCCCGGCCGGCCGTTGTCCGGCAGCAAGGGCTCGATCATCCGCCACTGCGCATCGGTCAGTTCATGTCGCCGCACCATGCCCGGCACCTGCCCACCCCAGGACTTGGTCCACCGCATCCGACAAGAGCCATCAGAAACGACCTAGTGGGCTGATGATCTGCAGCCGCGTGACATCGATGGTGAGCGGCTCGCCGGGGCGGCGACGAAGAGACAGGTCTGCACGGAGCAGAGGGTGGCGTCCGACGAGTTCGAGTAGCACGACTCCGCCGCCGAGCGCGGCAGAGTGAGCGGTTCGGCGATGCCCTTCATCATCGATCGCGCATCGGGATCAACTCTCCTGGCCAGCAACTGAACCAAAGTGGCTGCGTCCTCGTCCTCCACCGCTCAATGCGCTGCCGTACAGGTCTTCTCCACATCGACAATCAACCCTGCTGGAACAGTCTGACCAAGCTCTTTTTCGACACCTACTCACCAATTGAGATGGCCTGTCAGTCCGGCGCTCAGCGAGGTCGGGGCAATGTTCGATGGCAGACCGTCCAAGCCAAGCTCAGGTAATACGTCGGTACGCGGCGCGGGCGTTGACGATGCGAGCGAGGCCGGTTCCGAAAGCCGTTGCGGCGAAAAGGCACGCGAGCCAAGCGCTGTCGCGGTGTCCGGCCCAGGTGACTTGTCCGAGGGGCGGTATGGCGAAGCCGTTAAGCAGCAGCCAGCACAGTACGGCGGTGCCTGGCGCGGCAGTGAAGCGAGCGCACAGTCCGAGTACGGCGGCAAGGAGGGACAGCGCGAGCAGGGCCGTGCCGGGATGTCCGTGTTCGCCGAAATGGTTAGTGATCGCCACCAACAACAGAGCTCCGGTAAAGGCCGCGAACCAGACGATCGGAGTGGCAACGGGCTGGGGAACGGCCCTGGCGCCTATGCTGATCCGCACCCACTCGATCAACTCGTACTCCCTTCGGCATGGACGCGAGGCAAGGCAAGAGTTCTCGTCGAACCCTGGGTTGCAGAAGAATAATCCCGTGACTACTCCCCCTCGTGAACGAGGGGGCTTCTCGTCAAGCTGATTGAGCTTGGCGACGGGCCAGCCCGGCCCGTAGAACGTTGGTAGCCGCCACGACGTCGGCGTGCGCGCGGTGGCCGCATCCGGTGCAGTGGAACTTCTCCTGGGTGGACCGGTTCTCCGCGCTGATGTGCCCGCATTCGGGGCAGGTGCGGGAGGTGTTGCGGGGGTCCACGGCGATTACTTCCCGTCCGGCGCTTTCAGCCTTGGCGTGCAGGATCGTCAGGAACACCCCCCATCCGGCATCCGAGATCGAACGGTTGAGGCCGGTCTTCGCGCTGGCGCCGTTAGGCAGGAAACGGTCCGGCTGTTCGAGGTCCGGCTTCGGCGCGACGGTCTTGACCATGTTGCGGATCTTGAGGTCTTCGTGCGCGATGAAGTCGTGTTCCCGCACGAGATCCAGCGCGGTCTTGTGCGCGTGGTCGAGGCGCTGGCGGCGGACCTTGCGGTGCAGGTCGGCGATCTTCTGGACAGCCTTGCGCCGTCGTTTCGATCCTCGCTTGCAGCGGGACAGGGCCTTCTGTGCGGTTTCGAGTTTCGCGGCGGCATTGCGGCCGTGGCGGGGGTTGGTGACGTGTTCGCCGTCGGACGTGGTGAGGAACGAGGCGATACCCATGTCGATACCGACCACGGCTGCGGTCGCGGGGAGCGGATCGGGCTGGGCCTGCTCGGCAGTCAGGACGACGTACCAGCGGCGCCCTTCACGCTTCACGCTGACGGTCTTGACCTTGCCGGCCACCGGCCGGTGCTGCTTGACCTTGACGTGCCCGACACCCTGGAAGCGGACGCGGGTCTGCGGGTCGTGCGGGGTGGAGTCCCACCGGCAGCCGTCCCCGTCCTTGGGGAACTCGACCGTGTCGAACCAGTTCACGCCACGAAAGCGCGGATAGCCCGGCGTCTCGCCGGACTTGACCCGGCGGAAAAAGGCGGCGAACGCCTTGTCGAGACGACGCAACGTCGCCTGCTGCGAGCTGAACGACCAGCGTCCTTGCCGCTCGGGATCGAAAGCGCGGATGTCCTTGAGCTGGGCCGACTGCATCCCGTACTTGATGCTCGTCTTCGAGGTGTGCCGGTAGGCGTCACGGCGTTCCTGCAACGCCCCGTTGTAGAGCGAGCAGTGGTCGGCGAGCATCGCCGACAGTGCGGCTGCCTGGCCCACGGTGGGCCTGATGAGGAACGTGTACGCGCGGATCATCCGGCCCACCTCCTTCCTGGTCGTTGCCGTCACTCTACTACGCTTGGTGTATGTCACCACGCTGGGAACCAAATGCCGATGTCCGCAGGGGGCGACACGTCGCCTATAACCTTCACGCCCATTTGGTGTTTGTCACCAAGTACCGGAAGGGAACCCTCGACGACGCCATGCTCCGACGCTGCGAGGAGATCATGCGCCAGGTGTGTGACAAGTTCGAGGTGGAGCTACGCGAGTTCAACGGCGAGGCCGACCACGTGCACCTGCTCGTGCACTACCCGTCCAAGCTCGCACTGTCGAAGCTGGTCAACTCCCTCAAGGGCGTCAGCTCCCGCTACCTGCGCGCCGAGTACACCGGGCGCGTCAACCGGACGGGGATGGGTTCGGTCTTCTGGTCCCGCTCGTATTTCGCGGCGTCCTGCGGCGGAGCGCCGCTGTCGATCATCCGTCAGTACATCGAAGATCAGCGCCGTCCTCCGTCATGACGTCACCGAACAACGGCGCTCCGCGCCGTTCCGTTCTCCCGCCCCGGCTGAAACCGGGGATACCCAACGGAGGAACTGATGGTGCCGTGTGAGCGCGCTGCGAAGCTCATACAACTCGCAGCAGCCTAAGCGCTCGTCCTGACGCGGACAGTTGCGGGGCGGATGGAGACTTCAGCTCTCCACTTTGATCCGGTGCTCCGTGTCTGCCAGGAGCTGTCCGGGCGAACTTGCGTCCCGCTAGGGTGACTCGTAGGAGGAACCCAATGAGTGCTGCCGAGATGAGTCGCGCGGAGTTGGTTGCGCTCGTGCAGCGGATCATCCAAGCGGACTACGCCTCTGACGACGAGGTGGACAGCTGGCTGGAGAGGCTCGACCGAGCCCTGGGATGCCCGTCCGGTCACGTCTGCGGCTTGATCTTCTGGCCGCCGGAGCGGGAGCTCTCGGCTGATGAAGTAGTCGATCAGGCCATGGCGTCTCGGTCGATCGCTCTGTGAGGTCGGTACTCAACTCCGAAGCCAGTCTTGTACCGTGCAGTCCGCCCGCTGTCCCGGCGTGACAACCAGGGACAACGGACGGAATGAATCGTCGGCGCTCAGAGGGAGTTGCTGGTGAACCCGCCCCGCGAGCGGCCCAGTCCCTCACCTCCTGCACCCTCTCCATCAGCCGGGCGAGCAGGCTCTGCCACGGCGCTTCGCCCTGCTGTTCGGCCGTCCCGGGGGGCCGATCCCACTCACTTGACGAGGTTCACCGAGCGGGCCGACGTGGCTCCGATCTCGCCGGCGACCTCGTTCACGGCTTCCTGCGGGACCGTGTCGTCGACGGTGAGGATCGCCAAAGCCTCGCCTCCTGCCGCGGAGCGGGACACCTGCATGCCTGCGATGTTGATACCCGCCTCACCGAAGACCCGGCCCACCGTGCCGACCACGCCCGGACGGTCTTCGTAACGCAGCACGACCATGTGGTCGGCGAGTGCCAGGTCCACGTCGTACTCGCCGACGGCGACGATCTTCTGGTGGTGCTTGGGACCGGCGAGCGTGCCGGAGACCGAGACCTCCTGGCCGTCGCCGAGGGTGCCGCGCACGGTGACCACGTTGCGGTGGTCCGAGGACTCCGAGCTGGTGGTCAGCCGTACCTCGACACCGCGCTCCTGCGCGAACAGCGGAGCGTTCACATAGGACACCGTCTCGTCGACGACGTCCTCGAAGACGCCCTTGAGCGCGGAGAGTTCCAGCACCTTCACATCGTGCTGGGTGATCTCCCCGTACACCTCGACGTCGAGACGCACCGCGACCTCGCCCGCGAGCGCGGTGAAGATACGGCCGAGCTTCTCCGCGAGCGGCAGACCGGGCTTGACGTCCTCGGCGATGACGCCGCCCTGGACGTTCACCGCGTCCGGGACCAGCTCACCGGCGAGCGCGAGACGCACCGAGCGGGCGACGGCGATGCCGGCCTTCTCCTGCGCCTCGTCCGTGGAGGCGCCCAGGTGCGGGGTGCAGACCACCTGGTCGAGCTCGAAGAGCGGGGAGTCGGTGCAGGGCTCCTTCGCGTACACGTCCAGGCCGGCGCCGGCGACCCGGCCCTCCTTGAGCGCCGAGTACAGCGCGACCTCGTCGACGATCCCGCCGCGCGCGGCGTTGACGATCCGCACCGACGGCTTGACCTTGTGCAGCGCCTCGTCGCCGATCAGCCCCAGCGTCTCGGGCGTCTTGGGCAGGTGGACGGTGATGAAGTCGGAGACTTCGAGCAGCTCGTCCAGCGACAGGACCTTGACGCCCATCTGCGCGGCCCGCGCGGGCTGCACGTAGGGGTCGTAGGCCACGACCTTCATGCCGAACGCCGACATCCGCTGGGCCACGAGCGCGCCGATGCGGCCCAGGCCCACGACCCCGAGGGTCTTCTCCGCGAGTTCGACACCCGTGTACTTGCTGCGCTTCCACTCGCCGTTCTTCAGGGCCGTGTTGGCCTGCGGAATGTGGCGGGCGGTGGCCAGCAGCAGACCGCAGGCCAGCTCGGCGGCGGTCACGATGTTCGAGGTGGGGGCGTTGACGACCATCACGCCGGCCTTGGTGGCGGCGGAGACGTCGACGTTGTCCAGGCCGACGCCGGCTCGTGCGACGACCTTCAGCTTCTTCGCGGCCGCGACGGCCTCGGCATCGACCTTCGTCGCGGAGCGGATCAGGATCGCGTCGACATCGGCGATGGCGGGCAGCAACTCGGCGCGGTCGCCGCCGTTGCAGTGCCGGATCTCGAAGTCCGGGCCCAGTGCGTCCACCGTCGCGGGCGACAGCTCTTCAGCGATGAGTACGACAGGTTTCGAGCTCACGTGGACTCCTCAGACGGCGTTGTTCGAACTGGGCGGTCGGGTCGTGTGCCACCGGCCGAAGACCGGGCCGTGCCCGGAGATCCGGTGTGGCACCCGCCGCGACCTGCGCTGGAGGAACCTTCTCCGAACGGATTCCCGTCCCGTTCCCGTTTCGTGTCCGGAACGGGCTTGGGCCGACCTGCGGCAAGGGGCCGCTTCCAGGGCCACCGCACGCCAACTGCCGGACTCTCGGGGGCTGATGGATCCGCCTCGTATCAGTGGGTGCGGCGGCGGCATCCCTGGAAGCGGAGGGGCGGTGCTGCTCTGCTCCAGCCCGCGCATGCCTGGGGCCCGGAACGGCCGACCAGCAGATCCATGAGCTCCTGCGCTGCCAGGTGCGGCAGAGGAACCGGCGGTTACTGAGGTTGTTGCCGTGATGTCGTCAAGGTGAGGCCGGTTTCGGAGAGACATCCATCGACGAGGTTGCTGCGGTACTGGATCTGGCGGAGACCGTGCCGAAGCGCGCTCATGAGGTGGTCAGGGTCGGTGAAAGCGGTGTTGGCCTGACTGCTGCGTCGCAGCAGTGACCAGATGCCCTCGACGGGGTTGAGATCGGGTGCATAAGACGGCAGGAAGTAGCAGTTGACCCAGTCGTGGGTGTCGATGAACTCCCGCAGCCGACGGTCTTTGTGCACGTTCAGGTTGTCCCACACGAGCACAATCGGTGCGCCGAGTTGCTGGTGGGCGGCGATGAGCAGGTCGCGGTAGTCGGTCCAGGTGAAGCTGCGTCTGCCGCCCTGCTTGTGGTCGACGTGTTGTTTGGGCCGGTAGATCAGGCGTGAGCGTTCGCCCTGCTTGTAGCAGGCCAGAGCGGCGATGGAGAAACGGCGCTGGGAGCGGCCCCGCACTCGGATGACGGGTGTGTGTCCGCGCCTGGCCCAGGTGCGGGCTGTGGGCGGCGTCATCGAGAACCCGGCCTCGTCTTCGAAGCACAACCAGGCCCCAAGCGCCGCCACGGCGTTTCCACCCGGGCCCATGTCTCCTTCGCCCACCCGGTGACTGCGTCCTCGTCGCGCTCGCTCGCGCGGCGGGCCGGGACCTGGTGACTGAAGCCGTGCCGGTGCAGCATCTGCGCGATCGCCGACAGCGTCATGCTCTTGTGGAACCGGCGCCCGATCAGCGTCTTGATCCGCGCCAGCGTCCAGGTCTGGTCCGGCCAGCCGTGCGCCACCGGCCCCCTGGCCAGCTCCTGCTCGAGAACCTCGAACAGTGCCTCACTCAGCTTGGGCCTGGACGCCTGCCCCTTCGACACCAGGGCCGGCGTTCCGCCGTGCTCCCATGCCTGATGCCACCGCTGTACCGACCGCACGCTGACACGTAACTGCTTGGCGATGGTGGCGTTGTCGTGTCCCAGGGCGAATAACTCGGCCGCCTGCATCCGGATGTGCTCGCGAAACGTCCGTCGCTCCGCGGTCAGCCCGCCCCCTTGCGGATACCTCATGTGACCGGCCTACTGCGACAACCACAGCTTGTCGACCCCCACGACATCACGTCAGCAAGGTCAGTAGACCCTCGCAGTCAGCGAACTCCTCCGCCTGCCACCGCCTGATCCTTCCACCGGCCCGACAAGGGCCCGGGCACCTGCTGTGGTGGTCAGCCTGACGCCCTATACCGGGAGTTGGCGTGATCAGGGGCGGTGCAGGCCGGTGAGGAGCAGGTCGAGGTAGCGCAGGCCGAGCGTGGCTCGTTCGGTCGGGTCGAGGGCATTTTGGATGTTCGCGGCGTAGGCGATGCCGCACATCAGAGGGATCATGTCCGACTCGGTGACGCCGGAATCGATGACTCCCGCCGCGTGCGCGCGTGCCAGCAGTTCAGCGAAGGCTGTGGCGAGCCTTCGTTTGAGGTCGCCGGTGTGCTCCAGGGTGTCAGTGGCTGCGGCGAACACCGGCGGGACCGCCGGGTCGGTCAGCAGGACTTCGATCGCTGCGGCGAGGAAATCACGCAACGCCGTCCAGGGGTCGTCCTCGGCCAATGCGTGCTCGGCTCGCCGCGCCAGCTTCTCGATGGCAGGCAGCGCGACGGTCTCCAGCAGCGCTTCCGGCGTCGGGAAGTGCCGGTAGACGGTGGCCACGCCGATGGATGCGGTCCGCGCCACGTCGTTGAGCTGCAGGGGTCTGCCGTCATCGACGTATCGCCGGGCGATCTCGATGATGCGGTGCCTGTTCTGGGCGGCGTCCTTGCGCAACGGTGGCGTGCTCATACCCACACCATAACTGGATGGGGTATCCGGTCGTGCTACGTTAAAGCGGATGACTCATCCACTTATGGTTTGGGTCCGGCAACGAGGAGACACCGATGCCTTTCACCGTGGACGCCGTCCCGCACCTTCCCGCCGGATTCGGTGACACCTTCACCAGCCGCACCGTTGACGTCAACGGCGTCGAACTGCACGCCGTGGTCGGCGGGACCGGCCCGGCCCTGCTGTTGCTGCCCGCGTGGCCGCAGTTCTGGTACGGCTGGCGGCTGGTGATGCCCGCTCTCGCCGAGCACTTCACGGTCGTGGCCGCCGACATGCGCGGCATGGGCGCCAGCAGCAAACCTGTCGGCGGGTACGACGCAGTCACCCTGGCCGACGAAATGACCGGCCTGATGACCTCCCTGGGCCACGACGATTTCCACGTCGCGGGCTACGACATGGGGATGATGGTCGGCTACGTGCTCGCCGCCCGCCATCGCGACCGGGTGACCAAGCTCGTGCTGGCCGAAGCCGTCCTCGCCGGCTTCACCCCGATGCCTCCGCTGCTCATGCCCCCCAAGGTCAACGAGCTGGCCTGGCACTTCGTCTTCAACCGTCTGGCCGAGATCAACGAGCGCATGGTGTCCGGCCGCGAGGAGATCTACTTCGGCCACCAGTTCGCCACCAAAGCCGCATCGCCCGAGGCCATTCCTCAAACCGCGGTCGACGTCTACGTCGACGCCCTGCGCGACCCCGCCGCCTTGCACGCGAGCTTCGAGTTCTACCGCGCGGGAGAGTCAGGCGACCAGGTGGTCGCGCTGGCCGCCGAGGGGCCGCTGGACATTCCGGTTCTGGCCATCGGGGGCGAGCACGGCATGCGTGACGGCGTCGAGCAGGCGGTGCGGCAGGTCGCCTCGAACACCAGCGGCGCCGTCGCTCCAGGTGCGGCGCATTTCCTGCCCGAGGAAGCGCCCGAATGGATGGCGCGCACCTTGATCGACTTCTTCGTCTGAACCGAGGGAACACCATGTACCGAGGGAACGCCATGTCCAGCCTCCTCGAAGCCACCCGCGGCAGTGTCACCGTCGCCGGGGCCACCCGCACCTTCACTCTTGTCGGCACCCCAGCGCCGGGCGATGCCAAGCCACTGATCCTGGTCTTCCACGGATCCGGCCAGACCGGCGACAAACACCGCGCCTTCACCGGCGGCGTCTTCGACGCGCTCGCCGCCCGCGGCGCACTGGTCGCCTACCTCGACGGCTTCCGCGGCAACTGGAACGACGCCCGCCGCGAAAGCCGCTTTCCGGCCCGCCGAGCCGACATCGACGACGTCGGCTTCACCCGCGCGGTCATCGCCACGTTCGCCTCGGACCGGCGCATCGACCCCAACCGCGTCTACGCCGTCGGCTACTCCAACGGCGGCCAGATGGTCATCCGCCTCGCCCACGAAACACCCGACCTGCTGGCGGGTGCGACGGTGATCGCCGCCACCATGCCCGCACCGGAGAACTTCCTCGCCGGTCAGGCACCCCGGGCCTCCTTGCCGGTCTTGTTGATCCACGGCACCAAGGACCCCATCGTCTCCTACCAGGGCGGCACCATGAACTGGGCCCTGCGCACCCTCTTCAAAGCAGGCGGCCCGACCTGGTCGGCCACCCGCACGGCCCGCTACTTCGCCGAGCGCAACGGGATAACCACCGAACCCACGGTCACCCGTCTGCCGAAGAAGACCACGGCCGACCCCACCGAGGTCGAACGCACAACGTACGAGGCAGAAGGCGTCCCCCCGGTGGTCCTCTACACCATCCACCGCGGCGGCCACACCGTCCCCGCCCCCTCCTCCTCCGCCCCGGCACTCATCGGCAAGACCAGCCACCAGATCGACACAGCAGACCTCATGACCCAGTTCTTCGACCTCTGAAACGCACGTGCTGCGGTGACCCCGGCACAAGGGTGATCACGTTCGAACAGCGAACAGGACCACGGTTCTGGCTGGAGGAGGGATATCGCCGGTAGAGCCAGGGCCGGCCGACGGGTGTGGTCGTCGCTGCGTTGCGGCTGGTCAGGTGAGGAGCAGATGCCGGTTCGCGGTGCGCGACCATCTCATCTGCAGGCCTGGGAGTACGTGCCGCTCGGCGGCAGCACCCGTATCGGCTTCGGATCGGTGACCGAACGGGTCACGGCCACAGCCTCGCGGCACGGGCGGAAGGCGGCCCGATGAACAAGGTGACCGACGCGGACACCGCCGACGCCGACATCGCGGACGGCGCGACCCTCGCCGTCGGCGGTTTCGACCTCTGTGGCATCCCCACCATGCTCATCCGCGCCCTGCACCGGAGCAAAACCAGCGCTCTCGCCGTGGCGTCCAACAACTGCGGCACCGACAAGGGCTCATCAGGCCCTCGAACCCTTCCTGCCAGCGAGCAGGGTCTACGCTGTCTCCTGCGTCCACCACATGATCATTTGTCTTCACGCGCCGATGATCAACGGTGGCCGCGCCCGTCTCCACAGCGCGTCAGGGTCGCACAGCGTCTGCCTGCCGTCCCAGTATCTGTCCCAGTACCTGGAGGACTTGTGCGACGTGGCGAAGTCTGGTGGGTCCAGTTCGACGAGCGCAGGTTGGTCGTACTGCTCTCGGAAGAGAACACGTCCGCGATCCAGGTGATGCAGGTCGTCGATCCGGCGGGCGTCGACATCAGCGGTCTGGGCATCGAAGTGTCGATCGGCACCGGTGAAGGACTGCCGTTCGAAGGCGTGCTGCGGCTCGCCTTCCCGCGTCCAGGCTTCACCCCGTGCACGTGGCTGACCACTGTGTCCCGGGACGACCTGATACAGCGGGAGGCCGTCCTGTCCTCCGTGAAGCTCAGCGAGATTGACGACGCCCTCCAACTCGCTGACCAAGCGCAGGAGCGGACCCCGGAAACGACCGCGAAGCTCAGCGCGATAAGGGACGCCCTCCGTCTCGGTGAACTCGGGTAGACGAAGAAGAAGACGACGCCCGCCACAGCGTGAGCGATCTTGGGCGAGATGACCCACGCCGGCCACTAGCCGCGCGGCCGCGGCCTGACGCCGGTAGTGGAAGTCCGTCAGCTCAGTCCCAGCGCACTCGATGTCTCCTCGCCCAGCAGCGCGGCCAGTTCGCCCGAGGTCGGCCCGGTCGCGGGGCCCCTCCGTGTCACCGCCAAAGCCGCTGCCGCGTTCGCTCCGCGCGCCGCGTCGTAGGCGGATACTCCCCGCCCCAGCAGCGCCAAGAACGCGCCCACATGCGCGTCCCCAGCCCCGTTGCTGTCGACCGCGTTCACAGGAAACCCGGGGACGTGCACGACGTCATGAGCATCCGGTGCCGACAGCCAGCAGCCGTCCTTGTCGGCCCGTACGACGATCCCGGCCCCGCTCCGCATTCGCCCGCGCAGCACATGTGCGGCTTCCCGCGGCTCCGCCACCCCGGTCATCAGCTGGGCCTCCCGCGCATTGCAGCTCAGCCAGTCGGCCCGGGTCAGGACCGGGTTCAGTACCCCGGCCGGGATGTCCGCCACCAGCGGCGCGGGGTCCAGACAGACCCGTACGTCTTCCGCGAGGCTTGCGACCATGCGGGACAGCAGCGGGCCGTTCACCTCCATCACCAGGCTGTAGCCGGAGACCTGCACCAGGTCGCGGCCCCGCACGGACGCGGCGATCGTCGCCGTCTCATCCGCCGTCATACGTGCGTCGACGCCGAAGCTCGTGACGAAGGTCCTCTCCCCTCCTCCGTCGACCAGCGCCACGCAGAACCCGGTGTCGCCGTCCGAGCGTGCCGGAAGGACCAGTCCGATCCCTTCTGCCGTGAGCGCGGAACGCACCAGCTCTCCATAGGGACCGGTGCCGTGGAGCCCGGCGTAGACGGCTTCGGCGCCGAGTCTGCGCGCCGCGGTGAGTGTGTTGAAGCCACCGCCCGCGTACAGCTCGGTGCGGGTTCCGATGACATCGCCCCCGCGCTCGGGCAGGTTGGGCACCTCGATGACGAGGTCGACGATGACGTTCCCCACGAGGACGACACGGTAGTCGTCGTTCATCGGGTGGCCTCCTCGAACGTGGTGGTACCGGGGACGGAGTCGGGGGCCGAATCGGCGCTCAGCGGTGTACGCCGTCCGAGCAGCAGGTACACCGCGCCGGCTGTGACGATCGCGATGAGCCACCCGAGGCCGTTCGTGCCGAGCCAGGAATCGGCCAACGGGCCGGCGAACCACACATCGTCGGCGCCGGTCGCGGCCTTGGTGAAGGTCAGTCCGGCTACGATCGCGGCCAGCCAGGCGAGGACGGCGGGCAGATTGAACCCGCCGGTGTACCAGTACCGGCTGCCACGTCCGGTGTCCATCAGGCCGGCGGGGTCGTACCGCCGGCCGCGGACCATGTCGACGGCGATGACACCGATCCAGGCGGAGATCGGCACGGCGAGCAGCGTCAGGAAGGTGCTGAACGGGCCGTAGAAGTCGTCCGCGATGAGCATGAAGTAGATGCCACCGGCGAACATCAGGATGACGTCCAGAACGACCGCCCACGCACGCGGTACCCGGATGCCGAGCGTGATCATCGTCAGTCCGGCCGAGTAGGTGGAGAGGTGATTGGACATCAGCAGCCCGCCGAACGCCGCGATCAGATACGGAACGGCCATCCAGGACGGCAGCATCGCGTTGATCGCCGCGACCGGATCGGCGGAGGTGGCGAGCGTGGGATCACCGGCCGTGAGGAGCGAGCCCAGGGAGATCAGCAGGACGAGGGGAATGCCGGCACCGAACGCCGAGGCGCGCACGAGCCGTATGCCCGGGATCGCCTGCGGCAGGTAACGGGCGTAGTCCGCACCGGCGTTGGCCCATCCGATGCCGGTGCCCGCCGCGATGAATCCGATGCCCGCGATGACGCCGCTGGCAGGGCCGGCCGGGCTGTCGAGCACCTTCGACCAGTCGACGGTCGCCACGAGGAAGCCCATCACCACGAGGTTGAGGATTCCGAAGACCACGGTCGCCCACTTGTTGATCCACATGATGGTGGCGTGCCCGAGCCCGCTGATCAGCAGTGTGCAGGCGATGAAGACCAGGAGACAGAGCAGTGTGAGGACCGTGCCCCGCTCGACGCCGAAGACCGTGTTGAGCAGGGCGAGCAGCGCGTACGCCGCTGTGGTCGTGGTGATCGTCTCCCAGCCGACCCGGCTCAGCCAGGTCACCAGGGTCGGCCCGTGGTTGCCACGCTGCCCGAACACCGCACGGGACAGCGTCAGGGCTGGGGCACCGCCCTTCTTGCCCGCGATGCTCAACGCACCCACGAGCGCGAACGAGCCCACCGAACCGGCGACCGCGACGAGAACGGCCTGCCAGATGTTCAGGCCGCGGAAGGCGACGAGAGTCGCGCCGAGCGGCAGCCCGAGGAGTGAGATGTTGGCGGCGAACCACGTCCAGAACATCTGGCTCGCGTGACCGTGCCGCTCGCTGTCGGGGACCGGTTCGATCCCACGGGTCTCCACGGTGCCGACGCGGTCGTTCTTCGTTGAAGCGGCCATCGCGGGACCTCCTTGCCTGTGCTCGGTACAGAGGGAAAAACAGAGGAAAAACAGGGGGAAACAGAAAACGGGGAACTTCAGCGAGTGCGGTAGGTGAGCAACTGCCGGGTCAGAGGACCCAGTTCGAGATCGTTCACCTCACGCAGGGTGTGAACAGCGTCGACGGGCAGGGCGCTGAGCCCTCCCATGGCTCCGGCGATCGCGCCCGCGATGGCACCGATCGTGTCGCTGTCACCGCCGAGGTTCGCGGCCAGCAGCGCGGAGCGCCACGGGTCACCGTTCGTGAGCGCCAGTACCGCGAACGCGGCCGGGATCGATTCCTGACTGGCCACGCTGGTGCCGATGAGCGAGTCGATCCGGTCGAGCGCCTCCGCTGTGTCCAGGTCGGTCACGAGGTCGCGTGCCCAGTCGATACGGGCCGAGATGCTGGCGCCCGCTGTCCAGTGCCCGCGCCTGGCACCGGCCGCCGACATCGCGACCGCGGCGTCGAAGACGTCGTCGAGCGAGCCGCCGGCCATGCCTGTGGAGACGGCTGCGGCGACGGCCGACGCTCCCGCGATCCCGATGGTCGTGTCATGGGTGACCTGACAGGACTCGACGACCCGGTCCAGGAACCGTTCCGTGTCGTCGACACCGAACGCGATACCGACCGGCGTCACCCGCATCGCGGCGCCGTTCGTCGTGCCGTGCTTGCCGGCCTCCGTGAGGTCGACGCCGCGTGTCACCGCGTCCAGGGCCGCTTTCGTCGAGGGACCGAGCAGGTCGAACGACCCCTTGGCCTTCATCTCCTTCTCCCAGGACAGGAGTTCCTCCGCGAACCGCAGGGGGTCGACGTGCCCGCCGCCCTCGACCAGCAGCCGTGCCACGATCACCGCCTGTTCGGTGTCGTCCGTGATGGACCCGGCCGGCATTCCGGCGCTCACCGGGTTGTCGGGCCGCGCGGGCTCGAAGCCACTCAGCGTGCCGTAGACCCGTACGACATCGGCGCGGGACATGACCTGCGTCGGCATTCCGAGGGCGTCGCCCAGCGCGAGCCCGTAGAAGGCGCCGAGGGCGCGGTCGAGCAGGGCGGGGTCGGGTGTGGGGGTCATAGGTGGGCTCCTCGGCCGGTCCGTACGTGCAGTTGGAACCTGGACGGATCGAGCAGGCTGGTGACCTGCTCGACGACGTCCCCGTCCGCGCCCCGGAACACCTGGGCGACGCGGAGGAAGGACTCTTCCGGTGAGCGGTGCAGGATCGCTGCCTCGTCCGAGGTGAGTCCGACGACGGAGATATGGGCCTCGCTGGAGTCGGGCACACGCCCCGCGGCCGCGAGGGTGCGGCTCAGGGAGCCCTCGTCGAGTCCGCGCTCCGGCAGGTCGAGGAGGGCCGCGACGGCAGGTACGCGGCTGAACTCCAGCGAGACACCGTGTCCGCCGACCAGTCGGCGGACACGGTCCAGAGCGATGAACCGGGGTGACTGCAAGCCCAGTTCACCGGCCAGAGCCTCGTCCCGTATGCGGTCGAAGCGCAGGGTCTCGGTCGTCAGTTCGGTGCCCTGCGCGGCAAGGGCACGGGTCCAGCCGAGCCGCTGGTCGAGGGGTGTGCCGTCGAAGGTGACGAGCGACCCGATACCGGCGTGCGTCTCGATGAGTCCCTGCTCGCCGAGGACGTTGAGAGCCTGCCGCACGGTCGTACGGCTCACTCCGAACCGCTCCCGCAGCGCGTGTTCGCCGGGCAGCTTGCTGCCGTCGGCATGTACCCCCGCTCGGATCTCCTCGGCCAGCACATGAGCGACACGATGATGCTTGTAAACCTGTCCAGGCATGTCTAGAACCTAGGCCCGAGCCACCCGACCTGTCTACACCTGTCCAAAAACTGGGCCGAAGTGCCGTTGACCATCAGGGTTGGCAGATATATTTCGTAGCTCGATATATGCTCGATGAATGACCAGACAGAATACGCCCTTGACGGAACCGCAGTACTTCATCCTTGCCGCACTCATGGATGGTCCGTTGCACGGTTACGGCATCATCAAGGCTGCCGAGCAGGCCACCGGCGGAAGGCTCCGGATCGCTGTCGGCACTCTCTACGGCGCGCTGGAGCGGATGGAACGGGCCGGGCTGGTGGCCCCCGGCGACGAGGAGATCGTGGACGGACGCGCGCGGCGCTACTACCGGCTCACCGAGGACGGCGCCGAAGCGCTCGGCCGGGAGGCACTCAGGATGCAGCAGGCGGCGGCTGTCGTCATGGGACGCTCGCGGGATGCCGGGGCGGCCCCGGCATGAACCGTCTGCTGCTCGCGGCCTTTCCCGAGCCCTACCGTTCCCGGCAGGGAGAAGAAGTGCTGACCTGCCTGTCCGAGGCGTATCCCGGCCGTTCCTGGCCCCCGCCGCGGGAAGTTGTCGCCCTGACGCGTGCCGGGGTGCAGGCCCGCGCACGTACCGTCGTCGACGACACGGCCCGGCCCTGGTGGCTGGACGGCATCCATCTGACCGCTCTCGTCCTCGCCGCGCTGGCGCTGGTTCCCTACTTGCAGGACGTATGGCATTGGGCCCTGCACATCGATCCCGGCGGGAATGCCATCGCCTTCCCCTTCTCCGGCTGGTACCCGTGGGCGCAAGGTCCCGGCGGCCGGACACGGCTGCTGCCCTACGGGCTGCTTCCGCTGATCTGCCTGATCGCCCTGCTGCGCGGCAGGGCCTGGATCGCACTGCCTGCCGCAGCGGTGATGATCTACGCCGGTGCCACGTTCAACAGCAACACGTTCTTCGGTGACGAGGGCAAGGCGGGCCTGAGCTACTACGGGCTGGGTGCCCCGATAACCGCCCATGACCTGGTGCTCTCGGGGGCACTCTGCGCCGCGTGCGCCGTGCTGGCGCTCTGCCGTCCCAGCCGCCTGCGACGCCGCTCCTACCGCTGGCTGGCCCCCGTCGTACTCGCCATGTTCATTGCCGGGAGCCTGCACATCATCTCCGTCAGTCCGACCTTCCAACGTGGCCTGTTCGTCCTCGAAGCCACCGCGCTGATCGCCGCGTGGGTGGCGACGGCCGCCACCGGCGACCACCGTTGGCTGATCCCCGTCGCGGCGGTAGCGATCGTCCGCACGCAGGCGATCGTCGTCCAGCCGGACGCGTTCATGCAGTCCTTTCCCGACCTGGTCGTCCTCCTCCTGCTGGTCGCCCCCCTCCCCGCCCTGGCGTTCACCGCCCAGCGCCGACAAGGGCAGGCGCTCGCCGAATAGGAGCGGCGCCACGGTGGGCCGGCCGAGCCCGGCGGCCCACGTCGTGCCGCAAAGACGTGCGTGACCGAACTCCCCCGACGGAAGAAAAACCGAGCAATGCCTCAGCACGATTCTCCGATCCTGCCCGCACACCGTCCGGCGTCCTCACAGCAGGCCCCCGAGGCCTCCGACGGCCTCGCCCCGCCGCGTACGGCACGGCCGTGGATGCCGGCTCTGCTGTACACCCTGGGATTCCTGACGGTCTACCTGCTCGCCATCTGTACCCCGTGGGGGCAACGAGCCGAGAACGCCCTGTTCGATCTCAGTGAACTGGGCGGCGAAGCCGCATGGATCTACCCCCTGTCAGGAGCGTCCTACGGCTCGACGCCCCTGCCGCCGATGGAACTGAGCGCCAAGCCCACCCTGATGGTGGGTTTGGCCGTCATCGTGGTCCTCACCCTGGTGCGGCGGTGCTGGCGGCAGGGATGCGCGGCGCTCGGGGTCGTCATTCTCACGACCGGGGGCAAGGAGGTGCTCAAATCGAGCATCCTGCCCCGCCCCGATCTGGTGGGCGCGCCCGAGAATCTTCTTGATCAGGGGTTCCCCAGCGGGCACACGGCCATCCCCGCCGCGCTGACCCTCGCCGCCGTCCTCGTGGTGTCCCCCCGCATCCGCCCGTACGTCGCCACGGCCGGTGTGCTGTGGCTCGCCTGCATCGCCGCCGCCAGCGCGACCATGGGCGGCCATCGGCCCAGCGAAGTACTGGGGGCCGCGCTGTTGGCCTGTGCCTGTTACGGCCTCGCCACCTGGCTGCTGCCGCCGGCCGCCGCGCCAGGCGCCACGCGGAGCTCCCGTGCGCTGTCCGTCATCACCCTGACGCTGGCACTGGCCGTAGCCCTCGTTTCCGGCGCACGGAACGACAGCCTCACCAGGTCTCTGGTCTCCGCGGCGACGGCCTTCATATGTGCGGCCCTGGTCTGGTACGCCGCGGTCGGGCGGCCCGCACTCACCGCACGCCGCGCACGTCCCGCCCTGGACTGACCACCCGGCCGGCTCCGGGCGGGAACCAGCGTCCTGGCACACCGGCGCTCCGACGCCACCGCCCAGTCGTGGAAGCCGTCGACGCCCGAGCGGGGATGCGCTACCGCCCAGCCTGTCCCCCGTACTCCGGGTACTCCGGTCAACAGGCCGGTGTCGCCCGGCGCGGCAACCGACTTCCTATCTCGGTCTCAGACTCACTTCCCGCTGAAGACGGGGAAAGCGCTGTGCTCGCCGTAGTCCACATCACGCAGGTCCCGCAGGGTGTCCATGTCCCCGTCGGAGATCTCGAAGTCGACCTGGGCATTGGAGCGCATGTGGTCGGGGTTCGCCGTCTTGGGCAGCGACACCGTCCCGAGCTGCAGGGTGTAGCGGATGCACAGCTGCGGGACGGACACACCGTATTTCTCCGCCAGCGCCTGGACCTCGGCGTTCCTCAGGATCGCGCCGTGTGCGATCGGCGAGTACGCCTCGACGAGGATCTGCCTGCTCTCGCAATACGCCAGCAGCTCGGAGGGGGTGTTGCCCGCGTGCACGAGCAGCTGGTTCACCTGCGGGGCGACAGTCGCGCCCCGCAGGATGTTCTCCAGGTCGTCCTGCTGGAAGTTGGAGACGCCGATGGACCGGATCTTGCCGGCCTTGTGAGCCTCCTCCAGGGCACGCCACGCCTCCCGGTTTCCCTGGGCGTAGTCACCCCCGCGGAAGTCGTCCCACGGCTGCGGGCTGTGAATCAGCATCAGATCGACGTACTCCAGGCCCAGCTTCTCAAGAGAGCCGTCGATCGCGGCCAGTGCCTGATGGTGGTCCTTGATCTCCGCAGCGAGCTTGGTCGAGACGAACAGTTCCTCACGGGACGCCCCCGAGGTGCGCACGCCCTCGCCGACACCGCGCTCGTTGCCGTACGCCTGAGCGGTGTCGATGTTGCGGTAGCCGATCTCCACGGCTGCCCGGACCGCCTCGGCCGCCTTGTCGTCGTCGACGAACCAGGTGCCGAGACCCAGCTTGGGAATCTCCACGCCGTTGGACAGGGTGTAGGTATCGTCCAGGATGGTCATGCGTTCGCTCCGTTCTTCGGCAGCTCGCCGTACGCCTCGTCGGTGACGGGTTCGAGCCATTCGTTGCTGACGTCTTCACCCGGGGTGATGAAGGCGACGTGGGAGAACCACGAGTCGGCCTTCGCGCCGTGCCAGTGCTTCGTGCCGGCCGGGACACGGATCACCGTTCCCGGCCCCAGGCTGACGGGGTCCTCGCCCTCGGCCTGGTACCAGCCGCTGCCCGCCGTGCACAGCAGGATCTGGTCCCCGCCGCCGGCCGTGCCGTGGTGGATGTGCCAGTTGTTACGGCAGCCCGGCTCGAAAGACACGTTGCTGACAGGGACGCTCCCCGAAGCGAGCGGAGCCAGGTAGCTCTGGCCGACGAAGTACGGGGCGAAGGCGTCGTTCTTCTCGCCGATCGGGAAGATCTGGTCGAATTCGGTGGCGGTCATGTCGTTCGTTCTTTCCTTGTGCTGCTGATTCTGGCCTGGGGTGCTTCTGCTTCTGCTTCTGCTTCTGGTTTGGCCCTAGCGATTGACGTAGGCCATGAGCTCGGCGTTGTAGCGGTCGCCTCTGACACCGACCCGCTGGGCGAGGCCGTCGAGGTCGGCGACCTCGTCCGCGGACAGCGCGACAGCCGTGGCGGCGGTGTTCTCCTTGATGCGTGCCGTGCGGCGGGTGCCGGGGATCGGCACGATCCAGGGCTGCTGCGCGAGCAGCCAGGCCAGGGCGATCTGGCCCGGCGTCGCGCCCTTCGCACCGGCGAGCTGACGTACGTGGTCGACGAGTGCCTGGTTCGCGGCCAGGTTCTCCGCCTCGAAGCGCGGGACCCGGCCGCGGATGTCCCCGTCGGTGAAGGTCGTGGAGGTGTCGACGGTGCCGGTGAGGAAGCCCTTGCCGAGCGGGCTGAAGGGCACGAATCCGATGCCCAGCTCGGCGAGCGCGGGCAGCACCGCCGCCTCGGGATCCCGTGTCCACAGCGAGTACTCGCTCTGGACCGCGGTCACAGGGTGGACGGCGTGTGCGGTGCGGATGGTGGCGGCCGAGGCCTCGGAGAGCCCGAAGTGCCTGACCTTGCCCTCGGCGATCAGCTCACCGACCGTGCCCGCGACGTCCTCGATCGGCACGTCGGGGTCGACGCGGTGCTGGTAGAAGAGGTCGATCGTCTCGGTACGGAGCCGCTTCAGGGACTCCTCCGCGACGCAACGGATCTGCTCGGGGCGGCTGTTGAGGCCGACGCTCCGGCCGTCCTGGATGTGGAATCCGAACTTGGTGGCGATCACGACCTGCTCGCGGATCGGCTCCAGCGCCTCGCCGACCAGTTCCTCGTTGACGTAGGGCCCGTAGACCTCGGCGGTGTCGAAGAAGGTCACGCCCTCATCGACCGCGGAGCGCAGCACTGCGATCATGTCGTCGCGGCTGCCGGGGTTGGGGCCGTAGCTCTGGGACATGCCCATCGCGCCGAGCCCCATGGCGGAGACTTCCAGGCCGTCGTGTCCGAGCGTTCGGGTGTGCATGTTCGGGTCAGCTCCCTTGGATCGTGTCCGGGTACTCGGCGCGGGGCGGCCGCGCGGCGAACGTGGCGGCGAGGTTCGCAAGCAGCTGCAGGCGCTCCTGGCTGGGCGACCCGGGCTCTGCGGTGTAGATGAGGAGGGAGAGGCCGGGCTCGGCGGTCAGCTCAAGACCCTCGTACATCAAGGTGAGGTCGCCGACCTCGTGGTGGTGGAACTCCTTGGTGCCCGATCCGTGGCGACGCACATTGTGTGCTCCCCAGCGGGTACGGAACGCGTCGCTGCACGTGGACAGCTCGCCGACCAGGTCGTGCAACTGCTTGTCCCGCGGATCCCGGCCTGCCTCGGTGCGCAGGATCGACACGGTGACGTCGGCGGCGGCCTCCCAGTCGGGGTAGAACGCCTTGGCCCGCTCGTCGAGGAAGCAGTAGCGCGCCAGGTTCCCTTCGCCGGGCCCGTCGAACACCTCGTCGTAGAAGGCGCGGCCGAGGGTGTTCGTGGCGAGGACGTCCATCCGTCCGTTACGCACGAACGCGGGCCCGGCCACGATCGCGTCCAGCGCCCGGATCAGGCTGTCTCGGGCCACCCACCTTTTCGGCCTGCGCCTGCGCACGGGCTGGGCCGCGCCGTTGGCCGCCCGGGCCAGGTCGAAGAGGTGCTCGCGCTCGGCGTCATCCAGCTGCAGCGCCCGGGCGAGCGACTCAAGGACCGCGTCCGAGACGCCGGCCAGCTGGCCGCGCTCGATCTTGGCGTAGTACTCGGGGCTCACGTCCGCGAGCATCGCCACCTCGCCGCGGCGCAGGCCCGCCACCCTCCGGTGCCCGGAGACCGGCAGCCCGGCCTGTTCGGGCGTGATGTTCGCTCGACGGGACATGAGGAACTCCCGTGCTTCGTTCCTGGCGTCCATGACTCCACGCTAAGGCGCGATTCCACTGTGCGGGATGCCGGAGGGATGCCCTGTCAGTACCCCCTTCACCAGGGACTTCCTCGCCCGGCACGTCAAGCGGTGTCATCGACATCGCTGACTTCGCGCCTTCGACGCTCGACCGACGGAGGTCGACGTGAAAGCCGAGCGCAAGAACCGACGCGGAATGGGAGAGAGCATGGCTGAGAACGCAGACACCGGCGGGACCGGCGGGACCGGCAGGACCGGCTGGACCGGCTGGACCGGCGGAAAGCATGCCTTCGGAGACTTCGCCCCGGGGCTGGTTCATTACACCGACAGGGTCCTCTTCGACGAGGTATGGGAGCGCGAGGACCTGTCCAAGCGGGACCGCAGCCTCGTCACCATCGCCGCTCTGACCGCGCTCGGAAAGATGGACCAGCTGCAGTTCCACCTTGGCTTCGCCCGCCAGAACGGTGTCACCGACGAGGAACTGCAGGAGGCCCTGCTGCACCTGGCTTTCTACGCCGGCTGGCCCAACGGGATGGGGGCGACGGGGGTGCTGAAGCGCATCGTCGACGAGCGGGACTGAGCCGGTGTCCGCGTGCTCGCCACTCTCGATCAACGCTGCGACCTGCGACTTAACTGTCGGTGGTTGTCAGCGTTGGTCGTCGCTGGTCGTCGTTGGTCGTCGTTGGGCGCCGCCGTGGCGTCCTCCCCTCACGAGGTGGCGGTCGACCTGCCTTGACTAAGAGGTCCTAACAAAGGCGTTGTGCGTGCCGGTGGGTGATGAGGCAGGTGGCGAGGCCGAGGAAAGCCTCGTGGATGTCGTCGCGTCGCTCCCAGCGGATCCGCAGGCGGCGGAAGCCGTGCAGCCAGGCAATCGTGCGCTCTACCACCCAGCGCAAAGAGCCCAGGCCGGATCCGTGTTCGACGCCTCGCTCGGCGATGACGGGGCGGATGCCGCGGGCCCAGAGCAGGCGCCGGTACTTTTCGTGGTCGTAGGCCCGGTCTGCGAGCAGGGCATCAGGTCTGCGTCGGGATCGGCCGACGACGCCGGATACCGCTGGGATCTTGTCCAGCAGTGGCAGCAACTGCGTGACGTCGTTGCGGTTTCCGCCGGTCAGCGACACCGCGAGCGGGATGCCCTGGGCGTCGGTGACGACGTGGTGCTTGCTGCCCGGCCGTGCGCGGTCGACCGGGCTGGGCCCGCTTTTGGGCCCCGCCGGGCCGCCCGCACGTGGGAGGAGTCGATCACCGCCCGCGACCAGTCCAGCTTCTTCGCCGCCCGCAGCTTCTTCAGCAGCACCAGATGCAGTGCGTCCCAGACCCCGGCCGCGTTCCAGGCGGCAAGGCGCCGCCAGCACGTCATGCCCGAGCCGAAGCCCAGCTCCTGGGGCAGGTACTCCCACTGGATGCCGGTATGCAGCACGAACAGGATCCCGCACAGCGCCTGCCGGTCCGGCACCCGCGGTCTGCCCTCGACCAGCTTCTGTGCCGGCTCGGGCAGCAACGGCTCAATCAGCGACCACAGTTCATCCGACACGATCCACGGCCGCGACTCACGCTTCGCCACGACAAGACCAACGAACGATCAAGCCGATAGTCACACGATCATCAGCTTCTGTTAGGGCCTCTAAGACGGGCAAGGGCGCGGTCATGGGCACGGCTCAGGAGCAGCAGGGCGCAGGTGGCGCCGATCAGGGCGCAGAACATGTCCCACTGGGTGTCCCAGACGTCTCCCTGCGTGCCCAGGAAAGCGTCCGAGGCCTCGCCTCCGGTGACCGCCGCGAGCCATTCCAGCATCTCGAACACGGCGCTGAAGGCGAGGCAGGCGCAGACCGTGAGCGGGGCGAGCCAGCGGTTGCCGCGCAGCGGGGATGTGCGGACGAGGAGTTCGCGTACCAGGATGGCCGGGACGAAGCCCTGCATGAGGTGGCCGAAGCGGTCGTAGGGGTTGCGGTCCCATCCGAGCCAGTCGCGCACCCAGTCCCCTGCGGGCACCTCCGCGTAGGTGTAGTGGCCTCCCACGATGAGGACCAGGGCGTGCGCCGCCAGCAGAGCGCACAGCAGACCGCTCAGCGGGAAGCGGTGGCGCAGCAGGATCGCCAGCGGCAGGCCCGCCATCACCCACACCGTCTCCAGCAGCCAGGTCGTCGGATCGGCCGCGCCGAACCTCGACACGACGAGCGCCGCGGTCACCGCGACGGCCAGGGCTGCCGGCAGACGACGCCGGGGCGGCAACCCCGCATCCAGCGTCGGAGCGGGGGCGGGGTGGATGGCGGTCATGGACTGCTCCTCGTATTCAGGGCGGGCCCTCACTATCGGGCCAGCCCACGAGCGCTTTCATGAGTACGTGTACTCAGACCACCGCGTTGCACCGCCCCGGTCGGAGTGAGTGATGGCGGAAGGCAATCGGTGCGGGAGGCGGCGCGCCCTCTTCCACGGCCTCGGCGTGGGAGCGTTGTTGCCCCTGCCGGGAGACAACGTACGAAAGCCGACGCATACGGTGCCGGGTCCTCTTCTTTTGCCTGGACGTCCGAGGGATTCAACGACTCGGGCGAGGAGACTGGCGTCCGTTCGATCGCCCACACGCTGTTCCTCGGCAAGGAGCATCTCGCTCCGTTCGCCATCACAGAGGTTGGGATCCCCGCGCAGACCGCGCGGACATCGCGTCGTTCGGAACCGCCGTATCCCTGCGCAGACAGGACGACGCAGCTGCCAACGGCACGGCGTTCGCTTGCTTCATCGACATCACAGCGGGTAACAGAGCGGTCTACGGGGAGATCTGGAGGGCGCAGAATGTCGGGCAGCAAACAGCAGATCGCACTGGTCACGCCGGTGGCCGCAGAGGTTCAGCAAGAAGCTCATGCCTTCGTGGCGGACGGGCGCGAGGCCAAGGCCGTGAAATGCCTGCGCAAGGCAACCGGTCTCGGCCTGCCCGAAGCGCAGGCTGCACTCCAACTGCTCCGCTCCGGCAAGGCTCTGCCTGTCGACTACCCCCAGGCTCTGGAAAACCTGGAGGCACTGGACTCGGACCTGATGGGCGAGTTGGCCTCTCTGCTCGCCGAGGGCCACAGCGTGAAAGCCGTCAAAGTGCTACGCGAACGTATGGACCTCAGCTTGACCAGCGGCTACCGCCTGGTCAAACAGCTGGAGGATCGCGAAGCCAGCTGATTCAGTCCAGCGCAAACGTAGCCGTGCGCCTGGAACAGCCCCGTGCCGCAGGCATCCCCAGACCCCGGCCCGGGAGCGGTCCGACGGCAAGGACCCGCTCAACGACCGGTACGTGCGCATCAGCCGGTGAGGGTCTGGGTCCCTATCACCGACAGGAGTGCGAGGCGTTCGGCGTCCTCGGTGCCGGGCTTGGCGGTGTAGACCATGATCCGCAGATGATTCCCAGCGACGTGGAGGACGTCGCAGTCCAGGGTGAGCGTGCCGACGGTGGGATGGTCGATGGTCTTGCGGCTCGACTGGTGCTCGGCGCTCACGCCGGACTGCCAGAGTTCGCCGAACAGAGCGCTACGGCGCTGCAGTTGGACGACCAGGTCGGTGAGTGCGGCGTCCTGCGGATACAGGGCGCTGGTGCGGCGGAGGTCGGCGGCCAGCAGCCGCTGCAGTGCCCCGTTGGACTCCGGGGTCTGGCGCACGCGCGTGGTGGAGGTGACGAACGCTCGCCACGCGGCGTTGAGGTCCGGCCCGGACCACGCTCCTATCAGCGCGGTGTACAGCGGGTTGGCCAGCAGCTGGGTCCACGTGGCGTCGTAGACCGCGACGGGCGTGGAGTCCAGGCGGTCCAGGATGCGGTGGACGCCGGGGGTGATGTGACGGGGCACGGTGCCAGGTCCGGGCACGGCGAGGCCGGCGAGCCGGAACAGGTGCTCGCGTTCACCGTTCTCCAGCCGCAGGGCGCGGGCGAGCGATTCGATGATCTGCGGGGAGGGGTTGCGAGCGCGTCCCTGTTCGAGGCGGATGATGTAGTCCGCGGAGATCCCGGCGAGCTGGGACAGCTCTTCGCGCCGCAGTCCGGGGGTACGCCTGCGGCCACCGCCGGGAAGTCCGGCTTGGTCAGGGGTGACTCGGTTGCGCCAGGCCTGCAGGGCTCCGCCGAGTTCGGTGGTGGGCATATCGCCATAGTGACAGAGAGCGCTTTTATCTAGCCTGGTACTGGTAATCCCAGGAAAGCGGGTCTACTGCCTATTCATCCGAATAGTGAGGACGCTGGGTTTCGTGAACGGAACCACAGCGCCCAAGAACACTCCCGTCGTCGGGTTCATCGGCCTGGGCGACCAGGGTCTGCCGATGGCCAGCGCCGTGGCGGAAGCCGGCTTCGCCCTGCGGGTCTGGGCTCGGCGCCCCGCCTCCCTGGAGCCCCTGGCAGGGATCCCGCACCAGGCGGCGGACTCGGTGGAGGACTTGGCGGCCTCGTGTGACGTCGTCGCCCTGTGCGTGGGCACGGACGAGGACGTCGAGCGGCTCATCGCCCAGATGCTGCCGCACCTGCGCAGCGGGGCCATCGTCGTCAACCACGGCACCGGCGTCCCGGCCATCGCCACCCGTCTGGCCGAGCAGTGCGTGGCCCGGCAGGTCGCGGTGCTGGACGCGCCGGTCAGCGGCGGCCGTACGGCGGCCGAGAAGAAGCGGCTGACCTGCATGGTCGGCGGGCCCGACGCGGCGTTCGAGCAGTGCCGCCCGGTGTTCGAGGCGTTCTCCGCGCACGTCGTGCACCTCGGGCAGACCGGTGCGGGGCAGACGGCGAAGCTGTTCAACAACGCGCTGTTGATGCTCAACCAGCGTTCCATCGCCGACATCATCGCCCTTGTCGACCAGCTGGATCTTGACCTCCTCTCGCTGCTGGACGTGCTCAAACTCGCCAGCGGCGCCAGCGCCGCGCTGAGCCTGCTGAACACCATGGTCCGGACCGACAACGTCGAGCACCTGTCCAAGGTGGAAGCGCTGGACATGGAGTTGTTCGACCAGGCCATGCGCGATGCCGGCATCCGAGCCGAGGAGGTCACCGAGCGGGGCCTGTCCGGGGCCCGCAGCCTGCCCGCGCTACTGACACGCCTCAACGGCTGAGGCCGGCATGAAAAGCATCAGCGCCGTACACCGGGTGGGCCCGCCCGCCGTCCACGTGGCGGGCGACCGCGCGTTGGCCGAACTGGCCCACTACCAGCCCCCCACTACCAGCCCCCCCTACCGGTTCCAGTCCTGGTTCCTCGACCGCCAGGGCTACCCCCCCGGACGGCGACAACCTGGGCGCCGACCAGCCCGACCGCGTCGCCGCGCAATACCGCAGCGAGTTCGCCTGGCTGCACCGCACCCCCACCGACCCGGCCGCCTGAGCCGAGTCTTCGAAAGGACTCTCATGACCAAGCTCGCACTCGTCACCGGCGCGACCTCCGGCATCGGCAAGGCGTTCGCGGAGCGCTTCGCCGCCGACGGCTACGACCTGATCATCGTCGGCCGCCGCCAGGAGCGCCTCCAGGAGTTCGCCTCCGCCCACCCCGACACCACCGTGCGCACCGTCACCGCCGACCTGGCCACCACCGAGGGCATCAACACCCTCGCGGAGATCTGCGCCACCGAGCCGCTGGACATGCTCGTCAACAACGCCGGCGTCTCCCACTACATGCCGCTGGCCGACCTGCCCGCCGACAAGGCCCAGGAGCTCGTCAGCGTCAAGGTCCTCGCCCCCACCCAGCTCATGCGCGCCGCGGTGGGCCCCATGCAGCAGCGCGGAACGGGCACCATCCTCAACGTCGCCGGCATGATCGCCTTCTCCGGCCCCGCCGACAGCAGCGTCATGCCCCGCCGCGCCGTGTACGCCGGGACGCTGGCCTACCTGGTCGCCATGACCCAGACCCTCGCAGCCGAGGTCGAGGGCTCCGGCGTCACCGTCGGGGTGGTCTGCCCGGGCGTTGTGGCCACCGAGTTCCACTCCTCGCAGGGCCTGGACATGAGCGCCGTTCCCCGCATGAGCGCCGACGACCTCGTCACCGGCGCCCTACGCGGCCTGGACCTGGGCGAGATCGTCAGCGCCCCCGGCGTCGAGGACCACCAGCTCCTCCAGGACGTGTTCACCGCCGACCTCGCCGCCTTCAGCGGCCAGTCTCCGGCTCTCGCCACCCGCTACACCAAGTAACAGCACCATCCGGCCCGTTGGCTGGAGAGCGCGCAGCGCCACCGCGCGCCACCGGTTACCGGCTCCCTCCTCGCTGGACCAGGGAAACGGGGGTCCCCCACATCCAGCGAATGCCGTCACGACTGCGATGGCACCGTTTTGCAGAAAACCGAGAACATCACTGTTCGCGCCGGGCCTGAGCGCCATCGGCGCCCTTGGCTGAAAGGTAGATCCCGTGGATCTCTCCAACCGCACCGTGCTCATCGTCGGCGGAACCTCAGGCATCGGGCGAGAACTGGCCCGGCGGTTCGCTGCGGCAGGCAGCACCGTGGCCGTTGGCGGCCGCAGTCCAGAGGCACTCTCGAAACTCGCCGGGGAAGGTTTCGGCACGTTCGATATCGACGTCACGGACAGTACCTCCGTCGCGTCCGCTCGTGATGCCGTGCTCGCCCGCTACCCCGAGCTGGACACCGTAGTGACCATGTCGGGGGTCATGCTCCCGGAGGACCTTCGCCACCCGGCGCACTTCGAGGTGGCAGAGACGACGATCGACACCAACCTGCTCGGCACCATCCGAGTCATCGACGCCTTCACCCCCCACCTGGTCCAGCGGGGCACCGGCACCTTCATCACCGTCACCTCCGGAATCGCCTTCCTGCCGTTCCCGCCCATGCCCAGTTACGCCGCCTCGAAGGCCGCAGTGCACGCCTACTCCGAGGCACTGCGCGCGCAGCTCGACGGCACCGGTGTCGGGGTCGTCGAGCTCGTTCCCCCGGCCGTCGCCACAGCAAGCCAGGAAATGGTCAACCCGCACGCGCTGCCGCTCGACGACTTCGCCACCGAGGTCATGCACCTGCTCTCGGAGAACCCCACCCCTCACGAAATCCTCGTGAAGGGCGTCCTCATGCACCGCTGGGCCGAACGCGACGGCACCTACGACGACCTCGTCGCACAGCGCTCCCAGGCCCTGGCCATGCTCCCCGGCCGCGAAGGCTGACGCTTCTCCCCCACCGACAGCCTCCTCGCTCATCGCCACCCGCACCCCGCAAGCCCTCACCGGCCAACGATTGAAGGAGGCGGGGATCAGTCTGGGTCCGGTCGAGGGCGTTGATGGCCTGGGTGGTGATGTGCTCCAGGACCGAGTCGCCTTGGCGTACGAGGCTGTCGGCCTTCGGAGTGCGAGGAATGGCCCGGGTGCGCCGGTCGTGGCTGCCGGTACGAACGGTGGTCATCCTTTTCCTGCGCAGTCGGCTGAGAGGTCGGCTGGTGAACGACTCACCCGTGCCAAGACCCATCACGCCGAACGCCGCGATGCTGCCAACAGCTACGTACTGCCGGAAGCCGTCGTCGAACTGGGTGTCGTGCACATCAGGCCCACCGGCTAGCCCCGAGCGACTTCAGCGGTGTGCGCGGGGGTGTAGCGCTCGCCCGTCACCTGGTCGCTCAGCGGGTCCAGCGCGGCCAGCGCCTCGGCATCCAGGGTGAGATCCAGTGCGGCCGCGTTCTGCTCCAGCCGGGCCGGGCTGCGGGTGCCCGGAATGGTTGCCACCGCCACCCCGATCCGCTCGGCCTGGGCGTACACCCAGGCCAGCGCCACCTGCGCCGGAGTGGCACCCAGCCGGTCGGCCACCTCGCGCACGGTCCGCGCGATCTTCTCGTTGGCCTCGCCCGCTTCGCCGGCGAAGCGGGGGTTGGTGCGCCGGAAGTCCTTCTCGCCCAGTGCGGAGCGGTCCAGGGTGCCGGTCAGGAACCCCCGCCCCAGCGGCGAGTACGGCACCAGCCCGACCCCCAGATCGGCCATCACCGGGGTGACCGCCTCGACGTCGCGGGTCCACAGCGAGTACTCGCTCTGCACCGCTGCGATCGGGTGGACCGCGTGCGCCCGGCGCAGCAGTTCGCCGTCGACCTCGGACAGGCCCAGATGGCGGACCTTGCCCGCCTCGACGAGCTCGGCCATCGCCCCGACGGTCTCCTCGATCTCCACGTCCTGGGGCGGGCGGTGGGCGTAGTACAGGTCGATCACCTCGACGCCCAACCGCAGCAGCGAGGCGTCGCAGGAGCGCAGCACGTAGTCCCGGGCACCGCGGATGCGGCGTGCCCGGTCGCCGGCGCTGCGGTCGATGCCGAACTTGGTGGCCAACTGCACCTGGTCCCGGCGGCCGTGGACGGCGCGGCCCACCAGCACCTCGTTGTGCCCGGTGCCGTAGGCGTCGGCAGTGTCCAGGAACGTGATGCCCAACTCCAGGGCCCGGTCGATGGTGGCCAGGCCGCCATCCCAGTCAGCGGCGCCATAGCTCTCGCTCATCCCCATGCACCCCAGGCCCATCGCGCTGACGGTGAGACCGGGCGAGCCGAGCGTGGTTCGGGTGATCATGCGCGGATACTCCTCCTGCCCGACGGACCGGGCGGTACCTCAAGGGCTGACGAACGCCTCCGACGCTAGGATTTGGAGCGCGCTCGAAGTCAAGCCCGAGGACCGGGTCCTCACCGCCGGAGCGCGCAGCCGCTCCAGCTCCGAGACCCGTCTGCCTTTCTGTAGTCGACCGTGAATGCGTTCCGGCCATGCGCCGTCACCGGACGGCCCGCCCATTTTCGTGCTCTGCGCCGCCCTGCGGACGGTGATGGCCCTCACCACGCTCCACACGCGGCAGTTCTGACACAGCGATACGCCGTGAACGGCCACGTCCACTTGCCCGGAAAGGAGCTGTTGCCAGGCGCATATGCGCCTCTATCCTGGGAGCAGTCCGTGGACCGACGACGATCCGTTGCTACGGTGTCGTGGTTCGACGATCACTCGGGCCCAAGGGGCGCCCTTACGTCAGCGGCTGTCCTGCGGGGCTCGGATCCCGCCCTTCTCGGCGCCGCGCGGGAACCATCACCGCCCCCAGTTCCGGCCCTCCAAAGGGCGGTCTTCGCTTCCCTTCACCGGTGCACGGCCCTTGGGAAATGTCTGCGATGTCGACCTCCTTCGGCGACGACCTCCTCCTCATCCATCCCCTGATACTCGAACCTGGCATCAAGCTCTACGGCCAGGTCATGGGTGCCCACAAGATCCCCCTCAACCTGGCCCTTCTCGCCTGCCGCCGTCAGGCAAGCGACATCACCGTCGACCTCACCCACGTCGACTACCTCTCGCAGAGCGCCCTGGAGACGCTGGTCGGCGCCGCCCGCACCCTGCCCGCCCCCGCACATCTGACCCTGCGCGCCCAACCCCGCCTCGGCCTGGCCCAACGCCTGGCCGACCACGGCTGGCACCAGACCCAAAGCCTGCACCTCGCTGCCGCCTGAACCACCAGGGTGTCTACCGCAGCCACGCACCTCATCACCTCACACGAGGTGGCGATCTCCCAGTGCCCAGACTCCGCACCGGCGAACCCGTCCTGCCCGGCCGCCCCACGCGAAGGCCGTCCAGGACGGGTTCGCCACAGCCCTGCATCGCATCATGTCCTTTGACCGCGGCCGTCGTTGAACCGGAACGAACGCAGAAGGCTCCGCGAGGCCGGGACAAGCCTTCGCGCAGCTGGCGTGTTCACACGGCTGCATTGCTCCTGATGACAGGGTTCAGAAACGGAGTTGCCTCCGTGCCGGAGGGCAGGAGGCAACTCGGTGGTGGATCAAGGACGGGGTGTCCCTTGTGGATCAGTCCTACGGGGCGATGGCGTTCAGCATCGCCGAGGTGACGTGGTCGGCGGCGTTGAGGTGGCCCTTGGCGTTGGGGTGTACGAGAGCAGGCCTGTTGTCGCTGTCGAGGATGCCCTCGACCCACTCGCCGGCGTCACAGACGCTGTGCTGGGCGGAGGAGTTGTAGAGGTCGACGAAAGTGGCGGAGTCCTGGGTGCCGGCCGACTTCTCGATGACCTTGTTGAGGGGCTCCAGGACGTCCTGGCGGAGCCAGTCCAGGTCGCCGGGGGTGATCGAGAAGAACTGGTGGATGTCGTTGTACCGGCACTTGGAGGTGTCTTCGGGGATGACCGTGGGGTAGCCGACGGCCAGGATCTTGGCGTGGGGGCCCTTCTCGTGGAGCTTGGCGAGCATCTGGTCGTAGTCGGTGCTCACCTTGGTCAGCCTGGCGGGGATGTCGGCGGCCAGTTCGTCCTTGCACGGCGTGCCGACGCCACCGCTGCCTTCACCCAGTTGCAGACACTTGAAGAGGATCTCGCCGAACCCGAGGGTGTTGCCGCCCACGCCGACGGTGATCACGTCGGTGCCGGACTTGACCGCGTCGGACTGGGGAGGCACCGGCGGGAAGGGAGCATCCGGGTCGGGCTGGCCCGGCATGCTCCGGCCGATCGGCTGCTGCGCGTTGAAGGTGACGTCCTCGATCGTGGCGGCGCCGCAGCTGACGTTGGTCAGCTCGAAGAACGAGCCGAGGTCCCGGTCGATGACCTGCGGATAGGACCGGTCGGTGCGCTCGCAGCCGTCGCGGGGAATCTCGAAGATGTCTCCCGCAGCCGGAATGACCCCGGCGGTGTAGGAGTCGCCCAGGGCGACCCAGTCGTAGTCCGCCGCGGCGGCGGGCTGCGCCCCGACGAGCTGTGCGGGAGCGAGCGCGCCGGCGGCGAAAGCCGCAGCCGAGCCGAGCAGGGCCAAACGCGTACGGAACCTTGCCACGAATCCTCCAGGGACACGGTGTTGGCGACTCCTCGATACTACGAAGACTGTAACTTTCCGCACTAGATCCAATACGGACAGTTACCTTCCGTGGAGTTCAAGGGTTCATCCGTTCACGGCGGTCACTATCCGGAAGGATTGAATCCGTATCCGGATCGTTCACCTGCGAGGTCTGGCCGAACCTGCGCGATATACGTGGTTCATGGAGCAGCCTCGATCGCCTCGGCTCGACTCTCGGCCGCCACCGCATGTCTCATTCGTGATCACCACCAGCCTGGGCCAGCGACAGCCTGACCGATGCGACAACTCGGGGCGCCGCCGAGGAGGCGGCCCGGTCCGTCACCGCCCGCCGCCGCTCGAAGGCAGCTTCGAGGAGGGGCTATGAGGCAGCGCCGTGTCCCGCTGCGGAGAGGAGCTGGGCGGAGTAGGGGTTGAGTTCGATGGGTTCGTCCTCACCGACGAGGACGGTGCCGCCGAGGTGGGCGAGGTGGCGGTTGTACGCGTAGTTCGGCTCGAAGGCGAAGCTCATGCCCGGTACGAGTGTCATCTCGGCGAGGAACGCGGGGTAGTCGAGGACGCGCGGGTATCCCTCGGTGCCGGGGAGGGTACTGAAGACCCCTCGGCCCTTGCCCACCGAGAGGCCGGGGTTGAGCGAGTGGACGGCGATGAGGAAGGGCCAGCCGTCGGCAGCGTCGATGGGCTCGTGCATGGCCTCGACGACGTCGCCGAAGGTACGGCCGGGGCGCAGGGCGTTCAGCCCTGCGTCGTAGGCGGCGCGGGCGACGCGGCCGGCGCGGTGGAAGTCCTCGTGCACCTCGCCGACGGCGATGGTGACCTGGCTCTGGGCGTGACGCCCGCCGAAGTTGGAGAACACCTCGGCGTAGATGACATCGCCCTCGGCCAGGATGCGCGGCGCCTCGGGCCGCTGTCCCCATGACGGAATCCCGGCGGCAATCACATCCGGACCGGACCACAGGTGCATCGACGGCGGCAGCGAGCCGTTCCGGTAGCCCTCGGCCATGCCCGCCGCATAGACGTGGCTCTCCGGGACGCCGGGCGCCGCAATCGCGACCATGGCCCGCACCATGGCGTCACCGATCTGAGCGGAGTGCCGGAGCACGGCGATCTCCTCTTCGCCCAGAGGCATGATGAGCTGCCCGAACGCGAGGTCGATCGGCCGGAACTCCGCCTCGGGGAACCGGTCGAGGACCCGGCTCCACTGACCATGCGGGATGATCCCTTCCGGGTTCCACGGCAGGTGCGCGCCGAGGCCGACGACCCCGATGACAGCCTTTTGCAGGCCCAGTTCGGACAGCGTCTCGATAATCGTGGGGGAATGGCGGGTGCCACGCAGGTTGTGCGGCGGGATCCACATCTTCTCGCCGCGCCGGGAGGCTTCGAGATGGTCCATCATGAACATCGGACCTGGCATGAGCGAGATCGGCTCACCGGCCTGCGGGAGGATGACGAGTGATCCCGGTCGGCTGTTGGTGAACCATGTGTCGTAGGCGACCGGCGCGGGGCCGGCGTCCTCGTGCTCGCCGTAGACCAGCAGCGCGTCCAGCCCTTCGTCGGCCATGAAGGACCTCGCGAGTGTGTAGCGGCGGTCGCGCTCGGCGATGGAGAAGGTCGGTATCTCAGTGGTGGTCATACCTCTCGTGTCTCCTGGGTGGAGGTGTCCGACAGGGTGGTGGGGGGTGATGTGTGTCCGGGCGGCTGATCTTGGAGGAGACCGATCAGGAACCGCAGTCCTGCCCGGACATCGGTCCAGCCGGACCGGGATCGCAGTCGGCCGCTCGCATCGGCATCGATCAGGCCGTGGGCCGTCGCGAAAATGATGATCCCGAGGTTGTTACTGGAGGACGCTGGAAGGGCGCCGGTCTTCTGGCAGTCGACAACGATGTTGGAGAACACCTGCAGCGCCGTCTCGGCGGCCTCACCCAGGGTTCCGCCCTGCGCGGCGACGTCGGGCGTGCCGAAGAGCAGCCGGTAGCGCGCTGGATGGTCCACGCTGAACCGGATGACGACATCAAGCGCGTCGAGCAGGCGCTCCACCGGGTCCAGGGACGATTCTCCGATCGTTCTCCAGGACTCGGCGATCGCGGTGAAGTCGGCCGCGGCGACAGCGGCGAGCAGGTCGTCGCGGCTCGTGAAGTGTTTATAGGGCGCGTTGTGCGAGACCTCAGTCGCGGAGCCGACCGCGCGCAGCGTCACAGCCGCCTGCCCGCCCTCGTCGAGAAGTTCCGCAGCTGCCGCCACCAGGCGTTGCGCGGTACTCATCGGACTCGGGCGGTTTCGTCGTCGTCCGCCGTCCGTACGACGAGCCGCTCCGAGTCCTCCCACAGCCTCTTCGCTCGCCGCCTGTCGTAGGTCAGATGGGCGGAGCGGACGGAGGACAAGGTCCCGTCGTTGGCCTGGAAGTACTCACCGGAGCGGTCCCCGTACTCCGGAGAGCATGCGAGCTCGGCCAGCGACGCGCCGGAGAACTCGACGTCGGAGACGACACCACCGATGCGCTTGGTCAGCCACGAGAACACCGAGGTGGCGGCGAACCACTGGACGGCCTTGGGCATGCCGCGCAGGAACCCGGTGGTCGGCACGGAACCCGGGTCGTAGGCGATCGAGACCACTGTGCTCCCGGCACTGCGGAGACGGCGGTCCAGCTCGTAGGCGTACATGATCGTGCACAGCTTCGAGGTGGCATAGCGCTTACCGGCGCTGAGCGCCTTGCGGCCGCCCTTGCCGTCATTGGCCAGCAGAGCGGCGTCCGGCTCGACCGCGGCACCCACCAACCTGCCGTCCATCGAGTCTCGATCGTGTGTGCCACTGGCGGTGAACACGACCCGGGCCGCCTCTCCCAGATACGGCAGCAGTAGATCGACGAGCAGGAAGTTCCCGAGGTAGTTCGTGGCGAACGTGGTCTCGTAGCCCTCGGGACTGTAGGTGACCTCGCCGTCGAAACGGCCCCCGGCGTTGCAGACGAGCGCGGCGAGCGAGCCGACCTCTCCTGTCTCGCAGAGCTTGGCCACCTCGGCAGCGGCACCGCGAACCGACGCCAGCGACGAGGTGTCGAGCGCCAGCAAGGTCACCGATACCCCGTACTTCGCCGTGAGGTCATCCTTGACCGGCTGCATTCGCTGCGTGCTGCGTCCGGCCAGCACGAGGTCAGTTCCCTTGGCTGCGAGCTCACGGGCCGCAGCCAGACCGATGCCTGAGTGTCCGCCCGTAATGAGGATCGTGGACATGATCAATACCTCCTGGTTGACAACGTCAACCTAGTGAGCCAGGTGGACACTGTCAACCAAGGTGGGTACGGCTCGGTCGCGACGCGTGAGATGAGCACCGTCACCCCCGTCGAGGGCGGAGGAGAGTGGGGCTTCGCCTCACCGGAAGTGCAGAAACATCCTCACGTGCCTGGTGGACTTGATGCAGCTCAGAGAGGATCTGGCCGAGCACGAGCTGGATGGACTGCCGGGACGCCGTGGCTCTGCACGACCGCGTCCTTGACGCCACCTCATGGCGGCCCACGGTTGGCGGCGGGTCAGGAACCCGAACCAGCGGCCGACGGCTCGTCGGCGACGTCGGCCTCCGGCCGCACACGGACGGGCGGCCGGAGACCTTCGCTGCGGCTGCGGCTGCGGCTGCGACTGCGACTGCGACTATGGCAGTGGCAGTGGTCGCCGCGTCGTTCAGACGGCGAGGCGGCCGCCGTCGGCCACGATCACCTGGCCGGTGACGAAGCTCGCGCGCTCGCTCGCCACGAACGCGATGACCTCGGCGAGTTCCTCGGGCGTGGCGTTGCGCTTGAGCGGGTTGACCTCGGACCAGGACGTGAACTGGTCGGCGCCGATGAATTCCACCACGTTGTCGCTGTTCACGTTGCCGGGAGCCACCGCGTTCACGCGTATGCCGTGTCGGCCCCACTCCGCGGCCCAACTGCGGGTGAACGATTCGACGGCCGCTTTCTGCGCTCCATACGTCGCCATATGCGGCATGGCGATAGCGGCGGCGATACTGCTGATGTTGACGATGTTGCCGCCGCCCCGCTCGATCATCCCCGGTACGAGTCGTGTGCTGAGGACGAAGTTGGCGCGCACGTTGGTGTCCCATGACTCCGCGTTCGCTGCGCTGTCCTGGTCGAGGGTCGGCTTGATGCTGGCCCGGTAGCTGGCCGCGTTGTTGACCAGCACGTCGATCTCACCTGCCTCCTTGGCCAACCGCTCGACGTCGGCGAGATCACTCAGATCAGCGAGAACGAACCGGGCCTTTCCGCCGCCGGCGGTGATGTCGTCGACCACCTCGGCCCCGCGCTCCGCGTTGCGGCCGGTGATCACCACCGACGCTCCGCCGCGTGCGAACGCGTGCGCCGTCGCGGCGCCGATTCCTCCCCGCGACCCCGCACCCGTAATCAGAATCCTCTTGCCCTCGAATTCCATTGCGTGCTCCTCGAAAAGATAAGGAAAAGATGCCTGACGGCGCGCGCCGAGATCGTGCGGAAATCTTCCTGCCCTGTGGCTGCGCCGCATGTGCATCAAGGTAGGACCGGCCTGACATAGAGGCAAATAGTGGCAACGTATACTCTGCATTGACATCTTCTATGTCGCGTTGAAGGGTGGACCTCGAATGAACCTGCGCCAATACGAGTACGCCCTGGCCGTCGCCGAAGAGGGCTCCATGACGGCGGCAGCAGAACGTCTGGGCGTCACCCAGCCCTCCCTGTCGCAGCAGATCGCCACCCTGGAGAAGCACCTCGGGGTGCAACTGTTCACCCGCACCCCGAGCGGGGTGACGGTGACGGTTGCAGGGCGGGCCTTCCTCGCGGAGGCGGAGATCGCGACGACCGCATCCCGGCGTGCCATCACAGCCGCGCGCGCCGCAGGCGGTGAACTGACCGGCGAACTCGTCATGGCTGTCCACATGGGCCTGGGAGCACGCCAACTGCCCCAAGCACTGGGACAACTGCGCAACCGCCACCCGAAACTGCAGGTGACTCTCTACGAGGAACCCGATCCCGCGGAGATGGAACGACTGGTCCGCCAGGGAAGCCTCGACATGATCCTCGTGCACCACTTCCCTCCCGGGTGCACCTTCGACGCTCACCCTCTCGGCGAGGAAAACTACGTCGCCGTCCTACCCAAGGGGCACCCGCTTCGCCCGGCCGGCGCCGCCCTGCGTCTGGAAGACCTGGCATCCGAGGGATGGATCCGGTTTCGGCGCGCCAGCCTGCTCGACGACTACCTCGCCCGCCTGCTCACGAACACGGGCCTCAGCCCGCACACCGTGGCCCGAGCGTCACAGATCTCCACCGCGGTACGGCTCGTGGCACAGGGCCTGGGCGTCACCGTAGTCCCGGCTTCGGCCATCCCCGAGGGCTTCGAAGAACTGGCCTGCCCGCTACAGCCCACCCTGACCGAACCCGTCCTCGTCGGCGTACGGCGCAATCCGGGCGCGGCAGAAACGGCCATGCTCGACCATCTCAACCAGCAGAACTGGTGCGGCACAAGCCTCCTCCACCAGCCCGCAACGGACTGAGCGTCCACGGAACTGCGAAAGCCGGACCGACAGAAAGAGAACTCTCCCATCCCTATGGCGTCTCAACATCGCGGACGGAAAGCAAGGCCGAGGCTACGGACGCTTCGCAGTGGAGTCCGTAGCGGGTGAGCTACGACGCCGAGGAGGCACACGCCTGACCACCACCTGGCATCCCGGAGCGGACGGCCCAACAGGCTTCCATCTGGCCCTCGGCTTCCAGCCGACCGGAGAGACCAGCGGAGACCAAACGGTGGGCACGCTGGAACTGCACTGAGCCCAGCTATCGCCGCACCCGCACAGATCACGCCTGCCGATATCCCGCCAACAGGCTCCGGCACAGCAGACCAGTAGGACCCTGTCCGGTCGCCCCGGCTCTTGAGTTTCGGACGGTTGTGGTGGGCGGTGACGCTGCGGAACCGCCTCGTGCGGCCGTAGTCGCACGAGGCTGCCCGGGCGTTTCAGTTGAGTCGCGCCTCAGCGAAAGGCGGCGATGTTACGGGCGACCCAGTTGTCGAAGGGACGCGGAGCGCGACCGAGGACTCGTTCCACGTCCGAGCTGATCCGCAGTTCGTCGGGGTTCGGGGCGGAGATGATGTCCAGGGTGTCGTCGGCGAGCTCCGGCGGCACGAATTGTGTCATCGCGGCTTTGGCCTCCTCTCGGGTGAGTTCGTGGAATCGCACCGGCGAGTCGAGCGCGGCGGCGATGACCTGCGCCTGCTGACGGGGCGTGATCACCTCGGGCCCGGTCAGCTCGAAGATTCCGCCGGCGTGCCGGTCGTCCAGCAGGCAGGCCGCCGCGACCTCGGCGATGTCCGCCGGGTCGACGACCGGAACCCCGACATCGCCGAAGGGCGCGGCGACCGTCCCTTGCGTGCGGACGGATTCCGCCCACGCCAAGGCGTTGGAAGCGAAGCCTCCCGGCCGCAGGACGGCCCAGTCCAGACCGGACTCTCTCAACGTGTTCTCCACCGCGCGCATCGCGATCCGCGACGGGCCGAGGGGCCTGGTCGCCACGCCCTGCGAAGACAGCAGGACGACTCGGCGGACCCCGCTGGCAGCAGCCAGGTCGATGATGTCGCCCGGCCTGGCTTCGGGGGCGTGCAGGTCGCCGGACAGCAGGAGGAACAGCGCCTTCGCCCCGTCCAAAGCAGGGCTGAGTCCCTGCGGATCGGCCAAGTCAGCCGACACATACCGGACCCCGTCCGGCACTGCCGCCGCGTGCCGAGACACCGCCGTCACCTGCTCGCCCGCCTTGGCCAGGGCCTGCGTCAAAGGCCGGCCCACATTCCCGGTAGCCCCGGTCACCACGATCATGTTCAGCTCCTAGTCCGTTGTGCACTACGGGAATTGACGCTAGGAGGCAGGCTTACTTTTCGTAAGAACATACCCAGAGGTAAGCTCCGGACATGAGGGAAGGCGCGCAGCGTATGGAGACCGAAGCAGATACTCGGTATGAGGTGTTTCACACCGACTGCCCCGCGCGCGACGTGGTCGACCACGTGACCAGCAGGTGGGGTATCTGGGTGCTGATCTCCTTGCGGAGCAACGACCTTCGGTTCTACGAGCTGCGCGACAGCATCCAGGGCATCAGCGAGAAGATGCTCGCTCAGACACTGCGCGCACTCGTACAGGACGACCTGGTCTGGCGGCAGGTCGAGCCGACCACGCCGCCTCAAGTCACCTACGGTCTGACCGAGTTCGGCCAGGACGTCGGCACGCCGCTGACGGACCTGTTCGACCGGATCACACAGCGGCTGGCAGCCAGCGGGGTGTCCGCCACGGAGGGGCCGAGCACAACAGGTCAGACGAAGCAGCTGACCATCCCCGGACCTCAACAGCCTCATCATCTCGACGACGAACACTGATGCTCTCGGCATGCCGGCCGGAAGCCCTCGTAGCGGCTGCCTGCCTCACGGTCCCGTCGGTCTTCGATCGGGTGCGTGTCCCGGATATGGGAGAACCTCCTGCGTGGGCTCAAAGGATCGGGGATCCTGGGTGATCATGACGGCAAATTTGAGCGATACCACTCCAGGTAGTGAGCTGAAGGCGCTTCTTCGGGTCCTGGACGGACAGCGACGCCACGTTCTCGGGATCCTTGACGGGCTCGACGCGAAGGATCTTCGACGGCCCGTGCTGCCTTCCGGATGGCACTGCCTGGGGCTGGTCCAGCATCTGGCGCTCGATGTGGAGCGGTTCTGGTTCCGCGCTGTCGTCGCCGGGGACGAGGAGGTCATCCATGGCCTGACGAGCGGTGACGAAGCGTGGAAGGTGGCCCCGGAAGTGCCGGCCATCGACGTACTCGACCGATATCGGCGGGAGGCAGAACTCGCCGATGCCGTCATCACCGCCGCCGCCTCTGCCGACGTCGCACTGGCCTGGTGGCCCCACGATCTGTTCGGCGAACCGCACCTGCACACGCTGCGCGACGTCCTGCTGCATGTCATCACCGAGACTGCGTGCCATGCGGGCCACCTCGACGCAGCCCGAGAGCTGATCGACGGCCGCCGATGGCTGGTCCTGACCTGAGAATCGCCGGTTCGACCGCCAGCGTGCCCTTCGGATCGCTCGCCCGCGTCGCTAGCCCGCGCGACCTACGCAGTCAGTGAAGGGCCTTGCCCAGCGGAGCGGGGACGGGCGGACAACGTGCGCCTCGTCAGCTGGACCGGCCAAGATACGCTGCCGCAGTGATCCTGCCGACGGTTGACGAGGTACGCGCGCTCCACGAACGGCACGCGCCGTCGCACGAAGCCCTGGACCTCGTCTTCACTCACTGTCAGATCATCAGCGACATCGCCGGACAGCTCGGGAAACGGACAGACCTCACTCTCGACACCGATCTCGTCCGTGTCGGTGCGCTCCTCCACGACATCGGTGTCTACCGGCTCTACGACCAGGCCGGCCGACTCGATCACGGCAACTACATCCGCCATGGTGTCCTCGGCCACGAGATCCTCCGGCAGGAGGGATTCCCCGAGCGACTGTGCCGCTTCTGCTCCTGCCACACGGGAGTCGGCCTCACCCGGCACGACGTCCGCACACAGGGCCTTGCCATACCCGAGGCCGACTATCTGGCCGAGACGGTCGAGGAGCAACTGGTCATGTACGCCGACAAGTTCCACAGCAAGACGACTCCCCCCACCTTCCTCACCGCCGACGCCTGTGCCGCCCACCTGAAACCATTCGGTGCGGCCAAGGTCCATGCGTTCGACCTGCTGCGTGCCAGGTTCGGCGAGCCCGATCTGACTTCGGTCACAGCGCGGTACGGCCACACGCAGACCTGAGACCGTACGCGGGCCTGAGACCGCGTCCGCCTCCCACTGCTTCTCAGACCTGCTGCTCGAACTCCAGGCTTGCGTACCGGCGCCTGGAGATGTTCTCGCGGGTGCCGACGATCAGGGTCTGGGTATAGACGTCGAGGTCGATCGCCTGGCCGTGTATCTGCGCCAGGAGCACCAGGTCGCCCTCGTCCGGTGCCGACTGCCAAGGGCGGGAGAAACCACCCAGTTGGACGGAGACCCCGTGCGCAGCGCCGCCCGCTGCCGCCTGCCGTGCAGCGTCCACGAAGCGGTCCAGGGCGTCGTCCCGGTCGGCATCGCCGTCCCGGAACGCACTGGTCGCGGGGGCGTCGCGCCAATCGGGCGCGAGGGTCAGTCCCGGGATCGGGTACAGGACTCCTGGTTCGTAGACCTTGGGCTGCCAGGGCTCCCCTTCGATGAGTTCGTGCGGCGCCGTGCGCTCCCCGGTTCGCGCACCAGCGGGAACGTGAAGCACCACCGACGACTCCGGCTCGTACTCGATGTCAGCGAAGAACAAGAGGCTTCCATCAGAAGGCAGTTCGATGTCCAGGACTCCCTCAGGGAGCGCCGCACAGTCGACGGTCAGCACAAGAGGTTCGCGTCCGTCGGGCCAGTCGATGCCGTCCGGCAGCGCGGGGAGGCCTCCCGTACGTGCGGCGGGACGGGTCTCTTTCTGCTGAGGGGTCAGATCCTGAAAGGGGATCAGGTGGAGGCACGGTCGGGAGCCGGTCAGCATCTCCTGCGCGACCGGTTCGGGGACGCTGTGCATTTCGGCCGTGCGGACGACGAGCTGTTCCACCATCGGAGAAGTCATAACCGCGATCATGCCAGGGCCCGCTGTCGGGAATGGGCCGACGCCATACCATTCTCAGCCACCCATACCGTTCTCAGCCACCCGCAGCTGACCACGCCACAACTGGTCCCAGCGCGAGCCAATTCCCCGGGCCACGCCGAAGCACCCGAGTGGTCAAGTGCGGTGCAAACGCCCTCTTGCCGCCCTGAGCTGCGCCTTGCACTCTATGAAACGGGGCCATTGCGATCTGTAATTGGGGGAAGGCAGTTGATGGAGCAGGGTGGAGATTTATCCGAGCGAGATCAGCCGGCCGTCGCAGCGCTCAGGGGACGGATACTTCTGCACACCCGCACGTTGAAGGCCGCTGCCCTTGCCGAGTACGCCGGCGACGGCACGGTTCTGTGCGGGGCCGGGGCACTGGGCGAGGTCAAGGACGCTCTGCGGTATCTGGGCACGGTGTCTGTACTCGCCGATCCGGCGCCCTATGAGGAGCACTTCGCCGGTGTCTCGGACAGCTTCTACGTCAAGCCCCGACCCGAAGCGGGGGGCCTGCTTTCGCTGCCCCACGGTGTGGACCGGCCCGGGCAGGACCAGTTGGCCGCCGGCGCCACCGCCGCGCTGACTCCAACTCGGTACTTTGCCGCCGGGGATGACCTGGCCGTCAGCGCAGCGACCCGCCGCGTACGGCAGTTCGACCCTTCACAGGTCATCTTCACGGTGCCGCTCGCAGCCGAGTGGCTGCAGTCCGACAGGGACGTGCGATTCCTGATCGGTGCTCTGAACAGAGTTCCGCACGTCAAAGCGCTGGCTTTGGGATCCGCCGGTGATCCACTCCCCGACCGGGCTTCGGCGCAGCGCCTGCGAATCTTGATCGACAACATCAACGACGTGGCGCTCATTCGCGCGGGACTTGCCGGCCTCGATTCCTACGCCCGCGGAGCGGCGTTCGTCTCGATCGGCATGCAGAAGTCGTGCCGCGCTTTCCGACCGCCCGACGCAGCGGGCAGACCGGATGCGAATCGCAGTGGCAGGCCCAAATCCTATGTTCTGCATCCGGACCTGATGCAGTATTTCCGCACTGATGCGCTGGCTCACCTCTACGGCTTCACCACTCCCCCACCCTGCGACTGCATTGTCTGCGACGGCCGATCGCTCACGCGATTCAGCGACGATCCCGATGATGTCAGGGAAGCCGAGCAGCACAACCTGGCCACGTGGTTGCCGTGGGCCGAGGAACTCCAAGAAGCATCAGCCAGCGACCGCCGCTACCTATGGCGCGATCGCTGCTATGCGGCGATCGAAGCTCACGAACGGGCCGGCCTTCAATGGCGCAGCCGACGCGATCCAGGGCCGCCCGCCGGCCTCACCCTGTGGGCGACCCAAGAGGATTGACCAGCCCCAGCCCCAGCCCCGCTCCCGCTCCCGGTCCCGCAGAATCCTCCAGCAACCGCGCGTAGACATGCTCGGCAAAGCGCCAGCCGGCCGCCGTCTCGTGCACCTGCGCCAGCGGTTGCACCGGCACGAGCACCCGCGGCTCGTCCACGCCCTGCCAGTGCACCACCCCGGTGCTGAACCGGACCGCCTCCGCCTGAAGCTCTGCCGAGCCGTTCATCGGAGCGTCCAGCCAGATCGCCTGCGGGGCATACGCGCCGAACGGCATCACGTCCAGAGCCTCCACACCGGCGTGCTCACTGCGCACCACCGCCAGGTCCACCGACACAGGCGGCACCGCCGACCGCACCACCGTGTCCGCACGCCGCTCACACGCGTGCACGGACTCTCCGCGCCCGAGCAGCCGCCGATCCCGGCCTGCCAGCGACGCCAGCGCCACCGCGTCTCCCACCGGCAGCTTCAGCAAAGCGTCCAGCAGCCACAGGTCGTCCAGAGGCCCGACGGAAGCGGCCTGCCGGCGAGCGTGCTCCTCGTCGTTCCAGCGATACACCAGAACCACTGGAACGCCCCATAGCGTCACCGAAGCCACTTCGGCGTCCAGAGCCAGTTTCCCGCCGGACGCGGCCTCGCACAGACGGACGAGGTCGGCGTCAGTGAACTTGGAGGTCATCAGATTCATCCCTTGCGACGGCAGCGCGAACACACAACCACAGCTGTGGTCGGCCGCCGCACCGGAACAGGCGATCCCGCGAAACGCGAGCGCGAAACGGGGCAGGATGGGATCGCCGATCGGAGTACCAGGCAGCCGGCGACGCAACCGCCCGGCGATCGGCATCCGGGGATCGCGTCTAAGCCTTTCGGGCCAGTCCGGCGGCGATGAGGTGTTCCCACACCGTGAGCTGTTGCCTTTCGCCCACATCGCACGCGGTACCGGTCTCGTCGGGACGCCACAGCGAGGCGGGGACGATCCCCGGGTCGAGGATGTCCAGGCCCTCCAGCAGGGAGGCGATCTCCGCGTCGGTGCGCCACCGGCCGCGGCCGAACGTCTGCTGGAGGACCTTCTCGGCCTCCGCCGTCTCCGCGTCGTTGCCGGAGCGGAAGTGGCTGAGGAAGAAGTAGCTGCCGGAGGGGACGTGGTCGCGCCAGTAGCGGACGATGCCGGCCGGGTCCTCGTCATCGTTGACGTGGTGGAGGATGGCGCTGAGGATGACGGCGACAGGGCGCTCGAAGTCGATGAGCTCGACGGTGTCGGGGTGCGTGCGCACGGCTTCTGGGTTGCGCACGTCGGCCGCGACCACGCGGGTGCGGTCGTTGTTCTCCAAGAGCGCGCGGCCGTGGACCAGCGCCTGGGGGTCGATGTCGACGTAGACGACGCGGGAGTCGGGAGCGGCCCGTTGCGCGACCTGGTGGACGTTGTCCGCGGTCGGCAGGCCACTGCCCAGGTCGATGAACTGCCGGATGCCGGTGGTCGTTGCGATCTCTCTGACCGCCCGTGTCAGGGCGGCACGGTTGGCGAAAGCGATGGCCACCGAACCGGGCAGGTCGCGCTTGAACACATCGCCCACCGCACGGTCCGCGGCGTAGTTGTCCTTACCGCCGAGCAGGTAGTCGTAGACGCGGGCGATGCTGGGCCTGGTCGGGTCGATGGAGGAGCCCCTGTATGTCACGGCTGCCATTCTTCACCCCAACGCCGCCTGCACAAGGTCGTTTTGAGGTTCTTTCGCTGGTCGGGGCCGCGCTGTGACATCGGCGGCCGTGCGCCGAGCGGCACTGACCGAGACGGTCGTCAGCGGGCGAGCCACGTCCTGATCTCGCCACCGACCTGCCGCACGCCCAACGCGTCACGGTCGATACGCCCCGCGAGAGCAGCCGCCTGCTTGGGCCGCACATCGACGATGACGCCGCTGACCGTCAGCTAGGAGGCGGCCACGACCGCTGACCGTCAGGTAGGAGGCGGCCACGACCGCGGCGAACAGTTCGTCCGAGTGCTCCAGCCCCGGGCAGCCGCCGGCTTGCCATCGGCCTGGTCCGGGTGTCCGAACTCGTCGGCGAAGCTCTCGGCCCAGGCGCCGGCGAAGTGCGCGCCCGCGGCCGCCGACCCACCGCCGCCACGGCACGCCCTGCCCCGCCGAGCGCGATCGGCCAGTCGGCCCGCCCTTGCGCCGCCCGTGCTCATGAGAGCAAAAAAATCAGCATGTGTTGCCGTGAGGTTAATTCTGGATCTACTGTCCGTCGCCAGGACCACATCAGGAGGCCCATATGCGTACCAAGCGCATCTTCGGGATCTTTATCACGGCATCCACTCTTATATCGCTCAGCGCGTGCTCCGTCTCGACCACCCCGGGCGGCTCGGACGGCGACAGCGGCAAGAAGGCGGCCTCGGACGGCCTGTCCATCGGCTTCAGCCAGGCGACCCAGCAGTCGCCGTTCTACGTGCAGTTGCGCACCGGCGCCGAACAGGCCGCGAAGAAGGCCGGGGCCAAGCTCAACTTCGCCGACGCGGGTGACGACGTGACGAAGCAGAACAACGACATCCAGGACCTCATCACCCGCGGTGTCGACGTACTGCTGGTCAACCCCGTCGACCCCAAGGGCGTGAAGGCGGGACTGGCCGCCGCGAAGGCGGCGGGGATCCCGGTCGTCACCGTCGACCGCCCGGTGCCCTCCGGCGCCGTCGCCCACGTCGGACGCGACAACAAGGAGATGGGCCGACTCGTCGGCGCCGAGGTCGTCAAGGCCCTGGGCGCCAAGGGCGGCAAGGTCATCGAGATCAAGGGCGACGCGGGCGGTGCCGTCGCCCGCGACCGCAGCGCGGGGTTCCACGAGGCCGTGGCGGCCAACAGCAAGATCAAGATCGTGGCAGGGCCCTACTGCGACTACATCCGTGCCAAGGCCGTCACCGCCATGCAGGACCTCGTCCAGACGAACCCTGACGTCAAGGCCGTCTACGCGCACAACGACGACATGGCCCTCGGCGCGCTCCAGGTGCTCAAGGAGAACAACCGCACCGATGTGAAGGTCGCCGGTGTCGACGGACTGATGGAGGCCGTGAAGTCCATCGCCGCCGACGGACCGTACATCGCCACCTCGCTCAACGACCCGATCTCGCTCGGCGCCACCGCCGTACAGACCGCGCTGGACGCCCAGGAGGGCAAGAAGGTCTCCGCCGAGGTCGACGCCGGGACCGGCCTGATCGACACCGGTAACGCCGCCTCGTACAGCGGCTCCACCACCTTCGCCCTCGCGGACAAGAAGTAACGTTTCGCCGCCCTTCGCCCGCGCGGGCGTGACACAACGCCCCACAGCATGCGCCAGGCCGGATCCCGGCCCCGCCCCACCCGAGAGAGCGATACGAAAATGCCGCAAACCATGCGAGCCGCCCTGCTGCACGCCCCGGGCGACATCCGCGTCGAGGAGGTGCCCGTACCGGTGCCCGCGCCCCGGGAGGCACTCGTCCGTGTCGCGGCGTGCGGGGTCTGCGGCTCCGACATACCCAGGATGCTGCGCCCAGGAGGGGCCTACCACCTCCCGCTGATCTGCGGCCATGAGTTCTCCGGACACGTGGTGGCGCTCGGCGCGGAGCTCGCGGCGGCCGGCACGGTCAAGGAGGGCGACCTCGTGGCGGTCCCGCCGCTGATTCCCTGCCGCCGCTGCACCCCCTGCGCCCAGGGGCACTTCAGCCTCTGCGAGGACTACGACTACTTCGGCAGTCGGCGCGCCGGCGCCTACGCCGAGTACGTGACCGTCCCCGAGGGCAATCTGATGGTGCTGCCCCCCGACCTCGACCCGCGCGCCGCCGCGATGCTCGACCCGGCCGCCATCGCCCTCCACGCCATCTGGCGCACCAAGCTGCGCGCCGGTCACCGGGTCGCGGTCGTCGGAGCGGGACCCATCGGCCTGTTCGCCATCCAGTGGGCCCTGCTCGCCGGCGCGCACGAGGTGCTCTCCATCGACGTCAGCGAGGAGAAGGCCGCGATGGCCATGGAGGCCGGCGCCACCCACACCGCCACCACCGCCGAGCGGGCGAGCGAACTCGCGGGCCAGGGCTACGACGTCATCATCGAGTCCGCCGGCGTGCCGGCCACCGCGGACCAGGCCGTCTCCCTCGCGGCCCGGCACGGGCAGGCCGTCTTCATCGGCATCCCGCACGATCCCGTCGTCCTGCCGAAGGCCACCTTCAGTAATTTCCTGCGCCGGGAGGTCACCCTTCACGGCGCCTGGAACTCCTTCTCCGCCCCGTTCCCCGGTGACGAATGGCGCACCGCCGCCCGCGCCATGGGGGACGGTAGCCTCCGCTGGAAGTTCATGATCACTCACGAACTGGGGCTCGACGACGTCTCCGCGACCCTGCGTCAGCTGGGCGAGCGGTCCATCTTCAGCTCCAAGGTCCTCTTCCTGCCGAACGGAGACCGTCCATGAGCGCGCTTCTCGCCATCGACCTGGGCACCGAAAGCGCCCGGGTGGCCGTGTACAGCGCCGACGGTGCGGAACTCGGGCTGAGCCAGAGCGGCTACCCCACCTCCTTCCCGCACCCCGGCTGGGCCGAGCAGAATCCCGAGGACTGGTGGCACGCGGTGGTCACGGCCACCCGCGCGGCCCTCACCGAGGCGGGCTCGCCCCCGGTGGCCGGCGTCGCCGTCGCGACCACCGCGTCCACCGTCGCCGTACTGGACGCGGCCGGACGGCCGCTGCGTCCGGCACTGCTGTGGATGGACAGCCGGGCCAGCGCGGAGTCCGCTCTGACAGCCACCCTGGACCATCCGGTCCTGCGGTACGCGGGCGGCTCCGACGCGGTCGAGTGGCTCGTGCCGAAGGCCATGTGGCTGGCCCGGCACCAGCCGGAGGTCTACCGCGCCGCCGGTCACATCGTCGAGGCGGTCGACTACCTCGTGTGGCGCCTCACCGGCGAGTGGACCGGATCGCGGATGAACGCCGTGTGCAAGTGGAACTACGACCCGCGCGGCGCAGGTCTCCCCGACGACCTCTACGCGGAGCTGGGCGTACCCGACCTCCGGGACAAGCTCCCCAGCCGTATCGTCCCGGTCGGCGACCCCGTCGCGCCCGTGCAGCCCAGTGCCCGCGACGAACTCGGCCTCACCGGCGGGGCCGTGGTCGGCGCCGGCGGCATCGACGCCCACCTGTCCCTGCTCGCCGTCGGCGGCGCGCGGACCGGCCGGGTGTCGGTCGTCTGCGGCACCTCCACCGCCTTCGTCACGGAGATCGACGAGCCCGTCTTCCCGCCCACCGTCTGGGGCCCCTATCCGGATGCCCTGAACACCGGCCGGTGGCTGGTCGAGGGAGGGCAGGTCACCTCGGGGTCCGTGCTCACCTGGGCCGGTGAACAACTCCTCGGCCGGCCCCGCGCGGAACTGCCCGCTCTGATCAAGGAGGCCGCGGCGCTGCCGCCCGGCGCACACGGGCTGATGGTCCTCGACTACTTCATGGGCAATCGCACACCGCTGCGCGACCCCCGGCTGCGCGGCGCCGTTCTGGGACTGACGCTCGGCAGCCGTCCCGAGGAGGTCTACCGGGCCGCCGTCGAAGGCGTCGCCTACGGCACCCGCCAGGTCCTCGACTCGTTCGTCGAAGGCGGCGTACCGGTCGAGGAAGTGTTCGTGTCCGGAGGCATCCGGCACAACCCGTTGTGGCTGCGCACCACCGCGGACGTACTCGGCCGCCCGCTGCTGCTGGTCTCCGAGAGCAACCTCACCCTGCGGGCCTGCGCGGTCGCCGCGGCCAACGCGGCCGGCCGGGCCACCTCCCTCACCGAGGCCGCCGCGGGCTTCGCCCCGCGCGTGACGGTCATCGAACCGGACTCCTCCCACCGCGCGGCCTTCGAACAGGGATACGCGGACTACCGGGCCGCGACCGATGCCACGCGCGAAATCGCCCACCGGCTCAGCGCGCCCGACCGCCACGCGGGCTGACCCGGCCGTCGGACAAGGAGGTCCGGATGACCAACATCGAGGACGAGGCCCTGCTCTACCAGGTCGCCTCCCTGTACTACGAACAGAACCGAACGCAGGAACAGATCGGGGAGGAACTCCACTTCACCCGCTGGAAGGTGGGCAGGCTGCTCGCCGAGGCCCGGGACGCGGGGATCGTACGGATCGAGGTCGTCCACCCCAAGGCCCGTATGCGCAGCCTGGAGGAACGACTGCGCGACGCCTTCGGGCTGCGCGACGCCGTCGTGGTCGCCGCCGACCGCGTGGACGACGAGCGGCTGCGGGCCAGGGTCGCCGAGGCCGGCGCCGACTACCTCACCCGGCTGAACCCGGCGCCTCGCCAACTGGGCGTCTCCTGGGGCCGCACCCTCGACCTGCTCGCCGCCCGCCTGCTTCCCGGCTGGGCCAGCGGCGTGCACGTCGTCCAGATCAACGGAGGCCTCAGCCGCTCCCGCACCCCCACCTCCGCCCAGGACATGGCGGGCCGGATCGCCCACCTCGCGCAGGGCACCCTCAGCGTCCTGCCGGTGCCGTCCATCGTGGAGCAGGAGACCACCCGCCGGCTCCTGGAGCAGGACAGCGCGGTCTCCGACGTCCTCGACCAGGCCGCCGCCGCGGACACCGTGCTCTTCAGCCCCGGCGGCATAGGAGCCGACTCGGTGCTGGTCAGCTCCGGATACCTGACCGCCGACGACCTGGCGTCCCTGGCCGCCGCCGGAGCCGTCGGCGACGTCGCGGGCCGCTTCATCGACGCCCGGGGAGCCATCGTCGACCAGCCGCTCGACGACCGCACCCTCGGGCTCCCGCTGGAGCACCTGCGCAACAGCGCCGTCTCCGTGGCCGTCGTGTCGGGCACCGCCAAACACGCCGTGTGCGCGGCAGTCGTCTCCAGCGGCCTGTGCAACACCCTCGTCACCGATCAGCACACCGCGGCCCACCTGCTCGCCATGCACCAGCGGGAGGAGCTGTGAGCGCCAAGAGCCAGAAAGGAGGATCCGTGCTCCCTCACGACACCGCCGCCCAGGCAGGCGAGGAGACACCGCGGCTGGTGATGCGCGGCATCGTCAAACGTTTCCCCGGCACGCTCGCCAACGACGGCGCCGACCTGGTCGTGCGCCCCGGCGAGGTCCACTGCCTCCTCGGTGAGAACGGAGCGGGCAAGAGCACCCTGATGAAGATCCTGGCCGGCTCCTACCAGCCGGACGCGGGCGAGATCCTGCTCGACGGCGAGCCGGTCGCCCTCGCCGGTCCGCAGGCGGGACTGGCCGCCGGCATCGCCGTGATCTACCAGGAACTGGATCTCGTACCGGACCTGACGGTCGCCCAGAATCTGCTGCTCGGCCACGCCCCGTCATGGGGTCCCGTCGTACGCCGCAAGGAGCGCGCCGAACTGGCCAGGGCCGCCATCGCCCGGGTCGGCGGGGACTTCTCCGTCCACACGCCCGTCCGCGCGCTGCCCATCGCGGCGCAGCAGCTCACCGCGATCGCCAGGGCGCTCACGGCCGACGCCCGTCTCATCGTCATGGACGAGCCCTCCGCGACCCTCGGGGAGAGCGATCTGCGCACGGTGTTCGACGTGATCCGCTCCCTCACCGCGCAGGGCCGCTCCGTCATCTACATCTCGCACCGCCTCGACGAGGTCATGGAGATCGGCGACCGCGCCACGGTGATGCGCGACGGCCGCTCGGTCGCCGTCCGGGACCTGGCCACCACGACGGCCGACGAGCTGGTCGCCGACATGATCGGCGAGAACCGGGAACTCGTCCGCACCACCGACCGGCCCCGGCCCAAGGGCCCGCCCCTCCTGGAGATCCGCTCAGCACACAGCCCCGGGCTGATCGACATCAAGGACATCGAGGTCCGGGCGGGCGAGATCGTCGGCCTCGCGGGGCTCGGCGGCGCGGGCCGCACCACCCTCCTCAAAGCCCTGTTCGCGGACACCCGCGCCACCGTCTCGGCGGCCGTCGACGGCAAGGACCTGCGGTTGCGCAGTCCCGCCGCCGCCGTACGGGCCGGTCTGGCCCTCGTCCCGGAGAGCCGCAAGGAACAGGGGCTGATGCTGGAGCTGTCCGTCGCCCGCAACGCCGCCGTCACCGCGCTCGACCGCAGGCCCTGGCTGTTCCCGCGGCGCCGCGGCCGTCGGCTCGCGTCCCCGGTCATCACCGAACTCGGCGTGCGGTGCTCCTCACCCGACCAGCCGGTCGGCAAGCTCTCGGGCGGCAACCAGCAGAAGGTCGTGCTGGCCAAGTGGATCACCAGGGGCGACATCCGGGTCCTGCTGCTCGACGAACCCACCCGCGGCCTGGACGTGGGCGCCAAGGCCGACCTCTACCGTCAGGTCCGCCACCTCGCCGACCAGGGCGTGGCCGTCCTGCTGGCCAGCAGCGAACTGAGCGAACTGACCGCCAACGCCGACCGCGTCTGGGTACTGCACGAAGGCCGCAACGTGGCCTGCTTCGACCCCCGCACCACCGACGAGAGCACGATCGCGCACACCGTCATCACCGGTGCGACACCCACCAGAGCGACATCCCCTGGAGCACCCTCATGAGCACATCCACCACGGTGGTCGACCCGAAATCGGCTCCTGGCGACAGGGGCCCGCGGCCTCCCTCGCCCCGGTGGCGGGGCGCCGACCTCGTCGTCAGGTTCAACCTGGTACTCGTCTTCCTGGCCCTGTGCGTGGTCGCGAGCCTGCTCGCCCCCGAGTTCCTCACCGTCCGCAACATGTCCAACCTGCTGCAGCAGTCCGCGCTCACGGGCATCGTCGCCGTCGGGATGACGCTCGTCATCCTCACCGCCGGGATCGACCTGTCGGTCGGGAGTGTGGCCGCCTTCGGCGGCATGACGGTCGCCCTGCTGATCGACCACGACATCAACTTCCTGCTGGCCATCGTGGTGAGCCTGGCCGCCGGCGCCGCCTTCGGCGCCGTCATGGGCGGACTCTCCGCCTATCTCTCGCTGCCCGCGTTCATGACCACCCTCGCCGGACTCACCGCCATCCGCGGTCTGACCTACCTGCTGACCGACGGCGAGCCCGCCGGGGGCGAGATCCCGCACGCCTTCCAGCTCCTCGGCGGCGGATTCGTCGGTTACGTGCCCATCGTCGGCCTGATCTTCGTCGCGGTCGCCGTGGCCGCCGGGCTCCTGCTGCGCGGGACGACGTTCGGCGAGTACATCTACGCCGTGGGCAGCAACAAGGAGGCAGCCCGCCTCTCCGGACTGCCGGTGCGCGGCGTGATCACCGCGGTCTTCGCCATCTCCGGGGCGCTCTCCGCGCTCGCCGGGGTGCTGCTCACCTCACGGCTCACCATCGGTCAGCCCACGGCGTTCAACGGCCTCGAACTGGACGCCATCGCCGCCGTCGTCCTCGGCGGCACCAACCTCTTCGGCGGACGCGGCGGCGTCATGGGCACCTTCGTCGCCGTGCTCCTCCTGTCCGTGCTGCGCAACCTGTGCAATCTGATGGGTCTCGGTTCGTTCTTCCAGATGGTCGTCACCGGACTGATCCTCGTGGTCGCGCTCATCCTCAACATGCTCATAGAGAAGCGAGGTTCCCGTGCCTGACACCACCAGTCCCGCCGCCCAGGCACCCCCGGCCCCCGCGTACAGCAACGCCGCGCTGCGTGCTCTCCTGGACGCGACTCCCGGCGTCGACGAGGCGGGCGTCCACGCCCGCGTGGCCGACCTGGCGACCCGCTCGGTCAAGACGACCGCCAAGGCTCGCGCCATCGACCTGGCCATCCGCATGATCGACCTGACGACCCTCGAAGGCGCCGACACCCCCGGCAAGGTACGCGGCCTGTGCACGAAGGCCCTGCTGCCGGACCCCACCGACCGCACGGTTCCGCCGGTGGCCGCCGTCTGTGTCTACCCCGACCTCGTCGGCGTCGCGGCACAGGCCCTTGAGTCCACGTCCGTGGGCGTCGCCTCCGTCGCCTCGGCCTTTCCCGCGGGACGCGCACCGCTGGAGGTCCGCCTTCTCGACACCCGGTACGCGGTCGCCGACGGCGCCACCGAGATCGACATGGTGATCGACAGGGGTGCCTTCCTCGCCGGGGACTACCGCAAGGTGTACGACGAGATCGTCGCCGTCAAGGAGGCCTGCGGCCGGTCCGACGGTCCGCCGGCCCATCTGAAGGTCATCCTCGAAACCGGTGAACTGGCCACGTACGACGCCGTACGCCGGGCGTCCTGGCTGGCCATGCACGCCGGGGCCGACTTCATCAAGACGTCCACCGGGAAGGTCGCGCCCGCCGCGACCCCCGCCGTCACCCTGATCATGCTCCAGGCGGTTCGCGACTTCCGCGCCGCGACCGGCCGTCAGGTCGGCGTCAAACCGGCCGGTGGTATCCGCACCACCAAGGACGCGCTGCGCAACCTCGTCATGGTGAACGAGACGGCAGGACCCGACTGGCTCGATCCCCACTGGTTCCGCATCGGTGCCTCCAGCCTGCTCAACGATCTGCTGATGCAGCGGGCGAAGCTGACGACCGGCACGTACCCCGGTCCCGACTACTACTCCGCGGACTGAAAGGGATCAAGCGCACATGTCAGACCGCCCCACGCCCCACACCGCCTCCACCCCGCAGGAATCCTCCGGGTCCGGCGCCCTCCTCTACGCTCCCGCGCGCGAATCCAGGGCCGTCGTCTCGCTGCGGCCCGCCTACGGACTCTTCGTCGACGGCGAGTTCACCGAACCGGGCGAACAGACCCTGGTCAGCGTCAATCCGGCCGACGAGGAGAAGCTCGCCGAGGTGACCCTGGCCACCGAGGCGGACCTCGACCGCGCCGTCGCCGCGGCACGCCGTGCCTACGACGGCGTGTGGTCCCGGACCAGCCCCTCCGAGCGCGGCAAGTACCTCTACCGGATCAGCCGGATCATCCAGGACCGCGCCCGCGAACTCGCCGTGCTGGAATCCCTCGACAACGGCAAGCCCATCAAGGAGACCCGGGACGTCGACATCCCCCTCGCCGCCGCGCACTTCTTCTACTACGCGGGCTGGGCCGACAAACTCCCCTTCGTCTCCCCCGGCGTCCCCGCGCCACGGCCGCTCGGCGTCGCGGCCCAGGTCATCCCGTGGAACTTCCCCCTGCTGATGCTCGCCTGGAAGATCGCCCCGGCGCTCGCGGCGGGCAACACCGTGGTCCTCAAGCCCGCGGAGACCACTCCGCTGACCGCCCTGGCCTTCGCCGAGATCTGCCAGGAGGCCGAACTGCCGCCCGGTGTGGTCAACATCGTCACCGGCGCGGGGGCCACCGGCCGGGCGCTCGTCGCCCACCCCGGCGTGGACAAGGTGGCGTTCACCGGCTCCACCGACGTGGGCCGGGAGATCGCCAGGACCGTCGCCGGCACGTCCAAGCGGGTCACGCTGGAACTCGGCGGCAAGGGCGCCAACATCGTCTACGCCGACGCGGCCCTCGACCAGGCGGTCGAAGGAATCGTCACGGGGATCTTCTTCAACCAGGGACACGTGTGCTGCGCCGGATCCCGCTTGCTGGTCCAGGAGTCCGTCGCGGAGGAAGTCCTGCACCGGCTCAAGGAACGGGTGGCCCGGCTGAGGCTCGGCGATCCGCTGGACAAGAACACCGACATCGGCGCCATCAACTCCGCCGCCCAGCTCGCCCGTATCCAGCACCTCGCCGAGGCCGGCCGGGACGAAGGGGGCGAGCAGTGGTCCCCGTCCTGCGAACTGCCCTCCCGGGGTTACTGGTTCGCGCCCACCGTCTTCACCGGGATCACCCAGGCGCACCGGATCGCCCGCGAGGAGATCTTCGGCCCCGTACTCTCCGTCCTGACCTTCCGCACTCCGGAAGAGGCCGTCGAGAAGGCCAACAACACTCCCTACGGTCTCTCCGCGGGGATATGGACGGAGAAGGCCAGCAGGATCCCCTGGACCGCGAACCGGCTGCGCGCCGGAGTGATCTGGTCGAACACCTTCAACAAATTCGATCCCACGAGCCCTTTCGGGGGCTACCGCGAGTCCGGTTACGGGCGCGAGGGCGGACGGCACGGACTGGAGGCGTACCTCAATGGCTGACACGACCACGGCACCCGAACCCGCACCGACGGCTCCGGCGCCCCGGCGGATGCCGGTGCACAAGACCTACAAGCTCTACCTGGGCGGCGCCTTCCCCCGCTCCGAGTCGGGCAGGAGCATCCCCGTGACCTCACCGGACGGCGCCCACCTGGCCAACGCCGCGCTCGCCTCACGCAAGGACGCACGCGACGCCGTCGTCGCGGCCCGCTCCGCGTCGGGCTCCTGGGCCTCGCGGACGGCCCAGCTCCGGGGCCAGATCCTCTACCGGATCGCCGAGATGATGGAGGGCCGTCGCGCCCACTTCGTCCGGGACGTCGTCGACGCGCAGGGCATCGACGAGGCAGCGGCGCAGGACGTCGTCTCCGCCGCGATCGACCGCTGGGTCTACTACGCGGGCTGGACCGACAAGATCACCCAGGTGCTGGGCGGGGGCAACCCGGTGGCGGGACCCTACGAGAACAACTCGTCCCCCGAACCCACGGGCGTCGTCGCGATCCTCGCCCCTCAGGACTCGCCCCTGCTCGGGCTGGTCTCGGTCGTCGCCCCGGTGATCGCCGCGGGCAACACCGCGGTCGTGGTGGCGAGCGAACACGCCCCGCTCCCCGCCGTCACCCTCGCCGAAGCACTCGCCACCTCCGACCTGCCCAGCGGGGTCGTCAACATCCTCACCGGCCGCACCGCCGAGATCGCTCCGACCCTGGCCGCCCACGCCGATGTCAACGCGCTCGACCTGGCCGGAGCGGGAGACCTCGCGACACAGCTGGAGACCGCGGCGGCGGCCACCCTCACCCGGGTGCTGCGCCCGGAACCGTCCCCCGACTGGAACGCGCTGCCGGGCCTCGCCCGCATCACACCGTTCCTGGAGACGAAGACCGTCTGGCAGACCGTAGGCCGATGAACAATCCCCGGTGTGCCGTAACGCGGGCCCGGCCTGCGGTACGGCACACCCGTGGCGGTGGCCCACCGTCATCGGGACGTCTCATCCCTCCGAGGGCTGGATGATCTGCCACTCCTGGTCGTCGGTGGTGGTGCAGTGGAAGATCAGAAGGCGTGTTTCATTGGTCTTGGGCTCATTTCCGGCTACCTCAAGGCACTTGTTGTTGCTGGCGTAATTGCGGATCCAGTACGCGCCGCTCTTCTGCTTGTCGATCCACCACAGCTGGTTGTCGGCGACGGTTCCGACGCACTCGGATTCGGAAATCGCCGCATGGATGGATTGGGCTCCGGAGCCCGGCAGGTCCATGCAGAGCTGGTCCTTGACGTTGCGGATCTGGAAGAGGACCGAGCCGCCGGGGCCGAGCTTCGGGTAACGCTCCTCCAGGTTCCAGCGCTGGTTGTCATCGACGCTCTCGTCGCACGTGAACTGCTGCACCCGGCCGTCCTTCTTGCCCTTCCCCTTGCCCGGGATGTCGGCGCACTTCTTCGTGGCGGTGTTCCGCAGAAGGACGTTGTTCACCGGCACCACGCTCTCCGGCTCTTCCTTCTTCGTCTGCTCCGGCCCCGGAGCCCCTCCACCGCCCCCGCCGTCGGACGCTCCCGGAGCGGGCTGGCTCGGCTCCGGTTCGACAGACGGTGCCTTCGGCGCCTCGGGAGTCGGTGAAGGGGAAGGCGCCAGGGTGCTGACGCCGGCTTCCTCGATCTTCTCCGTGGCGGTGCTGCGGACGCTGGGCTTGTAGGCGATCCACAGCATCACGAAGGTGATCGCGAGCGCCATGAAGATACCGAGGAAGGTCGCGAGCCAGCGCGGCAGGAACCCCTTCTGGACGTACGTGCCCTCGACGTCCAGCGGATCCACACCCGACCGCTGGACAGCCAGCGTGTAGGGCCGGGACTCCTTCGACCCGAACCAGATGATCTGGCGCGGCTTCAGCGTCGTCTTCACGAACGCCGCACGACCCGGCTCGATCTGCACATTCGACGGATGGACGTCGTAGGACAGGTGGTCGCCGTTGTCGCTACCGCTCACCGACGCGGTCAGCTTCGTATTGCCGAGGTTGTCGACCGCCAGCTTCGGACGGCCCCGGAAACGGCCCTTGACGGTCGGCGGCACCAACTCCGCCCGTACTTCCGTGAACGGAGTGATGGTGAGGTTGCCCTCGGGAACCGTCGTCGCGTCAGGATGCTCGGTCGGCGTGACCCGGACCGCGTACGGATTGGGCCCTGCCGTCGCATCGGGTGTGCGAGGGGGCGCGAAGGAGATGTCGACCGAGCCCGTCGTTCCTGGATACAGCCGCAGCACCTGCGGCTCCACTCTGGCCCATGGCGCCAGGGAGCCCACCGCCTCGAAGCGGTATTCGTCCACCACATCACCGGTGTTGCGCAGACGCAGTCGTACGGTCGTACTGCCACCCGGGTCCACGGTCGCGGAGGCGGGTTCCAGAGAAGTCCAAAGGCTCACTCTCGGACGCTAGTCGCACCGCGGGCACCAGGTCAGGAGGCAGCAGGGCAAGATGATCTGCCCGAAGAGGCGAGGTCCTCTGCCCTGACAGGGGAAGCCGTACCAATTACCGCGGACCATACCCCGCGAGAACACCCCGCCGATTTCGTGCCCGTTCCGCTTGCTTGGAGTGCACGCCAAGGCCATAGCGTTTGCGGGCGTGCCGGGAACAACAGGGTCTCGCCGGTATCCACGGCCAGTTACCACAGCCCCGGCAAAGTCGTGAATTCAACACGTCGAAGCATCATCCCGCACGACCAACAGGAAAGACTCAAGTGGTGGACACCCAATTCACAACGCATGCAGAACTTTTCGATCTGCGAGGAAAGCGCGCACTCGTCACCGGTGGCACCAGAGGTATCGGGATGATGATCGCGCGTGGCCTTCTCCAAGCGGGCGCCCGCGTGGTCATCAGCTCACGCAGCGCGGAAGCCTGTGCTCAGGCGCAGGAACACCTGTCCCGATTCGGTGAGGTGCGGGCCATCCCCGCCGATCTGTCCCGCCACGACGAGTGCCGACGGCTGTCCGACCTCGTCACCGCCGACTCGGAGCGGCTCGACATCCTCGTCAACAACGCGGGCGCCCTGTGGGACGAGCCGCTGGCGACGTTCCCGGACGAGGCCTGGGACACGGTTGTCGACCTCAACCTGAAGTCGCCGTTCTGGCTGGTCCAATCGCTGCTGCCGACACTTCGCAAGGCGGGCACCGCCGACGATCCCGCCAGGATCATCAACATCGGCAGCATCGCCGCCATCCACATCCCCCAGCGGCCCAACTACTCGTACTCCAGCAGTAAAGCCGCACTGCATCAACTCACCCGAGTGCTCGCCAAGGAACTGGGACCGCAGCACGTCACCGTCAACGCCGTGGCACCGGGACCGTTCCCCTCGACGATGATGGCCGCGACCCTCGACGAGCTCGGCGAGGCGATCGCGGCGGCGGCCCCACTGCGCCGGATCGGCCGCGACGACGACATGGCGGGTGTCGCCGTGTTCCTCGCCGGCCGGGCAGGCGCCTACCTGACCGGCACCGTGATCCCCGTCGACGGCGGCATCGCCACCACCGCGTAGGCCCTCTCAGGGGAAGCGCAGGGTCAGTGTGAGTCCGTTCTCCGGGCCGGGGCGTGCTGTCAGGGAAGCGTGGTGGGCCTGCGCGATGGAGGCGGCGATGGAAAGTCCCAGGCCGTGGCCCGTGGTCGCGGTACGGTCTCCGTCGAGTCGGCGGAAGGGTTCGAAGAGGTCGGGGATGCGGTCTGCGGCGATGCGGGGTCCGCTGTTGGTCACCGTCACGGTGGAGGCGTCGAGTCGTACGAGGACGTGGCCTTCGGGGTGGTTGTACTGGATGGCGTTTCGGATGAGGTTCGTCAGCAGGTGCCGCAGCAGGACGGGATCGCCGGGAACGACCGCGGGGGTGCCGGCGCGGAGGTCGACGCGGACGCCGTCCCGCGCTGCCTGAGGGGCGAGTTCGGCCATCGCAAGCCGGGCGGTGGTCGCGAGGTCCACGGGTTCGGTCTTCTCCAGGCCGCGGTCGCTGCGGGCGAGCAGGAGGAGTCCGTCGATGAGCTGTTCGGCTTCCCGGTTGGCGGTGAGCAGGTCCTCACGGACGCCGGTGAGGCCGTCGGGCAGGGGGTCGGCGAGGCCTACCTGCAGGGTGGCGCGCTGGACGGCGAGGGGTGTCTTGAGTTCGTGGGAGGCGTTGGCGACGAAGCGGCGCTGGCTCTCGAAGGACCGCTCTAGCCGGTCGAGCATGGTGTCGAAGGTGTCGGCGAGGCGGTGGAGTTCGTCGTCGGGGCCGGTGAGCGCGAGGCGTTGGTGCAGGTTCTGCTCGCTGATGCGGCGCGCGGCCCTGGTCATGGAGGTGACGGGGTGCAGGGCGCGTCCGGCGAGCCACCGGCCGAGGAATCCGGCGAGGAGCGCCATGGCCAGCAGGCCGATGGCGGACCAGAACACCATCTGGCGCAGGGCCGTGTCCTGGACAGCCTGCACGGTCTGGTCGATCTTCTGGATCAGGGCGACGTCGCTCGGGGGCTCGGGGAGGTACTCCGGCCGCGTGGGGAGCGTGGGTTCGACAGGTGTCGTGCGGCCGAACGGCGCTGTGGGGTCGGGCTGTGTCGTGAGGGCGCTCTCGGCATCGCCGTACGTGACCGCGATTCCCTGGGCCTGCTGGGCTGTTCCGTAGCGGGCGAGCAGCACCACGAAGGCGAGGAGGAGGATGCCGGTCAGGAGGAAGAGTCCGGAGAAAGCCAGGGCGAGGCGGGTGCGGAAGGGCAGGCGGTTCAGCAGGGCCCGAGGGGTCGGCAGGGCCCGAGGGGTCGGCAAGGCCCTGGGGTTAGGCCAGTCCCTGGGGGTCAGTCGCACAGCCGGTATCCCTCTCCCTTGTCGGTGCGGATCAGGCCGGGGTCGCCGAGTTTGCCGCGCAGGCGGCTGATGGTGGTGCGGACCACGCTGGTGCGGGTGTCGAGGTGTTCGTCCCAGACGGTGCGGACGATGTCGTCGTGGGTCACCGGCGCTCCGCCGGCCCGCATCAGCAGGTGCAGGACCGCGGTCTCTTTCGGCGAGAGCTCCAGCGGTTGTCCGTCCACGGATGCTTCGCGTCGCGTCTCGTCGAGGGTGAGGTTGCCGAAGTGCAGCAGGGCGGGGGCAGGTTTGGGGATGCGGCGGCTCAGTGCCCTGATACGGGCGACGAGTTCGGTGAAGTCGAAGGGTTTGGGGAGATAGTCGTCGGCGCCGAGTTCGGTGAGGCCGTAGATCCTGTCGGTGAGCTCGCCGGCCGCGGTGAGCATCAGGATGCGGGGCGGGTCGGTGAGTTCACGCAGCCGTCTGCAGACCTCGTCACCGCTCATGACGGGCAGGTCGCGGTCGAGGATCAGTACGTCGTAGGCGGTGAGCAGGCACATCCGCTCGGCTTCGTCGCCCGTCGCGGCGATGTCCACGGCCATCGCCTGACGGCGTAGACCGGTGGCGACGGTGCGGGCGAGGACGCGGTGATCTTCGGCTACCAGAACTCTCATGGCACCAGGAAACCAACATCGTGATTGCAGGCGGATAAAGGTACTGAAGGACGGGCTCCGGGCTGCGGGCCGACCGGCTTCCTCACGGCCGGTGCGCGGGGCTGCCGGTGCGCGGGGCGAGTCCTTATGCCGCCGTAACACGCTTATCTGCCTGCAAACAGCGGGCTGCTTCTGTCTGGGCATGAACTTCGTCAAACGCGCCGGGATGAGCCTGGGTGTCAGAAGGTCCAGGACCGCCGCCCTGCTCGCGATCTTCCTGGTCGTCTGCACCCTGCTCCTGGGCGGTTTCCTGCTGCAGGCCGCCGCGGCCCGTCAGGAAGCCGACGCGCAACGCGCCATCGGCGTCGACGTGACGGTCCGGAAGGAGGGTCTCTCCCCCGCCCTGGCCGACCGGCTCGGCGCGCTGGGCCCCGTGCACCGCTACAACACGGAGGTTCCGGTGCGGGCCGGCGCGCGGGGCTTCACACCGCTGGTGTCGAGGGTCCCGGAGCCGGGCGGCGCCTCGCCCGAGCACGAGGGCGATGGCGATGGCGGCAAGGGGGCGTTGTCCGTGCACGGCGTACGGGACTCGGGCATGCTGCTGCCCTTCTCGTACGGGTCGACGAGGATCACGGCGGGCCGCGGCATCTCCTCCGGGGATACGGGCCGCGGTGTCGCGGTGATCGAGCAGCGCTTGGCCGACCAGAACCACCTGGAGGTGGGCGACACCCTCCGGGTGCGGTCGGCGGACGATGAGCGCACCGCGGCCGTGACGGTCGTCGGCGTCTTCCAGGACCCGACGCAGGACCCGGCGACGTGGGCGCCTGCGCACCGGCTCCCCGGCAACACGCTGTACGTCCCGGTGGACATCGCCCGCAAGCTCGGTGGCGGCGCCGCGACGGTCAGCGAGGCGGTACTCAGGATCGGCTCGCCGGACCAGGCCCGCCAACTGCACGCCGCGGCCGAGAAACTGCTGGGCGGGGACGGCCTGGAGTTCCGCGTCAACGACAAGGCGTACCGGGACCAGGTCCAGCCCATCCAGCGGGTGGGCGCCTTCGCGGGGCTGATCATCTGGGTGATCGCCCTGGCCGGAACGCTGATCCTCGGCCTCGTCGTGATGCTGCAGATCCGCGAGCGGCGCTTCGAGCTCGGGGTGCTGCTCGCGATGGGCGAGAAGAAGTGGAAGCTCATCGGCCAGCACGCCGTGGAGGTGGCGGCCGTGGCTCTGCCCGCCGTCGCGCTCGCCGCTCTGGCCTGCTCGCTGGGCGGGCAGAGCACCGGTGAGGCGCTCCTCGGTCACCGGAGCGGACCGGCGTCGGCGGGGCGCGTCCCGCAGGCCGGGACCGGTCCGCCCACGGTACGGGTCGAGCCGGCCGATGTCGGCCGGGTCGCCGGCATCGCGCTGGGGATCTCCCTGGTCTCCACGGTCATCCCGGGCATCGGGATCCTGCGTCTGCACCCCCGCTCCGTCCTCACCGACACCGAATGACCGACCCCCGCTTCACCCGCTTCACGGCCTCACCACCTCACCACCTCACCCGGCAGCAACCCGCCCGCACGGACCGAGAAAGCCGATCTCCATGAACTTCGTCAAACGCGCAGGGCTCAGCCTGTGGGCCCGCAGGGGCCGCGCCCTGATCACCCTCGCCACCTTCCTCGCCATCTCCGTGATGGTGCTGGCCGGTGTCCTGGTCGACGACGCGACGGCCCGGGCCGAACTGGCCGCCAAACGCTCGGTCGGCGCCGAGGTCAACCTCGACGTGGACATGAGCCAACTGGCCGACACCGGACAGCTCCAGGCTCCGCGCATCGACGCCGCGACCGTCGACAGGATCGGGGCCCTGCCCGAGGTGCAGAGCTACACCTACACGATCTGGGACCGTGCCCTCCTCACGGGCCGCGACAAACTGGTCGACGGCGGACCGAAGGATCCCATGGGCCCCGGCGGAACCGTGGGTATGGGCGTCCTGGACTCCTCGCTGCTGCCCGACTTCCGCAGCGGCAGGTCCACTCTCCTGTCCGGTGAGCACATCACCGCTGCCGACCAGGAGAAGAAACAGCTCCTGATCGAGGAGCGCCTGGCCCGGCGGAACGGCCTCAAGGTCGGCGACAGGATCACCCTCACCGGCAACGACGAGAAGACCACGGGCAAGTTCACCGTGGGCGGCATCTACCGCGACCCGCGCCCCACCGCCGAGGCCGACGCCGAGTACGGCATCAGTCCGGCCAACATGATCTACGGATCGGTGGGCGGCCTCTCCGCGCTCGACTCCGCAGGAGACGGCCCGCGGAAGGTCGGCAAGGCCACGTTCGTCCTCCGGGACGCGGACGGACAAGGCCCGTTCAAGAGCGGGGCCAAGCGGATCGCGGGCTCGGCACTGACCGGCTTCAAGCTGGACACCAACGACAAGGCCCTCCAGCAGATGACGGGGCCGCTGGGAGGCATCCGCTCCACGGCCACCCTCGCCATGTGGCTGATGGGTCTCGCGGGCGCGGCCGTACTCGCCCTTCTGGTCAACCTGGCCGTCAAGCAGCGCCGCACGGAGTACGGCGTCCTGCTGGCGATGGGTGAGAGGAAGAACAGGCTCATCGCCCAGCAGGCCCTGGAGATCGTCGCCGTCGCCGCCGTGGCCGTGGGCCTCAGCGCCCTGTTCACCCCGGCACTGACGCAGAGCGCCGGCCAGGCGCTGCTCGGCAGGGAAGCCTCCGCCGCCGAGCGGAAACTCGACTCCTGGCAGCCTCCGGCCCCCGGCAGCACCGGAATCTATCAGGGCATCGACCCGGACGACCGGCCCGTGGAGAACGCCGACCCCATCGACAGGATCACCGTCGCGCTCGGCCCGGCGGACCTCGCAACGGTGGGCGGTGTCGGCCTCGGCATCGGCCTCCTCGCCACCGCCGTCCCGGCCGCGTCCGTACTGCGGCTGAGTCCCCGCACCATCCTCACGAAGGGCAAGTGACCCGCCATGACCACGCTCCCCGCCAGCACGGCTCCGCCCCTTCTGCGCCTGGCAGGCGTCAGCCACACCTACTCCGGCCAGCGCCGCAGGACCACGGTCCTCAAAGACGTCGACCACACCTTCGAACGAGGCACCTTCTACACCGTCCTGGGCCCCTCCGGCAGCGGCAAGACCACCCTGCTCTCCCTCGCCAGCGGCCTCGACACCCCCACCAAGGGCACCATCAGCTTCAACGGGCAGGACCTCACCGAGCTCGGTCTCGGCCGCTACCGCAACAAGCACGCCGCCACGGTCTTCCAGCAGTACAACCTCCTCACCTACATGACCGCCCTCCAGAACGTCACCACCGCCATGGAGATCACCGGCGCGAAACCCGTCACCGGAACCCGCAGGGCACGGGCCCTGCGGCTCCTGGAGGACATCGGCCTCGACAGGGCGACGGCCACCCGCAACGTCCTGCGCCTGTCCGGCGGCCAGCAGCAGCGCGTCGCCATCGCCCGCGCCCTCGCCTGCGACGTCGACATCCTCTTCGCCGACGAACCCACCGGAAACCTCGACGAGGACACCGCCCAGGGCATCATCGACACCTTCCGCGACCTCGCCCACGAGCAGGGCACCTGCGTCGTCGTGGTCACCCACTCCCAGCACCTGGCGTCCCAGTCCGACCGCGTCCTCAGGCTCCGCAAAGGCAGGCTCACGGAACAGGTCAACGCCCGGTGAATCCCCGCGCCCGCCCGCGCGGTGCTGACAGCCGCTGCCGCTCCTCTGCTCGCGGTGCGCCTTTCGTTCAGTGGCGGCGAAGGGTCAGCGCACCGTGCCGAGCTGCTTGACGTTGTGCAGCAGCGGCTCCGACTCGATCCGCTCCACACCGTCCAGCGAGCCCAGTTTCTCGGTCAGGTACCGGTAGAGCTCCGGCATGTCCCGGCAGACGACGAGGGCCTGTACGTTCGTCGGACCGGTGGTGGCCGCCGCGAAGACGACCTCCTCGTGCGCGCGAAGTGCCGCGCCGACGGCCGCCAGCCGGGACGGGGACACCGTCAGCCAGAGTAGGACGGGGGCGCGGAACCCGTACAGCTCCACATCGATCTCCACGTCGGTGTAGAGCGCCCCGGACTCGAACAGTTCCTGCACCCGGCGGCGGGTGGTCGACTCCGGCCAGCCGGCGGCAGCCGCCAACTCCGCGTAGCCGAGCCGCCCGTCCTGGGCGAGCGCCTCCAGCAGGGGCGCGTCCGCGGGGGTGAGGCGCGTCGCCGGTCGGTCGCTCCCCTGCGGCGGCCTGGCCGGAGTCAGCGCGGTGATCTGTTCGGCGGTCAGTGCGTCGTCGTGCAGGTCGGGTCCGACCGCCCCGCCGACGAACTGGTGGATGACGCAGTGCGCGCTGACGGAGGTCACCCGCGGGGTCCGGGGCAGTTTCTGCAGCAGCAGGGTCTCCCGGTCGGCCGAGGCCGGTACCCGCGCCATGCAGGCGATCTCGGTACCGCCGGAGGTGATCGACACCCAGCCGGTGTCCGGGCGGCGGGCCAGCGCGCCGGCGATCCGCGGCGCCGACTCCGGGGCGGTACGCAGGCGGATCAGCCAGGTTTCGTAGCCCAGCCGGATGGGGTTGGGCACGCTGACCACCCGCACGCCCGCTTCGGCGCGCAGCCGGCGGTATCGCCGGGCGACGGTCTGGTCGGAGACGCCGAGCACCGCGCCGATCTCCCGGTACCCGGCCCGGCCGTTGATCCGCAGCGCGTGCGTCACCTGCCGGTCCAGCTCATCGATTTCCACCGCGTCAGCGTAGCGAGTGTCGAGATCCGCAGGAACAGCGAAGAAAGGTGGGGAGAGTTGGGCAGGTACCGGCATTCTGCGGCGCATGCGTAAATGGTCTCCGCTCATCGCCGTCTGTCTCGGCACCTTCCTGCTACTCGTGGACGTCCTCATCGTCGTCGTCGCCCTGCCGGCGATCTCCGACGACTTCCGGACGGACTACACCGACCTCCAGTGGGTCATCGACGGGTACGCCCTGTCCCTGGCCGCCCTGGTGCTCGGCGCCGGTTCTATCGCCGACCGGTTCGGCCGCCGCCGCGTCTATCTGATCGGCATCGGCGTCTTCGCCCTCTCCTCGCTGCTCTGCGCGCTCGCCCCGAACGAACAGGCCCTGATCGCCGCCCGGATCCTCCAGGGCGTCGGCGGCGCGGCCATGTTCGCGTGCACCGCCGCCCTGCTCAACTTCACCTACCACGGCCACGACCGGGGCATCGCGTTCGGCATCTGGGGCGCGGTGAACGGCGCCGCCGCCGCGGCGGGCCCGCTCGCCGGCGGCCTGCTCACCGAACACCTCGGCTGGCGCTGGGTGTTCCTCGTCAACCTGCCGGTCTGCCTGGTCGCGCTCTGGTTCACGGTCCGCGGAGTCAGCGAATCCCGGGCGCCGCGGGGCGGCCGCCTCGACCTGCCGGGCACGATCAGCTTCACCGTGGCTGCGGCCGCCGTGACGTACGGACTGATCCGCGCAGGTGAAGCCGGCTGGACCGACGGCGTGGCCCTGGGCGCGTTCGCCGCCGGCCTCGCGGCCCTGGCCCTGTTCCTGGTCGTCGAGGCCCGCTCGGAGCACCCGATGCTCGATCTGGCGCTGTTCCGCCGGGCGCCGTTCACCGTACTGATCGTCGCCGCGTTCCTCACCCAGGCCGCCGCCTTCGGCTATCTGCCGTTCAGCACCGTCTGGCTGCAGCAGGTGCTCGGCAACGGTCCGGTCGACGCCGGACTGTACGGCGCCCTCCCGATGGCGGCCGCCTCCCTGGTCGTCGGCGCGGGCGCCGGACGGGTCCTGCAGAGGATCGCCCCGCGGTTGACCGTCGGCCTCGGCCTGTTGCTGATCGCCGCCGGCAACCTGCTGCAGGCCAGGATCGACGCGGACAGCACCGGTACGGTCCTGGTCCCCGGACTGATCGTGGCCGGACTCGGCGTCGGCAGCGTGCTGCCCACGAACGCCTCGGCACTGCTGGCCGAGGTGCCGCGCGAGCGCAGCGGGATGGCCGGCGGGGCACTGAACACGTTCCGCCAGCTCGGACTCGCACTCGGCGTGGCGGTCTTCGGGAGCGTCTTCGCCGACCGGGTCGCCGACGGACACGGCTCACCGGCCGCATTCGCCGACGGGGTCAACGCGACCCTGCGGATCGCCTCCGCGACCGCCTTGGCCGCCGGGATCCTGGTGCTCGTCCTGCTCCGCAAGCACGCCGCCACGCCGGTCGCGGCACCGGCCCTGGAGGAGGCGCAACCATCGGCCCGCCGCTGAGGCCGCTCCGGCAAGGTGGCCTCAGGACGGAGAGCCCGGCGCAGGACGAAACCACTGGTACGGGGTGGGGCTGTCACCCTCCGTCGCGTGCGCGCCCGAGCAACTCCTCCAAGGTGTCCACCGCCGCGTCGGGTTCGGCCACCCTGGCCAACGACCAGAAGAGCAGGGCCACTCCGACGGCTCCGGGGTCGGGGGCTCCGAGTGCGCGGTCGCCCACGTAGGCGGCGCGGCCCCGGCGGGCCCTGATGCCGGCGGTGGCCTGTGCGCCGGAGAGGGCGGCACGGGCTGTGCCGGCGAAGTCCTCTCCCGCGGTCAGGGCGTCCCGGGCCGGGGCGAGCGCGTCGACCATGGTGCGGTCCCCCGGCTCCGCCTCGCCCACGCGTTGGATCGCGGCTAGGCCCTCGGCGACGCCCGTACGCCAGCCCTCGCGGGCGTCTTCGGAGTGGGCCAGGGCGCGGGCGATCTCCTGGAAGAGCAGGCCGATCAGGGGACCGCTGGTGCCGCCGACCTCGTCGAGGAAGACGGAGGCGGCGACCGCGAAGGCGGCGTCGCTGGGGCGTTCGCCGAGAGCCGTCTCGACCCGGTCGAGGCCTTCACGGAGGTTGTCGCCGAAGTCGCCGTCGCCGGAAAGCTGGTCGAGCGCGGTCAGCGTGTCGTGCGCGGTGCGCGCGGTCTGCGCGTAGGTGCTCAGGACGAGGCGGTGGTCGAGGGTCATCGTGTGGGCTCCGTACCGGCGAGGGGCTGTGTGACGGGGAAGGCCGGGGTCCGGGCGGGCGCGTGCCACCAGTCGAGCCAGCGTTCTCCGGGCGTGGTGAGGGTGAGGGAGAAGCCGCTCATGTCGAGGGCGGGGACGAACGTGCCGACGAGTTGTCCGGCGACGCGCACACTCTGGGCGTCCAGGAAGTGGCGGACCCGGTCGTGGACGGCGTACAGCTCCAGCAGGGTGGTCGCGCCGAGGCCGCCCACGAGGAGGAGGACGTCGTCGGGGCGCCGGGGCAGGCCGTCGAGCACCTGCCGTGCCATGCGGTCGACGAGTTCCTCCAGCGGTGGACGGGCGACGGTCCGCGCGGCGCGCTCGCCGTGGATGCCCACCCCGTACTCCAGCTCGTCGTCGCCGAGTTCGAAGGCGCGGCCGCCCTGGGCGGGTGAGGTGTGGGCGCGGGAGGCGACGGCAACGCTGCGCGAGGCCGCGGCGATCTCGGTTCCGAGGTCGGCGAGTTCGTCGAGGCCGAGTCCGGTGTCGCCGGCCCCGCCGAGGAGTTTCTCGACGATGACGGTGGCTCCCGTACCGCGCCGGCCGGTCGCGGTCGTCTCGTCCTCGGTGGCGAGGTCGTCGTCGACCAGGACGCGGCGCACCCGGATGCCGTCGGCGCGCAGGCGCTCGGCGGCGATACCGAAGTTGATGCGGTCCCCCGTGTAGTTCTTCACGATGTGCAGGACGCCGTCCTCGCCCGCGACGGCCCGTGAGGCCTCGTAGACCTGGCGGTTGTGCGGTGAGGCGAAGACCCGGCCGGGGACGGAGGCGTCGAGCATGCCGCGGCCGACGAACCCGGTGTGCAGGGGTTCGTGCCCGGAGCCGCCGCCGGAGAGGAGTCCAACGCGGCGCCGGGGGTCGCGGTCGCGGGCGGTGACGTAGAGCGGGTCCTGGTGGAGGTGGAGCAGGTCGGGGTGGGCCAGGGCGAGACCGCGCACCGCGGCCTCCACGGGTGCGGTGTCGGGGAGGAAGAGGCGGGTCACGGGGTCGCGGTCCTTTCGGGGGCGGGCGTCGGCAGCGGAGCCGGGGTGGTGGGTTCGGCCTCGCCCGCGCCGAGCCGGGTGGTGGCGAGCGCGGACAGGACCGCCACGCCGACGCAGTAGAGGATCAGCCAGCCCCAGTGGCCTCCCGCGGTGGCCAGCAGGGCCGTTCCAATGAGCGGGGACAGGCCACCGCCGAGGGTGGCGCCGAACTGCTGGGTGACGGAGAGGCCGGTGTAGCGGACGTTGACGGGATACAGGTTGGAGAACAGCGCGCCCTGCGCGCCGTACATCGCCGCGTGGCCCACGCCGAGGCCGAGGGTCATGCCGAGGACGTACGCCCAGAACTGGCCGGTCTCGATGAGCAGGAAGAACGGCACGGCGAGAACGGCCTGGAAGAGGGCGCCGGCGATGTACACCTTGCGGCGGCCGATGCGGTCGGAGAGCGCACCGAACAGGGGCAGGGTGCAGCATTCGACGGCGCACGCGACCAGGACGGCGAGCAGTACGGGTGTCTTGTCGCGGTCGAGTTCGGTGGTGACGTAGGTGATGGCCACCACGTAGTAGATGTTGAACAGACCGCTCTCCGCGATCTTGGCGAGGATCGAGAAGACGACGGTGGCAGGGCGCCGGGTGAGCACTTCCCGTACGGGCAGGCTCTGCACCTCGCGGTCGGCCCGCATCTTGACGAACTCGGGACTCTCGGTGATGTGGAAGCGCATCCACATGCCGACGCCGACGAGCAGGATGCTGGCGAGGAACGGCAGTCGCCAGGCCCAGTCGTCATAGGCCCCGCCGGGCAGCGCCGCGTCCAGGGCCGTGACGAGTCCGACGGGGATGAGCACTCCCGCCGGGGTGCCGATGTGCACGAGGGAGGTGAAGAAGCCCTGTCGGGTCCTGGGGCTGTATTCCAGCGCCATGAGGACGCCGCCGCCGTATTCGCCGCCCATGCCGAGGCCCTGCACGAGGCGGATGAGGACGAGCAGGATCGGGGCGGCGATGCCGATGCTGTCGTAGGAGGGCAGCAGTCCGATGGCGAAGGTCCCCAGGCCCATCATCAGCATGGTGATGATCAGTACGTTCTTGCGGCCGAGGCGGTCGCCGAAGTGGCCGAAGAGGATGCCGCCGAGCGGACGGGCCGCGTACCCGACGAAGTAGGTGGCGAACGCGGCGAGGGTGCCCACCAGGGGTGAGGCGTCGGGGAAGAAGATCTTGTCGAAGACCAGGGCCGCGGTCGTCGCGTAGAGGGTGAAGTCGTAGTACTCGACGGTGGTGCCCAGGGCGCTGGCGGTGACGACCTTGCGCAGCGACGCCCGGGAGGCCGGCGCGGCGGCCGGTGCCGTGGCTGGTGTGGACATGCTCGCTCCATTGCGATGGCGGCTCGAATGCGATGGCGGCTCGAAGACGCGGTCGGTGCCGTCCTCATCATGCGCGCGGGTCGGCGGTGACCGGAAACTGCGGTTCCGCTTTCGGGGACCCGTGCTAACATCTGATGCATCAGACATTACATCCGCATCCTGAGCGCGGCAATACGCAGGAGGACACGTGAAGGACATCCAGCTCGGCGGGATGATTTCCACCGTCGTCACGCCGTTCGACGAGAACGACGAGGTCGACCTGGATCTGCTGCGCGGCGAGGTGAAGTACCTCCTCGGCCAGGGCGTCACCGCCATCTGCGCCTGCGGCAGTACCGGTGAGGGACAGACCCTCTCCCTGGAGGAGAGCGCGGCGATCTGCGCCACCGTCGTCGACGAGGTCGCCGGCCGGGTGCCGGTGATCGGCGGCGTCATCCAGAACTCGACCGCCCAGGCCAAGCGCTACTCGCTCGCCCTCAAGGAGGTCGGCGTCGACGCCCTCCAGGTGACGCCCGTGCACTACGTCTTCTCACCCTCGCCCGAGGAGACCGTGGCGCACTACCGGGAGATCGGCGAGGCGACCGACCTGCCCATCGTCCTGTACAACGTGGTGCCCTGGGCCCTGGTCCCCGTCGACACCATCGAGCTGCTGCGCGACGTTCCGCAGGTCGTGGCGATCAAGCAGTCCGGCGGCGACATGCACCTGCTCGCCGACCTGCTGCACCGCATGCGCGAGCGGTTCGTCATCCTCGCCGCGCTCGACGACCTGCACTACCCGGCGTTCGCCATGGGCGCCCACGGCGCGCTCGCCGCGATCCCCACCGTCACGCCCGCGCTGAGCGTCGAACTCTGGAACGCGGTCCAGAGCGGTGACCACGCCAAGGCCCTGAGCCTGCACGAGCGCATCCTCACCGTGTGGCGGGCGATCGACGCGCCCAACCTCCCCGCGACACTGAAGGCGGCACTCGAACTCCAGGGCCGCTCCCCGGGTCTCCCCCGCCGCCCCTTCCAGCCGGCCACCGAATCCGACCGCGCCCGCATCCGCGCCGCGCTCCGAACGGCTAATCTGATCGATTAGATGTCACGTCCCACAACCTCGTGGGCGACCCGTCAGACCAGATCCGACCGGACCCGACCAGAGGGGCGATCATGGCCAGCACATCGGTCCGCAACCGTCGCGGACCACAGCCCCTCGTCGTCGAGTCGATCTCCGAGCAGCTGTACGCGATCCTCTGCGCACGCATCACCTCCGGCGAGTACGCCCCCGGTTCACGCCTCGACCCGGGGGCCATCGCGACCGAGTTCGGCGTGTCGCGCACACCGGTACGCGACACACTGGTGCGCCTCGAACACGACAGGCTCGTCGAGACACGTCCCCGCTCGGGTACGTTCGTGACGCGGCCGAGCCGTCAGGACGTGCACGAGGTCTGCCAGTTGCGCAAAGGGCTTGAGTGGCTCGCCACCGGTGTCGCCGCGGCGGCCATGCCGCTGAAACAGATCGCCGACCTCCGCGAGGAGGCCGTGGCCGCCCTCGCGGCCGCCGAACGCGGCGACTACGAACCGTTCTTCGCCAGCGACACCCGCATCCACGGCGAGATCATCGCCAGCACCGGCAACAGCAGGCTCATCTCCGCCCGTGACTCGGTCGAGCCCTTCGTGTACTGGCTGCGGGTCCTCGGCGCGACCGGCCCGCACCGCCTCGCCGGCTCCACCGAACGGCACCTGGAGATCCTGGACGCCATGGCGGCACGCAATGTGCCGGCCGCCCAGGAGGCCGCCGCCGTCCACCTCGCCGAGGTCGAGGAATGGACCCTGGCCGACATGGACTCCCACAGCATCGTCACATGATCCCCGAGCGCACCTGCGACCCCCCTCACGCGCAGCCCTGGCTTTCCACCCCCGGCTCCAGCCAGTCGAAGCGACGCCGGCCGGCGCGCAACCGCGAGCCGGTACCTGGGCAGGAAGTAGCTCTTTGGATTGACGAAGGCCGCTGCGTGAGCTCCTAGGGTTGGCCGGATGGGAATCGTTGACGTTCGGTGGCCGGGGTGGGGCGGCGATGCGGGCCTGGTCGTACTGACACTTGTTCCACCGCTGCTGTCGCAGCCCTACGCGGACCCGTCCGGGCCGGCGTGGGTCGCGCTGACTGCGTACGAGGCGGTGGCCGCCGTGGTCCTGCTGTTGCGCCGGCGACTGCCGGCCACTGCCCTCGTCGTGGGGGCCGGGGCCCTTGTGACGGCGCTGGTCGCGGGCGCGGCGCAGGGCGCGAAGCTGTCCCCGCTGGTCTTCCTGCCGCTCGCCGTGCTGCTCTACAACCTGGGCAGCCGCTGTCCGCGTTGGACGCGAGCCGTACCGGCAGCGGCAGGCAGCGCCGCGTTGTTCGCGGCCGGTATCTGGGTGAACCGGGCGACGGCCGCTCCCCCCGGGTTCAGGGGCGGCGTGGACGTCCTCGCCGTGCTCGCCCCGATGCCGCTGGCCTGGGCGATGGGGTTCGCCGCGCGCACCCGGGGGACACTGCTCGCCGCGGCCGAGCGGCGGGCGGCCGACGCGAGCCGGGCCCGGGCCATGGAGGCCGAGCACGTCGCACGGCGGGAGCGGGAGCGCATCGCGCGCGAGATGCACGACGTGGTCGCGCACTCGCTCACGCTGCTGGTCATGCACGCGGAGATCCTGCGTTCTCACGGCGCCGAGCTGCCCGGCTGGGCCCGTCCCCAGGTCGACGCACTGGCGGCGGCCGGCCGGCAGAGCAGCGGCGATCTGCGGGGCCTGCTGCGGATGCTGCGTGACCCCGCGGACGCCACCGCGCTGCTGCCGACGCCCGGGTTCGGCGAGCTGGACGCCCTGCTGGACAGCCACCGTGCCGCGGGTGGAACCGTGGAGGTGCGCAAGGCGGACACCTTGGAGTCGTTGCCGGGACCGGTGCAACTGGCCGGGTACCGCGTCCTCCAGGAAGCACTGGTCAACGCCCGCCGGCACGCGCCCGGCGCGCCGGTCCGGCTGACCCTCGACCATGGGCCGACGCAGCTGCGGTGCGAGGTCGTGAACGACCGCGGGACACGGCGCGCCACGGCCGGTGCGGGCGTCGGCCACGGCCTGACCGGCATGCGCGAACGAGTCGGCGCACTGGGCGGCGAGTTCACCGCGGGGCCGACCGGCGACGGCGGCTTCCGCGTCCTGGTCACGATGCCGTTGGAGGTCTTCGGTGGCTGAGCGGATCAGTGTGCTCGTGGTGGACGACGAGCCGGTCATCCGCGCCGGCCTCAGCGCGATCCTGGACAGCCAGGCGGACCTGACGGTGGTGGGCACGGCGGGCGACGGCGAGGAAGCCGTCGAAGCGTGCACGCGGCTTCGGCCGGACGTACTGCTGATGGACATCCGCATGCCGCGCCGCAACGGACTGTGGGCGCTCACCGAGCTGGGCCGCCGGGGACTGGTCGGTCCCGGACGCTGCCGTGTCCTCATGGTGACGACGTTCGACCTGGACGAGTTCGTCGACGACGCGCTCGCCGCGGGGGCGTCCGGATTCCTGCTCAAGAACAGTTCGTACGAAGAACTGGCCGGGGCCGTCCGGGCCGCGGCGGCGGGCCACAGCGCACTGAGCCCCCTGGTGACCCGCCGGATCATCGAGGGCCATCTCAACGGCCGGCAGCGGCCCGACGGCCAGGAACTGGCCCGGCTGGAACACCTCACCGAGCGGGAACGCGACGTCCTGGGACTCATCGGGGAGGGGCTGAGCAACGCCGAGATCGCCGAGCGGCTCGTCGTGAGCCTGCACACGGTGAAGACGCATGTCAGCCGGATGCTCACGAAGACCGGCTGCCGAAGCCGCGCCCAGGCGGCGGTCCTGGCCAGGAACGCGTTGTCGTCCCCCGCCCCCGGGGACGCGGCGACGCCGGAGCCCGGCGGCCGGGGTCGTCCCTTGGAGTGAGCCGGCACCCGCGACAGCCACGCCATGGAGCGATGTGCCGGGCCGGCGCCGCTGGCTGAATGGTTCTTGTGCGCGGGGCCCGGCCGGCAGACGGCCGAACGGGGCCGACGCCCCGGGTTCCCGGCGCACCAGGCAACCGTCACCCGTCGAAGGAAACCGTCATGCCCGCACAGACATCGTCCCACTCCCACCGCATCCTGCGCAGGACACTGGCCATGGGGCTTGCCACCTGCACCGGTGCGGTGCTCATGGGCTGCTCCCAGCCACCGGCCGAAGCCGCACACCCCTCGGGCGGACAGAGCAAGGGGGCGGTGAACGCGTCGGCCGACAGGACTCTGGGCGGCCTCGCGCAGAAGGCCGCGGACACCGGCTCCCTGGGCGTGATCGTCCGCGTCGACACCGGCAGGGGCAAGGCCCTGGAGACCGCCCGACAGGCCTCCTGGACGAAGGCCGACCACCGCCTCGCTCCCGGTGACCTGTTCAGGGTCGGTTCCAACACGAAGACACTCACCGCCACCCTCGTCCTGCAGCAGGTCGCCGAGCACCGCATCGGTCTCGACGACACGGTCGACAAGTGGCTGCCCGGGGCGGTCAGGGGCGGCAAGGACATCACCGTACGGATGCTGCTCAACCACACCAGCGGACTCGGCGACTTCTTCCTCACGCCGCAGTTCCTGGGTTCCCTGACGGGCCAGGAAGAGCGGACGTGGACTCCGCAGGAACTCCTCGCGATCACCCCCGACCAGGACCCGCCGACCGCACCCGGTGAGAAGTACTCCTACAGCAACACCAACTACGTAGCCCTCGGGATGATCCTGGAGAAGGCCACCGGTACGGGTCTGGCCCGGCTGCTAGAGCAGCGGATCACCGAGCCGCTGGGCATGAAGGACTCGTACCTGGCCACGAACGCGGACTGGACCTCGGACAGTCATGCGGCGGGCTACGAGCCGGACGCCGAGCGTCTCAAGGCCATCCTGGCCGGGGTCGTGGATCTGCCCGACGGTTTCGGGTTCGCTGGTCCCGAGCGTCCCGAGGGCAACGTCGAGACGTCCGCCATCGACCCGGCTTGGTCCTGGGCGGAGGGAGGCATGGTCTCCACCGCGCAGGACTGGCAGCGCTTCCTCACCGCGCTGATGTCCGGCGACCTGCTGCCCCCGGCCCAGATGAAGGAGATGCGCACCACGGTCGACGCCCCCGAGGAAGGCGGACGCTACGGACTCGGTCTGATGCGGATCAACACTCCTTGCGGCACCGTCTGGGGGCACACGGGCGGCCTGCCCGGCTACTCCAGCGAGATCTACACCGACACGAGCGGCCGCCGCAGTGTCGCCGTCCTGACGAGCACCAACTTCGGCATCAAGGAGGAGCGGGCAGCCGCCGCGAACAAGGAACTCACCCAGGCCGCCATCTGCCTCATGCTGGGCAAGCCGCAGCCCTAGCCTCCGCCTTGAGGATCGCGTCGGGGGCGGGCCGCA